>NZ_CP054044.1:3399974-3709062 GCF_013282745.1 Yersinia bercovieri ATCC 43970
TGGCGCACAAGCTGATACGGCCATTGCCATAATAACCGCAATGCATAAGGCTGAAAGGGTCTTAAAAAGCTTCATAAATGACTCTCCATGTTATTGATGTCACAAGGGGGACTGGGTTAAACACTAAACACTGATTCAATGTGGCATTAATGCATACTTTACACAGTGCTATAGCCCATACAGGGCACCATAAATGTAAAAAAATGCTTAGTGTGTTACATGATTATTAGTGATGGATGGCTTTTATTCAAATTCACGGTGAATTTGAAGTGAGGAAGACATTGAAAAAAGAGAGTAAAGCGCCGGAGCTGAGCAAGCCATCAGGCGCTTATTGGCTAATTAACGACGTGTTGCGGCTTTCATCTCAGTCACAAAACGGGTCAGTTGTGCCAGCATCACTGCGGGCTGCGAGACATTGTTTTCAATGATTTTTACAATTGCGGAACCTGAAATAGCGCCTGCCGCCCCTGCCGCTAAACTGCTTTTCACCTGTTCAGGTTCTGAAATGCCAAAACCTTGCAGTGCGGGTGCGGCATGATACTCCCGCAATGTATCGATCAGATGATTCAGCGGTAGATGGCCGTGATTCTCCGCCCCCGTCACACCCGCGCGGGAGAGCAGATAGGTATAGCCACGGCCATGGGAGGCAATTTCCCGCAGCAAATCATCATCTGCGTTCGGTGGACAGATAAAGATCGGCGCAATGTTGTGGCGTAGTGCCGCCGCGCGGAAGGGGGCTGACTCTTCAAATGGCACGTCGGCGATCAGCACCGAGTCCACCCCCACCTCAGCGCAACGTTGATAGAAATTATCAATTCCGTTGTGGAATACCAAGTTCGCATACATCAGCAGGCCAATTGGGATCGCCGGATGTTTTTTGCGAATTTCCGCCAGCATCTCAAAACAGATAGCCGGTGTGACCCCGGCGGCAAAGGCACGTAGCGCGGCATTTTGAATCGTCGGGCCATCGGCCAGCGGGTCAGAGAAAGGGATGCCCAACTCCAACGCATCGGCACCGGCAGCAATCAAGGTGTCAATAATCTCTAACGATAGCGCGGGTGAGGGATCGCCTAACTGTACAAAAGGTACAAACGCCCCCTCTTTTTTGGCGGCTAATTGTTGAAAAAGCTGTTGATAACGCTCCATTAAATCTCTCCCCGAGCTTTCAGAATATCGTGAACGGTGAAAATATCTTTATCACCACGACCGGACAGATTGACCACCAATATCTGCTCTTTCTCCGGCGACGCTTTAATCATTTTCAAGGCATGGGCCAGCGCATGGGAGGACTCCAACGCGGGGATGATCCCCTCTTGGCATGACAGTGCTTTAAAGGCGTCCAGCGCTTCATCATCGGTCACCGAAACATAATCGGCGCGACCGATGCTGTTCAAATAGGCATGTTGTGGCCCGACCGATGGGAAATCCAGCCCGGCAGAGATGGAGTAAGACTCTTCGATTTGACCATCACTGGTCTGCATCATTGGCGATTTCATACCGAAGTAGATGCCCACTTTACCGTGCTTAAGTGGTGCGCCATGTTGACCGGTTTCGATGCCAAGTCCTGCGGGTTCGACCCCAATTAACCCCACGTTCGGCTCATCAATAAAGTCAGCAAACATGCCGATGGCGTTGGAGCCGCCCCCGACACACGCCAGTACGGCATCGGGCAGACGGCCTTCGCGGGCTAACATCTGCGCTTTGGTCTCTTCGCCAATCATACGTTGGAACTCACGCACAATGGTCGGGTAAGGGTGCGGGCCTGCGGCCGTTCCCAGCATATAGTGAGCCGTTTCGTAGCTACCAGACCAGTCGCGCAGCGCTTCGTTACAAGCATCTTTCAGTGTTGACGATCCACTGTGCACCGGGATCACTTCGGCCCCCATCAGGCGCATCCGGAACACGTTCGGTGACTGACGCTCAATGTCTTTCGCCCCCATGTAGATGCGGCACTTCAAGCCCAGCAGGGCGCAAGCCAGTGCTGACGCCACGCCATGTTGACCGGCCCCAGTTTCAGCAATGATTTCAGTCTTACCCATACGTTTTGCTAATAAAGCTTGCCCCAAAACCTGATTGGTTTTGTGCGCGCCGCCGTGTAGCAAGTCTTCACGTTTCAGATATAACTTGGTTTTCGTCCCTGCGGTCAGGTTTTGACATAGCGTTAGCGCTGTCGGGCGACCGGCGTAGTTCTTCAACAAATCCTGAAATGCCGCCTGAAATTCAGGGTCCAGTTGAGCGCTGACAAAAGCCTCTTCCAGTTGCTTCAGTGCTGGCATCAGGATCTGTGGCACATACATGCCACCGAACTCGCCAAAATAGGGATTAAGTGTGGTCATTTTTTGTCCTTTCTAGGATTAACCAATATATGGCTATCAATGTGTGGCTATAAATGAAATCAATAAGTCCGCAATGCATTGAATGCAGCGGTGATCAACTGTGGATCTTTAATGCCGGGGGCGCTTTCGACACCGGAGTTGAAATCCAGTCCCGCGCAGCCAAGTTGTGCCGCGGCCGCACAGTTGTCGGCACTCAAACCACCGGCCAGCAGGACGTTATCCAGTGACTCGCCGGCCAACAGTGACCAGTCAAAATGTTGGCCGCTGCCACCCTGACCATTATCCAGGACATAACGTTCGACATGCTGCAAGTTGCGGGCAGGCAGGGTGTCGCTGACACTCAGCGCCTTCCAGATCTGGCAATTGGCAGGTAAAACTTGACGTAATTGATCGATATAAGTTTGATCTTCTTGCCCATGCAACTGCACGGCCGCCAGTGCTAAGCGCTCGGCGATGGGTTGGATGGTCTCTATTTGGGCATCACGGAACACGCCAACGTATTTCAGCGGCGCGCCACTGATCACCACTCGGGCCTGAGCAATATCCACATTGCGCGGTGAGCTGCCAACAAAAATCAACCCGCCATACAGGGCGCCGGCGTGATAGGCGGCAGCGGCATCTTGAGCGCGAGTCAGGCCACACACTTTATTTTCACCCACTAATACGCGGCGCACAGCGGCATGGAGGTTGGCTTCAGACATCAGCGCGCTGCCAATCAGGAAGCCGTGGGCAACCTCGCTCAATTCGCGCACCTGGCGGTAATCGTTGATACCCGATTCGCTGATGATAGTTACACCGGCGGGCAGGCGCGGTGCCAGTTCACGGGTGCGATTTAAGTCGATGGAGAGATCACGTAAATCACGGTTATTGATGCCCACCACTTTGGCACCTAATGCAATGGCGCGCTCCAGCTCTTCGGCATTGCTGGCCTCCGTCAACACGCCCATCTTCAGGCTATGTGCTAGCGCGGCCAGTTGGCGATAGCTGTCATCATCCAGCACCGATAACATCAGTAAGATGGCATCCGCCTGATAAAAACGGGCCAGTTGTACCTGATAGGCGTCGATAATAAAGTCTTTGCACAACACCGGCTGCGTCACGACTGCACTGACTTGCGGCAAGAAATCAAAGCTGCCCTGAAAGTACTTTTCGTCAGTTAATACCGAGATAGCCGAAGCATAATCCCGATAAACCGCCGCAATGTCGGCTGGATTAAAATTATCGCGGATGACGCCCTTGGAGGGGGATGCCTTTTTACACTCCAGGATAAACACGCTCTTATTGCTTTGCAGTGCTTGATAAAAGTCGCGCTGGCTCGGGGTAATTTCGTGTTGAAAACGGGCCAGCGGCTGTTGCACTTTCCGCGCGGCAACCCAGACTTCCTTATCGCGCACTATGCTGTGAAGTACGGTTTCCTGCATCATCTATCTCCTTGCTGCCAGAGCAGTAACACGATCAAATGCCTGACCGCTGTGAATCATTTCCAATGCTTGCTGCGCGTTATGACGCAAATTTTCCTGGCCATGTAATTTCAGCAATAACGCCACGTTAGCGGCGACGGCTGCGGCCTGTGCCGCTTCGCCTTTACCTTGTAACAAGCGTGCTAAAATGTCACGGTTTTCTTCCGGCGCGCCACCTTGTAGCGCACTTAGTGGGTAGCGGCCCAGACCAAAATCTTCTGGCGCTACCTCATAACTTTCGATATTGCCGTTATTCAGCTCTGCGACCTGTGTTGGAGCATGGATCGCCACTTCATCCATCCCTCCACCATGCACCACTGCGGCACGTTGATAGCCCAGCACTTTGAGTGTCTGTGCGATGGGCAACACCAACTCAGGGCTGTAGACACCAATCAGCGCCAGTGGCGGACGGGCCGGGTTTATCAATGGCCCCAGCACATTAAACAGGGTGCGGGTTTTCAACTGTTGGCGCACTGGCATCGCATGACGAAAACCGCTGTGATACTGCGGCGCAAACAGGAAACAGACCCCTAACTCATCCAAGGCGAGTCGTGACTGCTCGGCGCTCATATCCAGACGAATACCAAAGGCGGCCAGTAAATCGGATGAGCCAGAGCGGCTGGAGACACTGCGGTTGCCGTGTTTCGCCACTTTTACCCCACAACTGGCGGCCACAAAGGCGCTGGCGGTGGAGATATTAATGCTGTTGGTGCCATCGCCGCCGGTGCCGACGATATCCGCGAACAGGTAGTCAGGGCGCGGGAAGGGTTGTGCATCCGCTAACAGCGCTTGTGCCGCACCGGCGATTTCATCCGGTGTTTCACCCCGCACTTTCATGCTGATCAAGGCTGCCGCCAGTTGGCTGGCTTCCAGTTCACCGCGCACGATAGCGGCAAACAGCTGTTGGCTCTGTTGCTGGCTCAATGACTCGGCGCGGAATAATTTTTCTAATAATATTTGCATCATAAATTCCTTAAATATTCTATCCCCAAAGCACCTGGCGTGCTGCTAACGCCGCGGTGGCTTCAAATCCGCAGGGGATAAGACCCAGGCCAGTGTCTGTTCCAACAAACGAGCGCCCTGAGTGGTTAAAATCGATTCCGGATGGAATTGATAGCCACAAACACGGTGAGCATCATGACGCACCGCCATGACCATCTCGCCGAAACGGGCGTTAACGGTTAATTCTGTGGGGATATTGCTACCGACCAATGAGTGATAGCGGGCCACCGGCAAGGGGTTGGGCATACCAGCGAACATACCTTGCCCATCGTGATCAATGGCCGAGGCTTTGCCATGCAATATTTCGCCAGCCTGGCCGACATGGCCACCATAGGCCTCAATGATGGCTTGATGACCAAGACAGATGCCGATAATGGGTAACTGACCGCGCAAGCGCTGCAATAACTCGGGCATGCAACCGGCTTGAGCGGGGGTGCCGGGGCCGGGTGACAGCATCAGCACCGGCTGTTCCAACTGCTGCAAGCGCTCAATAATAGTGTCAGCGGCAATCTGATTGCGGTAAATCACCACGCGATGACCACTGGCGCGCAGTTGGTCCACCAGGTTGTAGGTAAAGGAGTCGATATTATCGAGCAGTAAGAGATCAGCCATCAGAAAAGCTCCCTGGCATGGTGTGCGGTCGCAATCGCCCGCAGTACAGCACGGGCCTTATTGCGGGTTTCATCGGCTTCCGCCTGTGGAATTGAGTCGAGAACCACCCCCGCACCGGCTTGAACAGTGGCGATACCCTGTTCGACATAGGCCGAGCGGATCACAATGCAGGTATCCAGATCGCCATGGGCGGTAAAATAGCCCACGGCGCCGCCGTAACTGCCGCGACGTGAGCCTTCGCGCTCGGCTATCAATTGCATGGCGCGGACTTTTGGCGCACCACTTAGGGTGCCCATGTTCATGCACGCCTGATAAGCATGTAGCACATCCAAATCATGGCGCAGGGTGCCGACGACGCGGGAAACCAGATGCATCACGAATGAGTAGCGGTCAACTTTTGTTAAATCAGCGACATAACGGCTGCCCGGTTCACAAATCCGGGCCAGATCATTGCGGGCCAAATCCACGAGCATCAAGTGTTCAGCCAGCTCTTTATGGTCAGTGCGCATCTCCAGCTCAATTCGGCTGTCTAAATCAGCATCCAATTCGCCGTTGGCCCGCCGCCCACGGGGGCGAGTACCGGCAATCGGGTAGATCTCAATTTGGCGATTGCTGGCGTCGTACTTCAGCGCGCTTTCAGGCGATGCGCCGAACAGGGCGAATTGGTTATCCTGCATAAAGAACATGTAGGGGCTGGGATTGTGCTCTTTTAGCGTTTGGTAAGCCGCCAGCGGCGAGGGGCAAGGCAGAGAGAAGCGGCGCGATGGCACCACCTGGAAAATTTCGCCTTCGCGGATCGCTTGCTGTAACTCACTGACTACTGCGCCATACTCCTCATCTGACTGGTTACACTGTAACGCCATCTCGGGCACCGATGGGGCAGGAATAGGTTGGGCGGTTTGCTGTAGCTGGTGGCCAAGCTGCTCTAAACGACCGCTCAGGCGCTGATGTTCATCGCTATTCGGCGTGAACAGGCTGGCTTGTAACTGCGTCGAACGATGCTGATGATCCAAAATCAGTAAGGTTTCGGCGAGATAGAAACAGAAATCGGGGCAATTTTGGTCATGGCGTAGTGGCGGTAAATTTTCAAAACCCGCTACCAAATCGTAGGCGAACAGGCCGCCGATAAACATCGCTTCCCGCTCAGCTACTGGCGTCTCAACCAGTTGCAGCAGCAGACGCAATGCATCAAAAACCGATAATGACTGTAAGCGCGAGTCTTCATCCTGCACCTCATCAATTAGCGGGAAAGTTAATTCGCGGCCATTCGGGCGCAGTTGAATCTCAACCTGTGGCGGTAGTGCCGTGTCCAGCAACGGTAATAAAGAGGCACCATTAGGTGTCAGCGCTTCGATGGTGACGGTTTGTGCCAGTGCGGTGATACGCAGCGCACTGTCAATAATCAGCAGGCTTTTCAGGTTCTGTTTACTGGTGACTTCCGCTGACTCAAGTAACAAGGTGGCTGGACGAGCGCCGCATAACTGGTGAAACAGCGCGGTGGGATCATCGCGGTAACAGGCCGTGGCGGTCAGTAACTGTAGAGTGGGGCGCGAAGTCTGCATCATTTTATTGGTCTCGAAAAGTGATCCTGAAAAAGCGGTTACGCCGAAATCTGTCCATAAAAAAACCCGCTATTAGCGGGCTGAAGCAATCTGCACTGTCTGATGACTGGTATGCGCGATTACACCGCCCGAGAGAGGGAGATGTGCCACCAACGCAGTAGGGAGATCAGAGTGGTTTTCATTGCTTATCCTATGATTACATTCAGTTTAATGGTGCTGCTCACTATCTTGGACATCAACTAAATGCCTCGTGAACTTGTGTACTAGTTAACTGGTTCGCGAGATGAATGTCAACCCCTGAATGACGGTTTTTTTATCATGCTCTGAATGGCGGAGTTTTGGCGTTGAGCGCACTGACAGTGTCAATGGCGCTGTAAGATTGATTAACCTAACTCTCTTATTCGCGGGTATGATAGTCAGCCACGCTTTTTCTGGACTTTTGTTTTGACTGATAACTCCACCTTATCTGATACGGCTGCGGCCTCAACGGCCTTTAGGCTCTATGATCTCCATAGCCATACCACGGCGTCTGATGGCTCACTCACCCCTGCGGCGTTGGTGATAAGAGCCGCGCAGATGCGTGTTAGTGTGTTGGCGATCACCGATCACGACACCACAGCGGGATTGGCGGAAGCAGCCGCGACTATTGCGCAGGAAAAACTGGCATTACAGCTAATTTCTGGCGTAGAGATCTCCACTTTATGGGAAAACCACGAGATCCATATTGTGGGGCTAGGTATTGATGTTAACCATGCCAGCATCTGTAAACTGTTGCGCGAACAGTCTGATCACCGCTATGTGCGGGCGCAGGAGATCAGTGCCCGTCTGGCAAAAGCGCGCATCCCTGGTGCCTGGGAAGGGGCTAATCGATTGGCGCAGGGCGGTCAGGTCACCCGGGGGCATTTTGCCCGCTATCTGGTGGAGCTGGGGCTGGCGAGTAATGTCGGGCAGGTGTTTAAAAAGTACTTAGCCAAGGGCAAGACCGGTTATGTTCCCGCACAATGGTGTACAATAGAGCAAGCCATTGATGCCATTGTGCAATCTGGCGGGCAAGCTGTATTGGCGCACCCCGGTCGCTATGATTTAACCGCTAAGTGGCTAAAGCGCTTGTTAGCGCACTTTGCGGAACATGGTGGTGACGCCATGGAAGTTGCCCAGTGCCAGCAAGCTCCCCACGAAAGGGCGCAACTGGCACAATATGCCCGCGACTATAATTTACTTGCATCCCAGGGGTCTGATTTCCATCAACCATGTTCCTGGATTGAGTTGGGCCGCAAATTGTGGCTGCCCGCTGGGGTGGAACCGGTATGGCGTGATTGGCCTGTAGAGCCAGCCAATGCCGATCGTAGTTTGAATGATGAGGTAGAGTCATGAGTCAATTTTTTTATATTCACCCGGAAAATCCGCAACCGCGCTTAATCAACCAGAGTGTTGATGTTCTGCGCAAAGGCGGTGTGGTGGTTTATCCAACAGATTCGGGTTACGCCCTTGGTTGCCGTTTAGAGGATAAGACGGCAATGGAACGTATCTGCCGTATTCGTCAGTTGGATGGCAATCATAACTTCACACTGGTGTGCCGTGATCTATCTGAGCTATCGACTTACGCGTATGTCGATAACTCGGCATTTCGACTGATCAAAAACAATACGCCCGGTAACTACACCTTTATTTTAAAAGCGACAAAAGAGGTGCCTCGGCGTTTGATGAATGATAAACGTAAAACCATTGGTTTGCGTGTGCCCTCTAACCCGATAGCGCTGGCTTTGCTGGATGTCTTGGGTGAGCCGTTGATGTCGACCACCTTGATGCTGCCAGGCAATGACTTTGCCGAATCTGATCCGGAAGAGATTAAAGAGCATCTGGGCAAACAAGTGGATTTAATCATCCACGGCGGCTCACTGGGCCAGCAACCGACCACGGTAATTGATCTCACTGACTCTTCTGTGGCGGTTATCCGTGAAGGCGCGGGTGACACCACACCATTCCGCTAACACGCACAGCTGTTGGTTGTGACTACGTTGGTTAAAATTAGCCGTTGTTGGATAGGATTGGGTTGTTGAACAAACATGCTGCCGTGTGAGGCAGGGTGATTTCAACGTGTCGTATCCAACCGGCTTTTGCTGCGGCCTATTTTCTCCTCGTGGCACTGATGTTCCCATCTACTTTTTGATCCTTTGATTGCGCGATACTCCCCCGCTTAACCATCACCCAGAAATGCCAACCCACTCGATATTGCTTAATAAATCACACATTTTGTATTTTCATGCATTGCAGTTATTCCGGCAGTGGCTTGGTTATATTAAAAACCTTCTATTTTACATTAACAATTTTCTGTTTTTATGGTGTGAAAAAAAACGACCATTTCAGTGTATCTAATTGAAATATATGTAGTAATTACGGTTTGATGGCTGTGCTGCTGGTTTTGATTTTTATGAAATAGCCATAATTCAGCAATTTAAATAAACTATTAAAATGTAAAACTAATTTCACATCGATAATTATCTATATATTCTATTGCTTAGCCACTTACTTTTAATAAATTATCTTTTTAAGACAGATCCAATGAGATTTTAATTGTAAATATAATAAAGATACTTTCAATTTCATTAGACGATCTTTTATTCTAGGAATTAATCCAACTAACAGAATAAAGTTTCACAATAGATCGTAAATCCAACGGTTGCAGAGTAAAATACCGTTTTAATGTAAATTAAGACTATAAAAACCAATAATTATGTTTTTTATGTATACTCGACGTGTTTTTTAAGTCGATGGGATAAAAAAGGTATTAAAAAGAAATAATCTCATATGAAATAAAAGCTTCTCTTAAGAAGTTTATTTACATTTCTTTTCAGAACAGTATTTAAGCCGCTATCCGGTGCTGCTGTTAAATATTTATTCTTAATGGTCTGATTGGGCTGCTGTAAAATTATTCTTATTCCTGGATTATATCTAAATTGAGAATATTCTTGCTTATTCTTAATTACTTATCTATTGATTTATATGGATAATGTGATATTTCCACGTGAGGTGTAGGATGCGTCCTACTGATTTCGTTACTTACTCCTATATATCTGATTGACTGTGAGAGTTTATTATCGATACCAATGAATTATTATAAGTCTTAATCCACCCACCAGTGAAAGTTAGTCAGATTAATTATGCATGCATTAATTAAGAAAAATGCTGCTCGCTAACCACAACCCATAATTATACAGAGAAAGTCGAGAGTTCTATGAATCAAGTATTTAAAGTCATTTGGAATAGTGCCTTAGGTCGCTATGATGTTGCATCAGAGTTTTCCAAGTCGGGTAAAAAAACTAAGTCATTCTGTTCAGGAACTGTCGGCCTAACTTCCTCTGTAGCGGCACCTGCGCGTTTAAGCCAAATTGCGATGACGTTGATATTGACGTTAGGTGCCGGCTCAGCATTTGCTGCCGATATAGATGTGCCTGTTTTTACGCCTGAAGTTGACTTTACACAGACCTTTACTGGCACAGGTAATACCTTAGCGGGGAGCTTTAGCAATATTGCCCGTGGTGATGCTGGTTTTAAAAACAGCAAATTAGGCGATATTCCAGCAGGTAATTTCCTTTATGGTGCAGAGAATCTGATTAGTAAGAACATTTTCAACCTAGGTGATACGGTTACCGAAACCTTCCTTGATCCCAAAGGCACTGGCGCATTAATCACTATTAATGTGTATAGCAGCAATGGCATGTCAATTAAGCCGTTGTCCGAGTTTGTGGTGCCAATATCCTATGCGGTCGGCGAAAATGGTCAGTATGTTAATCGTAACTTATTCCATCTAGAAGATGGAAGTGACCTGAATGTTAATGTAGGCAGTACTGCCGCAGGTTGGGTCAATAATAGCGATAACTATTTTAGTGCCATTCTTAAAGGTGGCTTGAAAAGTGAGCCAGCGGTAACAACATCCTCGGCATTTTATGTCGAATCAAACAGTGTTTCCGCTCAGGATACCGTCTTAAATTATAACGCCAAGACCGTGGTGAATCTGGGTAATAACAGCAATAACATTCGTGATAGCAGCACCTCAGTGGCTAATGCTGTACTTGATGACTTTACCGGTAGCTTCACCAGCCCCTATTTAGGTGCGCAGAATGTTCAAAATTTTGCAGATTTCCAACAATATAATAATGATTTGATCGCTGGTATAAAGAGTGGTGCGATTGTTCTGGACAGTAAGGGCTATCAAGCTGAGTTGTCACGGGCATACATCACTAACGGCTCCAATACTTCACCCAAAGTCACCCCTATTTATATTGATATGGGTATTGGCCCCAATGATGCCGTCAACCACATTGTTGACTCTAGTCGGGTCGCCTTTATTCATGGTGATGGACAAAATGCCATTGTGAATATTGGCACTGATGCCAACATTCAGGCTTTCAACACTGACATTTCAGTGGTTCGTTTGAATGATGGTGCAACCCTGAATAATGCCGGCACCTTAGGTTCAGTCGCCGCCAGTGTGCGGGGAACGAATATTATCTTTGCCACGGACAGTCATGTCATTAATGAAGCGACCGGTGTGCTGGATGCAGGGACTAACCCTGAAATGTTGGATTTCAAATCCACACCGACCGCCGTATTACCTCTGTATATCGCCAGCGGCAGCCATACCGCGATTTTGGCAAATGGCAGTTCGTCAGTGATTAACAACGGTATTATTAATACCGCTTCACGTGGGGCGAGTTCTTATACCCGCGCGGCCATCATTGATGGCAACTCTATTTTCGTCAATAACGGCGCAATTAATATTGCAGCCAGTGTCGATTTGTCGCCTCCTGCCGGATATGTCAACGAAGGGGTCAGTGTTCAGAAAGGTTCTACCTTTGAAAACAATGGCACAGTCTATGTCGGCCGCCAGGCCCAACGCACACTAACAGATGTGGTCACCGACCTGGCAATTAAGACCCAATCTTATGCCGTCAAATTAGTGCAAGACACAGTAAATTTGACCAATATTGCCACCTTTACCAATAGTACGACCGGCAAAATTGTGATTGGTAGCAAAACTGAAAACTCTATCGCCATAGATGCGCAAGGGGAGAGAGTTGCGGTCAATCAGAACGGCACCATTGAACTCAACGGTGCTGGTGCGACACCAGGACAAAATGCAGCGCAGAATATCGGTATCTCCTCTAGTGTTAATGCCACCAATATTTTCAACAATGGCGATATCGTCATTAATGGCATCAATAGCGTCGGAATTAAAGTGCTGACCAATAGTTCAGCCACTAATAGAGGCCATATCTATGTGAATAACGGGCTTGATCCCGCTACCAATTTGGCAAACTACGGTATTCAGGCTATCGGTGTGGGCGCGGTGGCGAATCTCTCCGGTCAGGTCAATTTAATGGGCGATGGCGCAATCGGGGTGGTGGCTGAAGATAAAGGGACTATTAATGTCACCGGTACCGGTCAGGTTGAGTTTGTCTCCGGCATAAATCAGGTGGGCTACCTGATTTACGGTACGGGTTCTAGCATCAATAACATTGCCAGTGGTGATGAAACCGTTTTAACCGAAGGTTCTACCCTATATCGCGTTGATAAAGGGGCCTCTTTCGCTGGAACCACGGCCTCGACCATGAATGCCACCGGTAAAGACTCCGCCCTGATCCAGGTCACGGGGGCTGGCAGTACATTTAACTCCGGCGCTTTAGATATGGTGCTCTTGGGTGAGGGTTCTACTGGGGTGAAAGTTGAGGGGGGCGCAACCGGCACTATCACCGCCAACGCCAGTTTGGAATTAAGAGGCGACGGCGCGACGGCGGGCATCGTCGATGGTAACTATTACGGCTTGAATGGTCTTGCCACCGGTGCCACCGGTAAATCTGTGCTGACCAGTTCGGCAGTTCTGAGTACCGGTAACACAGCGTCCGGCGCTTATGGCTATATCGCTCGTAATGGCGGTGAACTGATTCATAAAGGCACTATCGATTTCACCCAGGCCGGCAGTACTGGCGTGCTGGTAGATGGCGGGATTCTGACTAACGAAAATCTGATCACCGTAAATGGTACTGCGGTGAACATTCAGGGCGCGGATTCGACTGTCAATAACAGTGGTATTGTCAACGCCACTGACGGCACCGCCGCTTATCTGCTGGGGGCAGGTGCGAGTCTGACGCTATCCGGTAACGGCGAAACCAAAGCGGGCGGCACTGCCCATGGCGTACTGCTCGATACCGATGCTATCGCCCTGACTGTTGATGGCGCAACTATTAGCATGACGGCCGGCGGTAGCGGTAATGCTATTGAAAATAAAGCGGAAATTGCGGGTATTCAGTTAAAAGATACCACGCTGACCGTCGGCAATGGTGCCGGTGTGCGTACTGGAGCCTCGATGGCGGCGACCAACTCGGGCGTAATTAATGTCAATGGTAGCGGCACAGGTATTCTGTTCGCCAATACTGGCGATACGCTGACCAACAATACGCTGGATATGTCCGACTCGGCAGGTTTGGTGATTAACGTTAATTCGGCCGATGGTAAAGGGATTGTGACCAACTCCAGCCAGAATCTGAAAACCGGCGCTAGCGTGAATGTTCACAATGCAGCAGGCGGTGCCGCGCTAATTGTTGGCGGCACCACAGCGCAAGTTGAACAGTCCGGTAACCTGATATCTGAGTCACTGAGCAGCCCTGTTGTCGATATCGATAATGGTTTTGTCAACAGCTTCGTCAACAGCGGCACCATTCAGGCCAACAGCGCGGCACAACAAGCGGTGATCACCACTAGCGGTAATGGTGTAGCCTTTACCAATGCTACTGATGGCAAGATTGTCGGTAAGGTGGATCTGTTAGCGGGCAACAACACCGTGACCCTGATGCAAGGCAGTGAAGGCACTGATTTCACCACCGGCACGGGTGACGACCTGTTTATTTTGAAAGATCTGACATTAGCCGATACTGGCGTGTTTAGTTCACTGAACGGCGGCACGGGCGCGGATACCCTGCGCTTTGATAACTCGGTTTATACCCTGAGTGACGCTGCTGCTATCAGTAATATGGATTATATCGACCTGATTAATAACTCCACATTTACACTGGAAAATATCTTGCTGGCGCTGGGCGATAGCCAGGATGACAACGTGAACACCGGTTTTAACTTGGGTGACGGTAGCCTGTTGCAGCTCAACAACCTGAATGCAGTGAGTTTTAACAGCAAGTTGAGTGGCCTTGGCACCATGGCAGTTAACACCGCCGGAAATGCATTCGATTTTACCGCCAATGCGGCGCAAAACGCCTTTAACGGGGTACTGGCACTGGGTCATACCACCTTTGAACTGGCAGCAGATAACACGGCAGCATTAGTTAATGCCACCCTGAAATTGGGTGCGGACAGCATCACCACGGTTGGTGACGGTATACAAACTATCGGTGGATTAGTGTTTGATGGCGGTTTGGTGAAATTTGACACCGGAACCCCGGGGGAGACTGTCGCGAAAGGCATCATTCACACCACCAATGAGATGGATCTGCGCGGCGCGGGTACGGTAGAAGTGAATATCGGCAGCATTGATAACAGCCAGAATCAGGTCAATCCTCTGCTGCCAATCCTCGAACAGGATGACACCAATACCCAGTTGCAACTGGCCATTAGTGACGCCACAGTGGTGGGTAACGGCGGCAATTTAGTGCTACAAGACCAAAATGGCAATGTGATTACCGATGCCACCACAGCCGATATTGCTCAGGGCGGCACCACAGTGGCGAAAGGGACTTACGACTATCGCCTGACCAGTGGGGTGAATAATGACGGTTTGTATGTCGGCTACGGCTTGACTGAAGTGGAGCTGCTGGGTAGCGGCAGTGATGCGTTATCACTGTATGCCACTAATAAGACCGGCAATGCGGCCGATTTGAGTGCCAGAGTGACCGGCAGTGGTGATTTGGCGATTGATACGGGAGCGGGCAGCAGTGTGTCACTCTCTAACCTGAACAACGATTACACTGGTATTACCGAGGTGCGCAGCGGCAGCTTGCAGATGCTAAATGACAATGTGCTGGGGAGCACCTCACTGCTCTCTTTGGCAGCAGATACCGCCTTTAATATGAACGGCCACAGCCAAACTGTCGGTGAGCTGCGCAGTAGTGCGGGTTCATCGGTCAATCTCAGTGGTGGCAGCTTAACCTTGAGTCAGGGCGGTGTGTCTGATGGTGAACTGACCGGCAGCGGTGAGTTAACCATTGCTGCTGATACATTAACGGTTAACGGTGCGAACAGTACCTTGACGGCGACCACCAACATTGCCAGTGGCGCACAAGCTTTGCTGAACAGCGCAGTTGGCCTGGGCAGTGGCAATATCGTCAACGCTGGTTTACTGACACTGAAAGGTGCTGCGGGTCAGTTGGCGAACGCCATCAGTGATGCGGGTAGTGTGGTGCTGGAAGATAACAGCGATATCACGCTAACCGGTGATAACACTCTGTTCAGCGGCCTGTTTGATATTACCAGCGGCAGTCAGTTAACCGCCTCTCAGGCAGAGTATCTGGGCACCGCTGCGGTCACCAACGACGGTTCATTAGTGCTTAATAGCGCCAGTGACTGGTTGCTGGCAAACAGTATTACCGGCAGCGGTAGTCTGACTAAAAACGGCAGCGGAACAGTGTCATTGACGCAAACTGCGGCCTACACCGGGCAGACCGATATCAATGTGGGTGGCCTGATCTTAGGTAGCAGCGCCGATCCGATGACGCTGGCCAGCCAGCAGGTCAATATTGCTGATGGTGCCTTTATGGGCGGTTTTGGTGGCGTAGCGGGAGCGGTTGATAACAAGGGCGTGCTGTTTGTCGGCAACCCAACGGCACCTATCACATCACTCTTGAGCCGTCTGGCCCCGGCCAGCAATATCTTCACCGTTGGCACCGACTTAACCAACAGCGGCACGGTATTTATCGGTAACAAAACCAGTGACGGCTCCGGCACCACCGGTAACCAATTAGTGGTCAACGGTAACTATATTGGCAACAACGGTCTGCTGCACTTCAACACCGCGCTGGGCGACGACAGCTCTGCCACCGACAGCATGATTGTGAACGGCAACACCAGCGGCACCACCAATGTTAGTGTGGACAATGCCGGTGGTCTGGGTGCCAAGACCCTGAACGGTATTGAACTGATCCAGGTGAACGGCCAGTCAGACGGTAATTTTGTGCAAAGCGGCCGTATTGTGGCAGGTGCGTATGATTACTCTCTGGCACGGGGGGTAGGAACCAATGCCAGTAATTGGTATCTGACCAGCTTGAGCAATTTGCCGGTTGATCCAGAAAATCCGGTCGACCCGGAAAACCCGGCGGGTCCAGGCGAGGAAACTAAACGTCCTGAAGCCGGCAGCTACACCGCGAACCTGGCCGCAGCCAACACTATGTTTGTGACGCGCCTGCACGATCGTTTGGGCGAAACACAGTATATCGACGCCCTGACTGGCGAGCAGAAAGTGACCAGCATGTGGTTGCGTAACGAAGGCGGTCATAACCGTTCACGTGATACTAGTGGTCAGTTGAAAACGCAAAGCAACCGTTATGTGATGCAACTGGGTGGCGATATTGCTCAGTGGAGCAACAATGGCCTGAACCGCTTACATCTTGGGGTAATGGCCGGTTACGGGAATAGCAAAAGCGACACCAATGCGCGCACTGGTTATAAGTCAACCGGCTCGGTTGATGGTTACAGCACCGGTGTTTACAGTACCTGGTATGCCAACGACGAAGATAAGTCTGGCTTGTATGTTGATGGTTGGGCGCAGTACAGCTGGTTTAACAACAGCGTGAAGGGTGAAGGGCTGGCGACTGAAGAGTACAAATCCAAAGGGATCACCGCCTCGGTAGAGAGCGGCTATACCTTTAAGATCGGTGAGAATAAGTCGAAGAACGAAAGCTACTTTATCCAGCCAAAAGCCCAAATCACGTGGATGGGGGTTAAGGCCGATGAACATCGTGAAGCTAACGGCACACAAGTGAGTGGGCAGGGCGACGGCAATATTCAGACTCGTCTGGGCCTGCGCTCTTATATGTTGGGCCACCACGAAAGTGATAATGGCAAGGATCGCGAGTTCCAACCCTTTGTGGAAGCTAACTGGATCCACAACACCAAAGATTTTGGCACCAATATGAACGCAGTTGCAGTGAAGCAGGCTGGCGCGAAGAATATCGGTGAACTGAAACTGGGCGTTGAGGGGCAATTGAATAAGCAATTGAATGTCTGGGGTAATGTGGGCCAGCAACTCGGCGACAAAGGTTACAGCGATACCGCAGTGATGTTAGGAGTGAAATACAACTTCTAATCTTGGTGAGATCTGATAATAACGGTGCTTCGGCACCGTTATTTATTTGCATCCAATCCAAACTGTCTCATTCAGAATAAGCTCGCGGAAAAGGAACGATGCAACGTCATGAGAGTCATGGTGGTGAGTAATTGTAACTTAACAATATTTTCATTCGAAATCATCGTCAAAGAAATAAAGAAAGTGGCGGATAAAGCAATAGATATCAACATTGAGAAAAGTTATTCAGTCGATGATGAGAGCATCTATATTAAATCAGACGAGCAAAGTGTGGTTATTCTA
Organism: Yersinia bercovieri ATCC 43970; assembly: GCF_013282745.1. Taxonomy (NCBI): domain Bacteria; kingdom Pseudomonadati; phylum Pseudomonadota; class Gammaproteobacteria; order Enterobacterales; family Yersiniaceae; genus Yersinia; species Yersinia bercovieri. The sequence goes on from NZ_CP054044.1 coordinate 3,417,538, forward strand.
GATGTTGATAATATTGCGCCATCTAAGGTGTTTTATACTATTAGTCAAATAAGAGAATCAAACCCTTGCTCTTTCGTGATGGTTTTTTGCAGAAAACATGAAGAGACAGAGGATTTTACTTATCTCGCAATCTTAGCGGACGGAATTTTATGTAAGACAGCCTCTGTAGACAAGGTTAAGTCTATGATAATTAAATTAATATGTTCATGCAAACCCCCTAAGGGCTTTGATCGACATGATCTGACGAGTAAAATAAAATCGCAGTTAACTCTGCGGGAGAATGAAGTGCTTGAATGCATATTGCTCGGGCTAAGAAATACTGATATTTCAAGGCGACTGAATATGAAAAGCAAAACAGCCAGTGCTCACCGACGAAATATATATAATAAATTAGGCGTTAAAACGATCAACGAGATACTCAGAACTTTACTTACACCCCAAGGTGTTGATGATGAGTTCTTATATTGATTCTGAAATTCAACAGGTGTTGATTATTACCTGTAGCTCTAAATATGATTGGGTGACTTCACCACTGACGTCTAATGTGCCGCCGCTCAGTATGGTAATGAGGGGATGGGTACATTTTGCTGATTCTTGCTACCGCAAAGTGAAGGTTTCATATAGCGAAAAGGGTGATGAGACACTTTTTGAATCCTTGCCTGTGAAATTAGTGTAATATGCTCGGTCACGAACCAGCTGGTAGGGCCTTCTGCGTGATTTTTAGCGCACCATGCTGAGTTTCAAAATGTATTACAATCAATGAGTTCTGCTTGATTGTGAGCTTAACTTATTGATTACAATATATAACACGACGCCTGTGAAGGCGACATTAGAGGTTGCTCAATGAGCGAGAAGTCAGAAGACCAGAAATTACCAAACTCAAAGCCACAAAGCCCTAAACCGCAGGGCGCTAAAATTGTGGGTGAAAAATTACAGAAAGTCTTGGCTCGAGCCGGTCATGGTTCTCGTCGGGAGATCGAAGCTATTATTCAGCAGGGTCGTGTCAGCGTAGATGGTAAAATATCCACGCTGGGTGATCGTGTTGAAGTGACCCAAGCCACTAAAATCCGCCTTGATGGCCACCTTCTTTCTATTACAGAATCTGAAGAGGCCGTGTGCCGTGTTCTGGCATATTACAAGCCGGAAGGCGAACTTTGTACCCGTAATGACCCTGAAGGTCGCCCGACGGTATTTGATCGTCTGCCTAAACTGCGTGGTTCGCGTTGGGTTGCGGTAGGCCGTTTGGACGTCAATACCTCAGGTCTATTGCTGTTCACCACTGATGGTGAACTTGCCAATCGCCTGATGCATCCAAGCCGTGAAGTTGAGCGCGAATATGCGGTGCGGGTGTTTGGTCAAATTGATGATGAAAAGATCAAGCAACTGAGTCGTGGCGTGCAATTGGAAGATGGTCCTGCGGCATTCCGCACCATTAGCTTCCAGGGCGGAGAAGGGCTTAACCAGTGGTACAACGTCACCTTGACCGAAGGGCGCAACCGTGAAGTTCGCCGCTTGTGGGAAGCGGTTGGCGTGCAGGTTAGCCGTCTGATTCGTGTGCGTTACGGTGATATTAATCTGCCGAAAGGTCTGCCACGTGGTGGTTGGACTGAGTTGGATCTGAAAGCAACCAACTACCTGCGTGAATTGGTTGAGCTGGATTCTGAAACCGTCAGCAAACTGCCGGTGGAAAAAGATCGTCGCCGAGTGAAAGCTAACCAAATTCGTCGCGCGGTTAAACGCCATACGGAAGTTGCTGGTCGTCAGGTTGCTGGCCGCCAAGGCTCCGCCCGTAAAGGTTCTACCCGCCAAAATGTGGGTAATGCCGCACCGGCCGCTACTGCCGGGCGTCGCGGATCGAATAAGCGCGGATAATTCATCGATGGGAAGAGAGGCGTCTCTTCCCATTATTCACAGCAATTTACCACTCACAGCAATTTTCACTCTCCCTCTCAGATTATCCTCGCTCTGCCAGTAGCATAAAAAACTGCCGTGAATTCTTTAAGAAAAATAAACTTGCTATAATAAATGGTTTTGCAGCATATACAGTCTATCAACCGCCATCAATTCCCGCTGGCTTTGAGATATTTTGAGTGGCTACATAGTGCTTGGGGGATACCCCATTGGGTTTAGAATCTAAGGAGCATCAACATGAAAAAATCTCTGTTAATGACCAGCACGGCTATCTTATTTGTTGTCGGGACTGGGTTTTCTACTCTAACTTATGCTTGTAGCGGCCCTCACTCGCATTATAGTGATAATTGCGAAAAGACCTGTAGTCCGCTTTCGGAACCTTGGAAAACGCTCTGCTATTTTGGCGGGACGCAGCATCAGTCGCAACCCGCGAGCCAAATGACACCGGCAACCCTTACGCCAGCTATGGGCATCTTGACACCCTCGCATATCCCAATGATTCCGCTGGAGAAGTGAGTTTAGTCAGTCGCATTCGAGTATTAGCCAATATGAGTTGGCGGTAGCCAGCTAAAAGGCAAATAGAAGCCGCAGAATGTGAACTGCGGCTTTTTATTGTGCACAGAAAACCCCCAGCTAGGCTGGGGGTTCCGTAAAGCTTTCAGCTTTGAGTCAGTTATAAAAACCCCTTTTGATTTGTTAAAACAGTTTGCGGTCTGGCAACTGCAAACGTTCAACAAGAAATCAAAAGGGGGTCCCTATGAGGGACGAAAAGAGCTTAGCGCACACGCGATGGAACTGTAAATATCACATAGTATTTGCGCCGAAGTACCGAAGACAGGTGTTCTACGGGGAAAAGCGCAAAGCGATTGGCAGTATTTTAAGAAAGCTGTGCGAATGGAAGAACGTGAATATTCTGGAAGCGGAATGTTGTGTGGATCACATCCATATGCTTCTGGAAATCCCACCCAAGATGAGTGTGTCGGGCTTTATGGGATACCTAAAGGGAAAGAGTAGCCTGATGCTTTATGAGCAGTTTGGCGATTTGAAGTTCAAATATCGTAACCGGGAGTTTTGGTGTCGAGGGTATTACGTTGATACGGTGGGTAAAAATACAGCCAGGATACAAGAATACATAAAACACCAACTGGAAGAGGATAAAATGGGTGAGCAGTTGTCGATCCCCTATCCGGGTAGCCCGTTTACGGGCCGTAAGTAACGAATTGTGATGCAAATGTCAGATCGCGATGCGCCTGTTAGGGCGCGGCAGGTAAGAGAGCCTTATAGGCGCATATGAAAAACCTCCGGCTATGCCGGAGGATATTTATTGGCGGATATTTGCGGATATATAGGGGGGCAAAGTTGCGCTAAATTACCAATCAATACCTTGCTGTGCCTTAATTCCGGCATCAAAAGCGTGTTTTACCGGCCGTAACTCACTGACGGTATCAGCCATCTCCAGTAAGTCACGATGGCAACCACGGCCAGTAATAATCACTGTTTGATGAGCAGGGCGCTGTTGAAGGGCATTAACCACCTCATCCAGTGGCAGGTAGTCATAAGCGACCATATAAGTCAGCTCATCCAGCACCACTAAATCTAATGCCGGATCAGCCAACATACGCAAAGCGTGCTGCCAAACTCCCAGACAGGCGGCGGTATCTGTTTCTCTGTTCTGGGTATTCCAGGTAAAGCCGGTGGCCATGACCTGAAACTCAACCCCATGTTGCTGCAACAAATTTTTCTCGCCGTTCGGCCATTCGCCCTTGATGAACTGAATGACGCCCGCGGTTAATCCATGACCCACCGCCCGGGTGACAGTACCAAAAGCGGCGGTAGTTTTGCCTTTGCCGTTACCGGTAAAAACAATCATGATGCCGCGAGTCTCCTGGGCGGCGGCAACCCGTGATTCAACCTTTTCTTTTATTTTTTGTTGGCGCTGCTGGTGGCGTTCTTCAGACATTAAAGGTTCCTTTTACTCGGCGGGGCCGGGTTTGCGGCCAGGTTGTGCATCAAAGCTGATACCGGTTTTTCTCCGGCTATCATCGCCCATTAGGTAGAGATACAGTGGCATAATATCAGCCGGTGTTTTTAATTTGTTGGTATCTTCATCAGGGAAGGCGGTGGCCCGCATTTGAGTTTTGGTGCCCCCTGGATTGATACAATTAACCCGTAGATGGCTCTGTTTATACTCTTGTGCCAGCACCTGCATCATGCCTTCTGTAGCAAATTTGGATACGGCATAGGCTCCCCAGCCAGCGCGTCCCTGGCGACCGACGCTGGAACTGGTGAAAACTAACGAGGCACTGGGGGCTTTCAGCAATAAAGGGAGTAGTGCCTGAGTAAGCATAAAAGTCGCATTAACATTCACTTGCATCACATCTTGCCAGACGGCGATGTTCTGCTCAGACATCGGCGCGATATCACCCAACAAGCCCGCATTGTGTAAGACACCATCCAAATGGGGAATCTGTTGACTTAAGGTATTCGCTAACTGTTGGCAATCTTGCGCGGTTGCGTGCAGTAGATCCAAGGTTATTACCAATGCCGCTAAGCCATTGGCAGCAATCTGCTGTTGCACGGCAATTAATTTACTTTCGGTGCGGCCAACTAAAATCACGCGGGCACCAAAACGCGCATAGGTCAACGCGGCTTCACGACCAATGCCATCACCTGCGCCCGTCACTAAAATAGAGTGGTTATCGAGCAGGTTATCTTTAGGCTGATAATGCATAATTATTCCTCTCACTGGCGGCGGGCATTCTACCCAAGCATGCCGCGATATCTCTTACATTCTTATATTTAAGCGAAACCAATGCAATTTTTCATTTGCGCAAGACGGCGGCGCAGTGGTTCGCTAGAATGCAAGTATCTCTCTAATAGCAGATGAATAAAGGCGGTATTTGTGGAGTTGATTTCTCTGTACGGACTGTTTCTGGCAAAAGTGGTCACCATAGTGGTTGCGATTGGTGCGGTAGTTTTACTGGTTGTCAGCCAAGGAGTGAGGAAACAAGGGCGACGGGGAGAGCTGAACCTGGTTGATCTGGGTGAGCAATATAAGGAAATGCAGCGCGAAATGCGACTGGCGCGCATGAGCCATGGGGAGCAAAAAACCTGGAGTAAAGAGTTTAAAAAGCAACAAAAAGCAGATCAAAAGTTGAAAAAGCAGCGCGCAAAAGCGGGTGCCGTGGCTGCAATAAAGCCCTGTCTGTATGTGATTGATTTCAAAGGCAGCATTGATGCGCATGAAGTCACTTCGTTACGTGAAGAGATCTCGGCAGTACTGGCGGTGGCTACCGCTCAGGATGAAGTGTTGCTGCGGCTGGAAAGCCCTGGTGGTGTGGTACATGGCTATGGTCTGGCGGCATCACAGCTCGAACGTCTGCGTCACAAAGGTATTCGCCTGACGGTGGCGGTAGATAAAGTGGCGGCCAGTGGGGGTTATATGATGGCCTGTGTGGCTGATCGTATCATCAGTGCGCCTTTCGCCATTATCGGCTCGATTGGCGTGGTGGCACAAATTCCGAACTTCCACCGCTTGCTCAAAAAGAATGATATTGATGTCGAGCTGCATACCGCCGGTGAGTTTAAGCGCACCCTAACGCTGTTTGGCGAAAATACCGAGCAAGGGCGCGAGAAGTTCCGCGAAGATCTGAATGAAACCCACCTGCTATTCAAGCAGTTCGTCCAGCAACAACGTCCATCGTTAGATATCGATGCGGTCGCGACCGGTGAACATTGGTTTGGTACTCAAGCTAAAGAGAAGGGGTTGGTTGATGCCATTGGCACCAGTGATGATTTACTGATTGCTGAAATGGATAACCATGAGGTTATTGGTGTACGTTATGCTCGTCGTAAACGTCTGATGGATCGCTTTACCGGCAGCGCAGCAGAAAGTGCTGATCGTCTCCTGCTTCGTTGGTGGCAACGTGGTGAGAAACCCCTGCTATAAACGGGCGTAACGTCATTGATAGCCAATAAAACAGGGGGCTAAGCCCCCTCAGCGTGCTGACAAAGTTGATAAGCGGGGAAATGTGCCGAATGGGTCGTAACGGCGTGAGCCGTCGGTGCAGTCGCCCTGCCAGTTTCGGAGTGACAAACCCGGTGGCGCGATCTGTTCTCTCCCCAACCGGCACTGTGTTAGTCGCCTCTCAATCAACCAAATGATATTTGGCTGACAAGACGTGTGCCAGATGTTTGAACATATTAAATACCGCGGTTGTCTTCGCCGTCGGCAGGCCATCTGCATCGAGGAAAAACTCCCCGCGAAAGACCAATACCGGGCCTTTTTGCTCAACCTCAGTTGCCTGCATACCCTGCATATAATCTTCATGCTGACGAATAATCTCATTGGCTTCTGCCAATAATTTATTACGCTCAATTGGTACGGTGTTTCCGAACATTATATCTCCTCACGACGATTATCTCTCCTCATTACAAGGCAATTACTCTCACTATTGTACTGCGGGTTAGCATTTGTTCGCAAACAGGCTAAGGTTTATTCGAGCCTTACGCCGTTTTGCTGCGACTATTGGATAAATAGAGATTACTGGCTAATTAGGTTGCGTAGTGCTTTTTATCAGGTACAGTGTGGGATTTTATACTATTAGGTGGAAGGTTTTGTTGACGCCACAAGGCAGAATTCACTGCGATAGCACTGGGCGCAGGCAAAATTTTTGAGAGCTCACCCGCTAAGATTCGGAACGCTATTTTGTTGCCCGATCAAAAAAACAGGTTGATCTCCTGAAAAAGTACCGCAATATAAAAAAGAGATACAGAATGCCGCGGTACGGCAAGATAAAAACCTTCTTTTAGAAGAAATAATTTAGGTAAAGGTAATTATGGGTAAAGCTCTAGTAATAGTTGAGTCCCCGGCAAAAGCCAAAACTATTAATAAATATTTAGGGAATAACTACGTGGTTAAGTCCAGTGTCGGTCACATTCGTGATTTGCCGACCAGTGGCTCAGCCAGTAAGAAGAGCGCGAACTCAACCGAAGATAAAGCCAAGAAAGCCGCTGACAAACCCAAAACCAAAGTAAAGAAAGACGAAAAAGTTGCCTTGGTCAATCGCATGGGTGTCGACCCTTACCATGGCTGGAAAGCGCAGTATGAAATTTTGCCCGGCAAAGAGAAAGTGGTTGCCGAGCTGAAAGCATTAGCTGAAAACGCTGACCACATCTATCTCGCAACCGACCTTGACCGCGAAGGAGAGGCTATTGCCTGGCATTTGCGGGAGGTGATTGGCGGTGACGATAAGCGTTTTAGCCGTGTGGTATTTAACGAAATCACCAAAAACGCGATTCAGCAGGCGTTTAATCAACCCGGTGAATTGAATATCGATCGAGTTAATGCCCAACAAGCCCGCCGTTTTATGGATCGGGTGGTGGGGTATATGGTTTCGCCACTGCTGTGGAAAAAGATTGCCCGTGGCTTGTCCGCAGGGCGCGTGCAGTCTGTCGCCGTGCGGTTGGTGGTGGAGCGCGAGCGCGATATCAAAGCATTCGTTCCTGAAGAGTACTGGGAACTGCATGCTGACTTGCTGGCAAAAGGTGAAGTTCCGATTCAGATGGAAGTCACCCATGCTCACAATAAGCCGTTTAAGCCGGTCAATCGTGAGCAGACACATGCTGCCCTGAATTTGCTGGAAAATGCCCGCTATAAGGTGCTGGATCGTGAAGATAAACCGACCAGCAGCAAGCCAGGCGCCCCCTTCATCACCTCCACCTTGCAGCAGGCCGCCAGTACCCGCCTGAGCTTTGGGGTGAAGAAAACCATGATGATGGCGCAACGTCTGTATGAAGCGGGTCATATCACCTATATGCGTACTGACTCCACCAACTTGAGTCAGGATGCATTGACCATGGTGCGCGACTATATCGGCGATAATTTCGGCGATAAGTATCTGCCACCTGCGCCGAATCAATACAGCAGCAAAGAGAACTCGCAAGAAGCCCATGAAGCCATTCGTCCATCGGATGTGAATGTGCTGGCTGAGCAGTTAAAAGATATGGAAGCCGACGCCCAGAAGCTGTATCAGCTGATTTGGCGTCAGTTTGTGGCCTGCCAGATGACACCGGCCAAGTATGACTCCACCACGCTAACCGTGCAGGCGGGTGATTTCCAACTGCGCGCCAAAGGCCGCACTTTGCGGTTTGATGGTTGGACTAAGGTGATGCCCGCACTGCGTAAAGGCGATGAAGATAGAACCTTGCCAGTGATTGAAGTCGGCAGTGAGCTGGATCTACAGAAACTGATCCCAAGCCAGCACTTCACCAAGCCGCCGGCGCGTTACAGCGAAGCCTCTCTGGTTAAAGAGCTGGAAAAACGCGGGATTGGCCGTCCATCCACCTATGCATCGATTATTTCGACTATTCAGGATCGTGGCTATGTGCGGGTAGAGAACCGCCGCTTCTATGCTGAGAAAATGGGCGAAATCGTCACTGATCGGCTGGAAGAGAATTTCCGTGAGTTGATGAATTACGATTTCACCGCGCGCATGGAGAGTGGTCTCGATCAGGTGGCCAACAATCAGGCTGAGTGGAAAGCAGTGCTGGATGGCTTCTTCGCAGAATTTAGCCAACAACTTGAAAAAGCTGAGAAAGATCCGGAAGAGGGCGGTATGCGCCCGAACCAGATGGTCATGACCAGCATCGACTGCCCAACTTGTGGTCGCCAGATGGGGATACGTACCGCCAGCACCGGGGTGTTCCTTGGCTGTTCGGGCTATGCATTGCCGCCGAAAGAGCGCTGCAAAACCACCATTAATCTGGTGCCAGAAGCGGAGATTCTGAATATTCTGGAGGGCGATGATGCGGAGACTAACGCATTGCGCGCCCGTCGTCGCTGTCAGAAATGTGGCACGGCAATGGATAGCTATCTAATCGATAATCAGCGTAAATTGCACGTCTGTGGTAATAACCCAGCGTGTGATGGTTATGAGATTGAGCAGGGCGAATTCCGCATTAAAGGGTATGAAGGCCCGATTGTTGAGTGCGAGAAGTGTGGTTCTGAAATGCACCTGAAAATGGGGCGTTTTGGTAAGTACATGGGTTGCACCAATGATGAGTGTAAAAATACCCGTAAAATCTTGCGCAGTGGTGAAGTTGCACCACCGAAGGAAGATCCGGTGCCGCTGCCAGAGCTGCCTTGTGAGAAGTCAGATGCCTATTTTGTGTTGCGAGATGGTGCGGCTGGCGTGTTCCTGGCGGCCAATACTTTCCCTAAATCGCGCGAAACCCGTGCGCCATTGGTAGAGGAGCTGGTGCGCTTTAAAGATCGCCTACCTGAAAAATTACGCTATTTAGCTGATGCGCCAGTCACGGATAAAGAGGGTAACAAAACCATGGTGCGCTTTAGTCGTAAGACTAAGCAGCAGTATGTTTCATCCGAGAAAGAGGGCAAAGCCACAGGTTGGTCTGCTTTCTATATTGATGGCAAATGGGTGGAAGCAAAAAAATAAGCGCCTAAGTCTCTAAAAGGCTTTTATGCAGAAAAATGCTTCCATATGAAATACTCTCTGCCGCAACTGAAAACCAGCCTTTATGGCTGGTTTTTTATTGGGCTAATCTACCCAAGTGCTTTATAGTCTTAGTCAATCCGTCGGCGCGCCCATCTTTGGCTGCCATCTGCATGATCCAAAAAAACTATTTTTATGCTGATGTCATCCCTTGATAACTCAGGGTGTATACAAGCATGGATGAAATGATATAGTAATTTGGTTATATAAAATATTTTCTTATCACCTATAGTTATTATAAGGTCACTACTGACCAGCTTGGCATTAAGCAGTTATGGGTTTCAGTTAATAACTTCGCGGCATACCGGGTGATTCCGATATACCAAACTGTGGGCTTCTCACAGTGTTTAACCTAGGATGGTATAGCTATGAAATTGCAGCAGCTCCGTTATATTGTTGAGGTGGTTAATCATAACCTTAATGTATCGTCCACCGCCGAAGGTCTGTACACCTCGCAACCGGGGATCAGTAAACAGGTTAGAATGCTGGAGGATGAGCTGGGAATCCAGATTTTTGCCCGTAGTGGTAAACATTTGACGCAGGTGACCCCCGCAGGGCTGGAAATTATTCGCATCGCCCGCGAAGTATTGTCAAAAGTGGATGCTATTAAAGCGGTTGCCGGTGAACACACCTATCCGGATAAAGGCTCTTTGTATGTCGCGACCACCCATACTCAGGCGCGTTATGCATTGCCTAATGTGATTAAAGGCTTTATCGAGCGCTATCCGCGTGTGTCGCTACATATGCATCAGGGGTCGCCGACCCAAATCGCGGAAGCCGTTTCTAAGGGCAGTGCAGATTTTGCTATTGCTACCGAAGCGCTACATCTATATGACGATCTGATTATGTTGCCGTGCTATCACTGGAATCGCGCGGTAGTGGTGAAGCCTGATCATCCACTGGCAGGTAAAACCCATGTTAGCATTGAAGAGCTGGCCGCCTATCCTATCGTCACTTACACCTTTGGTTTTACGGGTCGTTCGGAGCTGGACACCGCGTTCAACCGCGCCGGTCTGACACCGCGCATCGTCTTTACGGCGACCGATGCCGATGTGATTAAAACTTACGTGCGCTTAGGACTGGGAGTGGGGGTGATTGCCAGTATGGCGGTTGATCCGATTCAGGACCCTGATCTGGTCACGGTCGATGCCCGTGATATCTTTACCTACAGCACCACCAAGATAGGTTTTCGTCGCAGCACTTTCTTGCGCAGTTATATGTACGATTTTATTCTGCGCTTTGCACCACACCTCACCCGTGATGTGGTGGATAAAGCAGTTGCTCTGCGCTCCAATGAAGATATCGAGGCGATGTTTAAAGACATTAAGCTGCCGACGAAATGATATCTAAATCAATAGCTTACATCTGCCTCTAAAAATCGTGGTCGCTCACTATGTGTGAATTGCGTGTAAGTTATGTGTAACTTTCCGCCGTGAGCTTAGACTCAACAGAGGAGGGGATCAACCCCCTCTGTTTCACATTTCATTAGAGCGCAGCGCAACAGCCTTATCCACGACAGAAGTTTGCATAATAAAAGTATAATTACGTGGTAACTTGGCTTTTAGGATAACCCACTCCCATTTTGGCCTCTTTTAAAAGGGGCTACTTCCCTATCTTTCCTATCTTAAAAATATCCTGTCTCAGTGGCTGACCTTCTAAGCAAATCAATATCAGTCAAATTATCAGCATTTATGATTTTGAAATATTCAAGCTGTTTACAGCCACATAGAAAGCTTATAGAGCAACGATGGAGTTAGGCTGTGGGTATGTATGACTAAGCCCCGCAAGGGGGCTAAATGCAATGGTTAGCAGGGCGCTAGCATGGTGTGATTAGATGATGAAGGAAGTGTAAGTATTATCAACTGTCTGTTGGTCTAATCCAATATAACGCATAGTGATAGCAGGGCTACTGTGGTTAAGAACCTTGGCAATTGTTTCTATGTTTATCCCTGAGTTGTACATCACCCATCCTCTCGTCTTCCTCATGCTGTGAGTGCCTAAAGCAATACCTATAATCTCACCTATCTCTTTGAACTTTCTAGAGACGTTCTCCCTGCTTATAGGCTTCCCTTTAGCTCTATTAGTAGAGACTTCAAATAGATATACATGAGTAGGGTTCTCAGCTTTGCGGCGCTCTACGATGGCTTTAGCCTTGCTGTTTAGCACGATGTGACGAGGCTTGCTGGTCTTCCCTTCAATGATAACCAACCTGTCCCCTTGTACGTCTGCATAAGTCAGAGATAGCAGGTCAGATATACGTAAGGCTACCTGTAGGCCAAAGTTCCAGATGTCAGCATAGGTTTGATTGCCATGCTTTAGAAGCAATTCGCCCACCTGTTCAGCTTGTTCGCTGGTTTTTACTGCATCAACGAGTTTCATCTAGCCACTTCCTTTTGTTTACTGGGTTTTCTAAGTCACAGAATATTTAGTATGAAGTCAGTTTAATCTAAATGATGGGATAGTCAATGATTACGCATGTTTTCTATATCACAGAATACTAATGTGTGACTTAGAAATAACATCTAAACACCTCTTTGTTAGGTGTTAAACATGAGAATGCATATCAACAACAGGAGATAATAAAATTTTCATTTGTAGTTCATTTTTGCATGGTTTTGAGAGTTATGAGGTAATCCCGTTTAGTCAGTTTATTACAACAGTATTATGCAGGTCAGATAGGGCGGGGCTTATCGAGGCATACAGATGTCTATGCACTGTGTGAGCACACTCTGAACAGGCAAATCATTACCCCATCATTATTGGTTATTTAAGGCTATATAAACCCTATATTAACTGTTGTTTTTGATCGGCACAAACAATCAAATCAGGAAATATGATAGGTATAAGCGATAGATTTAACCGATCGATTATAGAGAGTTCGATCGGTTAAACCAGCTAGCTTTTAATCTTATTTAGCCTTACCTTGGGTAATATTTTATTGTTTTAACTTATTGATTCTGTTGGGTTGGAGTGTGCCAGCCTTAGCCTACGGCTAACCTGCAATCAAGCAGGCAATTTTAGATCATTTTATTTGGTGGTGATAATGCAATGGGTACTATTAAGTGGGGAAGGGGATTCCTTCATGAATGCTCCTATGTGGGCCAAACGGCTAGTTATTATCGATGGTAAAAAAGTCTTTTGGGATGGTATGAGGAAGTTCCAAGATGAAGAGGGTAACGAATTCGTGCTTAGTGACAGATTCGAGCTGGATTACCGGTTGTTGGCTGAACGTAGGCTTGTTCCAATAACCCCCAGAATGAAAGTAGTTATTTGAACGTTAAATAGGGTATACATAACGCTCTGTTACTTTGCCGCATAGGTCGGTGCTTTCTTTTATGCTTTTAATGCTGTATTTATTCGCTATTTCTTCAATTGGGGTGGGGTTCTTTAACTTAATACCTGTACCCCCCAATCTAAAGTCCTGCACTAACACATCTTCAATAGCATCAAGGTAGGGCGTGGTGCTGTCATTCTCAAGAGTAACTTTTTTTGTTTCAAAACTTTCATTAATGAACTTTATTTCATAAGTGATTGGCATGTACCCTTCCTTTATTGTGTGTGGTTGATTCCAAGAGCTTGCACGATGATACTAAGTAAGATTAGATAAATATAGGGTCATCCCTCCATAGGGAGAGGTCGGTTCTCCCCTCATGGGGGTAGGTAGTCATCCCTACGGGGGGAGAGGTGGTTCCCCCCCCATATCACCACTACTAGATTATAACTATATTAATACTAGATCATTTAACTAAATCAGTTAAGACTGACTAAGGAATGAATGTTAATGAATGTATAGTTAGTCTCTTAGCATAATATTATGACCTTATAGACTACGTTAACACTTCGTCCATAGGTCTGTGCCTATTGTTGTTATCTCGCTACCGCTCACCGATAACAAGACTGACAGGTAATAATCTGAACAGTTAAACGTTATGATAAGACTATAACTTATTAACTATCATCTTATAACCTTCATCCCCAATCACTTTACACTATGGACACTGTGCAAGCTGTTAGCTACCGTCGGTGCACAATGTATGTATATTATTAAATATCTTGCATGGTTTAGGTTTGTTAGTACATAGGCTTAAGATTATTGTTCTTTCTTCTTATTATTAAAAACGTTCTTCTAAAAGCCTATTACATACTTTCCAGTTAGATTGGGTGTATAGCTGGTACAGCGTTACTGGAACACATTTATCTGTTATGGCTGAAAAAGTGATACTCACTTGGTTAGAGTGTTCTCAGCCATTACTCTTATAGTAGTGGCTTTTATTAAATAACAGAGAAACAGACAACCTTATAGATAATCTTACAGACAGTCTTACAGATGGTTTATCTGATATGCAAGGATAGAGGCAAGACTGAGAAGCAATTTTAAAGGCTAAAAGACGAGTTCTATTAAAAGACACCCTAACCTACAGCCTATCTACATGAAGGGCTAAAACAAGGGAGAATTACAAGAGATATACAGAGAGAATAAGCTGTGCAAGGTTTTACCTATTAATTACCCAGACCTCTTGTAAAACGATTTTATTTCTGTTATTGTAATATTGGATATATATAACAAAAATAACATGACTTATATATTGACATTATTCCAAATCTGATGTATTATAATAGTAGGAGCAAGAGAGTTTGTTTCTAAGATAGAAAGATAGTCAAATTAAAATAAATTAATCGTCTGAGGTCACCCAATAGAGGTGGCCTTTTTGCATTGAAATAAAGGAAAAAAATAATGAAGAAAACTAAACAAACAGTTCGCAATACAGCAGAAGAAACATTAGCGGATATCCTTTCAGGGAAACTCGCATACTCAGCACTTCGAACTTACATTCAACCTAGATCTGGTCTTAGTGCTTCGCGTAGGAACATGTACTCACAGGCCATCGTACTTTATAAAATGCACGTGTTAGAACAAAAGTTAAAAGAATTGCAAGAAGAAGCTAAACAATAATTAATCTCATTAGGAGCATGAATATGCAAGTTGAACTGCCTAGAGAGCTGGTGCAGTGGTTAGATGATAACTACCCGAATAAATCTAGACCAGCAGCAATAAAACATCTGATTAAACAAGCAATGACTAAAGCAAACAACGATAACTCCAACGATAGGGGAAACAATGACAGAGAACAACAACAATAATAATGTAAGAACCTTTTCTAAAAACTATACTGATGTTAGCTCTATTCAACATATTATTATAAACGGAGAAAAGAAGTTATTCGGCTGGTCACTTAAATTTCTTTATGGCTACTTATTAACATTTCAAGAGAATACTGGTGGTGCTGTTTATCCAAGTGAAAAGCGAATAGCAGAGGATTTAGGTGCGGGGATCAAAACAATCAGTAAACATTTAAAAGGACTTGAGGAACTCGGTCTTGTTAAGAAAGAATCTCGGAAAGGCCTTTCAAACATTTACTATGTTTTAGATATTAATGAAGTAGTAGGATTCAAAACAGACCTGACAGGCCAGCTAAAAGGCACACGCTATGAACGTGCAGAACAGCCATTAGAGCAGGTTAAGCAGTTAACCAATGCAAAGGTACAGCCTAAGCCTGTAAGTGCCTTTATAGAAGCAAAATCACAGGCTAACAAAGTCTCTGATAATGAAGCAGTGAACGAAAGCTTAAAAGTAGAAGAAATAGCCATTAAAGAAATAGAACAGATAAAAGAAAAACCTATAGAAATTTATTCACCAAAGCACAATGAAGATGAAGACGATCTCCCGGATTTTGCAAGGTCAGATTATAAGTATGTTGCAGTTGTTAAGAAGCCTGAGCCTAAACAATACTATTATCCAGATATAGGTCATCAATCTGGTAATTGTGATCATATACCTGAACCATTCTAAATAGGGGGTGTTATTCGTACATGCAATATTGAACGTGTTAAGAGCTATAACGATTGTGTAAATAACCAAATAAAACAACCAAACTCCTTGTACTATGCACTGACAGCAGCAGAGATAAAGCACATAAAGAATAAACGGAAGAAACCTTTAAAAATCACTCAAGACTCTGTGGACTATATTGAGGGTGGTTACTATCAAAAAGACTATGCAAACATTCCTCATTTAGGCTGGTTATATTTCAATAAGCGCGACCAGTACGAGTTAAACGAACATCAGGCAGGTATATGGGTTCCAGTTCACGAATAGAGGGATCATAAAATGAAGAAGAAATTAGTTATAGAATTGGAAAGCTACCAGTATCAACTACTACTAAAACAGTGCAATGCTCGTGGGTGGTCAATTAGTGGTTATTTAGTGTGGGTAGCACAACAAGAATCAAAGAGAATTGAACAGGAGGTGAATTGATTAATAAATATCTAATTTTACTCTTCACCATTTTTTTATGCTTTGCAGTATCTTTATATTTATATCCGATTTACCTAATACCAATCATAACAAGTCAATTTGAAATGGCTGTACTCCTGTTTATGCTGATTAGCCCTTGCTACAGAAGCAATAACGCAAGCTGTGAGAAGACTTCTCTATAAAGACACCCTAACCTACAGGGTATACCCTAACTCGATTAAAACACCGTGTTCGCTCCGTCAGAATGCGGTGATATAAAAACAACAAACAATGCCACTGACGTGGTACTAACAACTGTTAGCATTCGCAGAGCGAACAACAATAATAATAATAAAAGGAAACTACTTATGATGTACTTTTTGAAAAAACAAAAACAGAAAAGATTATTGAAGAAAGCCGATAAAGTAATTTCTGAATTAGAAAGTGTCTACCTTAATCCAGATTATTTCATGGAGGGTACTGGTGATATCAACCTAATCGAACTTATGCAGTGGACTGACACTAAATTAGATACTATGGCAGCTTGTATTGAACCAATAGAAAAATTTATTATAGAGCATCATCCTGAACTAATTACAAGAGCAAACTTAGTTGGCCGTATCACACTCATAACCGCAGAAAAAATTATGAAAGAATTCCAAGATGAGTTAGCAGGGATGGGCAATATCCTTGCATAAGAAGAATATTAAAATAAATAAGAAATAACTGCAAATAATCACCACAATATATTGTAGTCACCCCTGAAAAATGCTATAATATAGATATAGAGGAATAATTTGAAACTCATTACCACGAATAATAAGTAGCCATAAGAATTCCTCTCCTTAAATTATTAACGAAAGTTTTGTGCCAACTTAATATTTCGTAATCTAATGCATCATCTTCTGGGCAGTTCCTTGTGATTCAGCACCACATTGCCAGAAGGTGACATTTCTTAAGTGTTCTTATATATACCCTGAAAGAATATTTAATAAATGATACGCTCTCCATCGTACATTTCTCTGATAATCTGATTTCATTGTTTACTTCCTTGTTGTTTGTGTTGTAAGAAACCCTGCTTTTCTGGAGTGGGGTTTTTTATTACCTTCTAACTACAGTAAAATGCAGGCAATTAAATCATGCACTTATCAAAGTAACTATCAAAGTGACTTTCATACACTTTCAAATGCTTCTTGTCGTTGATTTGACTATTCATGATTATTGTATTCTCTAAATCTAATACATCTTATTAAGTCAACGACAAGGGGAATTTCAAAGTGCTATAACAAATATAAGGAATAACCATATGGCAACAAGTAGTAAGAAGTACAAAATCACATATTACTCTGATGATATGGAACTGCTAAACAAAATGGCATTCATCGCAAAACAGTTTGATATTAAATCGGACTCCCTTGGCAAGGCTGATCTCCTGAAAAGCAGTGCTGTTGTACTGAATGAAGACCATGAGGATTTTAATAAATCAGCACGGCAAGAAAGTAATGATCAGCTTTTACGAGCCATCAAAGCAAAATACAAACAACAACAATAATGCTCACTAACGTGAGTGCTGACAGTTGTCAGCATTTGCAGAGCAAACAATAGAAGGAAATAATAATGACTATTCCAACATTTAAAGAAATTAAAAATGAAGGCGACGTCCTCGCGTATCAGGGCGACGATGTATTCTCAAAAGGCTTCCATACTTTCACTACTCTTGCAGTAGATTTAGAGCCGGGCAGTGTGGTTAAAGCAGATGGCTCTGCACTGGTTGCAGCAGCTACTACAGGCGATGTTGTAGTTAGCTTGGACTATGCAAAAGCAGGTAGCAATGTACGGATTCGTACTGTAGGTGTTTTAGCTGTTATCAAAGAAGGCAGTTTAATCACTTCAACTGGTGGCCTTGATAACGCGAAACAACTGCTTCAAGCAAGCGGCTTTGTACGAATTCAATAATAAAAACAATAACAAACAATATGCTTACTCCGTAAGTGCTGACAACTGTCAGCATTCGCAGAGCGAACAATTATAAAAATAATAAGGAAATAACCCTATGCCAATTCTTTCATCGATGAACTCCCAGACCCCTAATCAGGTAGTAGACCTGTCAAACTCATTCCATCTGATTCCTAGCCCTAATTACTTGTTGCAGAATTTGAAACTGTTCTCATTTGATCCGTCTACCACACGTAGTACATCCCTAGATTATTTGGTAGAGACCAACAACTATGTAGACCGAGAGACAACTCGATACGGTACGGATATGAACACCTCTATCCTGCCACGCATGACTAACTATGAGATTGAAATTCCTCATTTTTATCGTCAAGATGAAGTGACACCAGAAGCTTTCCAATCGCGCCGCCGATTTGGTAGCAGTGCCGAATTAGACGCAAATAGTGTGGTCATTAGCTACCTTGAGGCTCACTCAATTGCTTATCACGCAACTAGAGAACGTTTGTTAGCGAAAGCACTCTTTAAAAACACTGTAGATGCAACTAATACTCGAAACCCAAATATTAATTGGGAAGATACTTTTGGTTCACAACAGCAGGTTGATACTGTTGATTTAGCAAATGCTAATACGGATGTGCCTGAGTTTTTGGACAGCGTTATGATTAAGCTGCGTAGTGCACTGGGTAGCCTTGCTGTTAGCCAAACGGACACTCTTGTTTTCTGTGGTAGTAGTTTCTATTCCAAAATTCGATTCCATCCATCTGTGAAAGAATTGTATACATTCACCAGCGCGGCAGATAATGGCAACAATATTATCACTAATTACCGTGAGGCTGGGAATATGCCGGGTATCTCCATGTTCCGCTTTATGGATATGACCTTTATCAGAGTGCCGGATGATAGTGTGTATTCTGTAGGTGCAGACGAATGTTATTTTGTACCTAAGTTCTCAGAACTGGCTAACCCATTCCGTGCAATCTATGGCCCTGCAAGCCGTCATATGGATGTAGCACAAATGGCCCTACAGAAAGTATTTAGTTATGCCACCCGTGACCAAATGCAAATGGTATCCGTTCATAATGAATATAGTCTTCTGCCAGTAAGCCAATTACCGAGCGTGATTGTGAAGGTAACAAACACAACAGCGTAATGAGGTATATTAGAGGGCTATTACGAGCCCTCTATCCCACTATATTTATTGCACTATTATTTTATTTTGGATTCTACTTACCTCCAATATTCCTTTTACTAATTATCCAACTTATAGAAAGATAGAGGGTTAAACATTATGATTGTCACGCTTGAACGCAGTGATTCACAACGGGTAATTAAGCGATTAACCAATGCACAGGTCTTAGATATTCTGAATCTTAGAGCGTTGGCAAAAGTATTTAATTTGAACGAGAGCACTCTACATTATCGCCTTCGTAATGGCTATTCACTTGAGGACGCCCTTACAGAACCACTTAACAAATAAGCCAGCCTTAAACCGCTGGCTATTTTTTTATAAAAAATAGAGCAAACGGAAATAATAACAACAATGCTCACTAACGTGAGTGCTAATAACTATTAGCATCCGCAAGGCGGACAACAAGAGGAAGATAAACAATGATCATCACAGCAGCTACGCTAAGGAACGTCGTCAGGTATGATACTGATATCCAAAGCTTGAAACGTGTTAAAGAACAAATTAAAAAGCTTCGGAAAGAATCAATAGGGACAGTAGGAAGCATTTCTCCAGCCTCTGCCAATAAAGCCGTAGCAAGTGCAAAAGCCGTAGCCAATCAACAGATGGCAGCTATTTCAAAAGTCTACAATCAAGCAAGCAAAGTTAAGTCAGGTTTCGGCACTGGTATGGTGGGTACGCAATCAACCAAGGATTGGGCAGCGGTGACAGCAGCACAAATGAAACAAATGAATAGCGTGGGTAAATCCCAGTCAGAAGCCGCCCGTCAGGCAAAAGAGGCAGCACTGGCAGATAAAAAGCGATTGGCATATCGCAAAGCTCTTAAAGAAGCCACTGACAGGGATATCACAGCAACAATGAAGTTAAAGAACATGGCTTTAGATATTGGAAGAATGGATAAGCTGAGCGCTGGTGAAAAACTCAAAGCGGTACAAGCCGCCAAAGCTTTGAGTCAACAGTACCGAGAACAACGTTTAGACATGAAAGAGCTAAATTTTGAAGCTAAACGATTATTACAAACAACAAAGGCTATTGCTCGTAGCGAAGCCCAAGCACGTAAACAACCACGACAACCAGCAGTAGGAGCTAAGGGTGGCAGATTTGGGCTAGCCGCTGGTACAGGTATAGCAAGCATAGGTGCAATGGTCGGCGGTTTTGCTGCATATTCAGCAGCCGAGAGCAGTACAGACCGTGCAATGTTAATCAAGCAGATGCAGAAGCAGGACGTAGAGAGTTTCGAAGCACAAGCGTTGGTAAGATATGCAAAGAAGAACAATATTACGAAAGACCCTATCGACTTGTTGAAAGATATCAATGAGAAAAAATCTGAGTTACAACTAATGGGAAAGGTAAATCCCCGCACTGGTGAAATTCAATCTGGTGGCGAAATGGTTGATCTATATGAAAAATTGCTAAAGCCTACCGGCGTGACGATGGATCAAATTAAGAATTGGAGTCCCACAGAGTTGATGGTGCAAGTTGTGGATTCTGGGAGACAATTGAAGAAAACCAATGCTGAGATGACCTACTTCCTTGAGAGTATTGATGAAGGCAGCTTATTCATGGATGCTTTTAAAGACCAAGGGAAGCTTCTTGTTGGGACTTGGGAAGATATGGATAGAAAGGGACAGCTATTAACTTCTTCTGAGGTTGAGCAGTTAGTAAAGCTTAGGGAGTTCGGGCAGGCCGTAGGGCAAGCAGGGCAAACACTAGGGGATAGGTTCAGCATCGCGTTGGCGTCAGCCGTTGGCGGTAGTGAGGGCGTGGGCAAGAGCCTGAAAGACCTTACCCCATTAATCGAAGCCCTAGGAACTGCCGTAGGTAAACTTACCCTATTGATTTCTTGGATTGTATCTAAATTGCCATTCTTGAAAACTCAGGAAGAGATTCGAGCAGACAGCCTGAAAAATCATGAAGAGAATCTAACAAAAGGTGGAATTAGGCAGTGGATTGCAGAAGTTGGGCGTGATGGAATGAAAGCCTATCAGCCCTATGCTAATTCACTGTCTCCACAAGCTATGATTCCTACAGCAAGCAGCCTACAGCCAACACCATATCAAGCTAGCAGTCAGTACCAAGCACCAGTTAATCATATAACTGTGAAACCTGCAGATGTGCATATCAGTACAGATGTAGGGCGTTTAGAGGGTGTTTTTTCTGTACTAGCAGATAACAAGATTGCTAGCTTTGAAGAACGTCAGATGAACGACTTGATGACATCATTTTCAGCACGTTAATTTTTTTAATTATCAGATCCATTAACCATTTAAAGATAAAGGTCTTTGACGTAGTGATGTCCTAAGAGTATAGCTGGATATGGGAATTTCCCCGTACTTCTGGACTCGAATAAATGGCTGATGATAAAAGTAAAGTAGGGCACCCAGACAAAGATCTTATTAGCATTAAAGAAGATTATGAAAAACGTGACTGGGCAAGGAAATTTGGAGTGACCGAAGCCAAATTAGTAAAAGCTGTTATTGCTGTAGGACATTCAGCTAAGAAAGTTGAAGAATGGCTAAAGAATAATAAATAGATTCATATTGTTAGGCGGGTTAATCCCCGCCTTTTTTACGTTAAATCTATAGCAGATTTTAATAATATAATTGCATCGTCTGATTTATAAATCCTATCGGTAGTTGTCTTGTGTGCATGTCCTAATATTTCAAATCTGACATAATCAGGAATGTTCAATTTTCTAAGTCTGTCACTCATACCGTATCGGTAACTGTGGGCTGTAACGCCTACTCCCGTATAGATTGAAGAAACAAGCTGAGAAGCCCTATCAGGGGTATAAGTGAATGTTGGTTTATCAGTGAAAACACCGAGTTTTAGCAAGTCTTCATGAATAGGTATGGTTCGCTTAGAGGCACCATTCTTCAGTGTTTTATTCCCTTCATCGTTTATAGAAATACACTCAACTCCATCAATTACACGGTAGTCGGCTTGCTGTAGCTGCGTTATCTCGCTTATCCTGCATCCAGTGAACCAAAGCAACTGGAGTAACCACCAATTCTGTGAATGCTCAGAGAAGCCCTTAAGTGTTTGCTCGTGCTCTAGGTGGAGAATCCCTCTCTTATCGGTAACATTTGATACTTTCTTAAATCCCATCCCATCAAACGGACTTCTTGTAATGAAATCCCGTTGCTTACAGGCAAATGTGAACAGCCCCGATGCTTTGATAAAGTAATCATTGCAGGTGTTGGGACTAAATCCTTTACCGACTAAGTGCTGCTTAAAGTCAGAAATATCAGACTTACTCACTTCTGTTATCAGTCTATTACCTAAAAAATCGATGAAGTAACGACAGCGTGACTCATTCACTTTAAGCGTCTTTTCCCTCCAATCATTTTTATTACTTTTTAAGTAATCATCCAGAACAACTAAAAGTGTTAAACGCTTCTCTTTGTCTTTCTTTGGCTTTGGTGTAATAGCCCTTACTGGTTGCTCTGCAACTGGCATAGTTTGGGGAAGGGAAGGCGGCACGGCATAACCCACCAGAGCAGTTAATTGGAGCTGTTTTCTGCATGAGTAGAGCTTCTGGCGTACTGTCTCAAGTGGTTCGCAGGAATGCTGATAGTAAACCATCAATAAACTACGAGACATTATCGCAGCCTCATAGGAGTCTCTAGTGCCAAGGGTTATGTGAATGGCTGCCCCATGATGATGCTTGCAAAACGTATACAAACCAGATGGACGACGAAAAACCTGTGTAATTCCTGTGTAATTCCGTTGGTACATACTTTCAATACTCCGCTAAGCCTTGTGCGGAGCGACTCGAAGATATCGAGGCGATGTTCAAGGACATTAAGCTGCCGACCAAGTGATATCTAGCTAAATAAAGCCCCCATACAGGGGCTTTATCCTTTTTTAGCGTTTCTTATTTGCTTGAGCGAGTACCGAGCCTGCCAGGGTTTTGGTTTTTTCGCTATATTCAGGGCTTGCCAGGACTTGTGATGCAATATCTTCCATATGCGCACCTGTCTGGTTACTAGTGCTAGTTTGCGAGAGTGCTGATCCCGCCAGGCTCTTTTCAATAGCGGAAGCATTAGGATCTTTTAGGATTTTTGCCGCTTGTGATGCTACTGCGGCCGAAGTTTTTTTGGTATTAGTCATATCATTATCTCGTATTATATATAGGGTGTATTCCATATAGCATTTTAATAACTTAAGAGAGACTATATGTTGACTTAACTCTATTTAAAAACCAGTAACAGGGTCAAGTTAAATACCTCTCAAAAACTTTTATTACCTTAGTCCTATAGGTCATTCCATTTTTTATTTTTCACTCTCACGTCGATAGCTTGTTTTCTTTTTGTTTCTAATATTAATTCCAAAAAAGAAGTAATAAGTGATAATTCAAAAGTAAAACAAAACACATGCTGATAGTTTTATTGATGAGAAGAGCGAATTGAAGACCATTATACAATCCTAGCAAGGAGGAAGTGTGAGAATAATATCCTACCCAGTATCAAATATAAATTTAGATAATACAGTGCGCGACCTAAATGACTATTACTCTAAATCCGTAAGTACTGAAGTACAAGTTAAAGATGAGTGCTCGAATAAAAATGAAAGTATTAATGAAATTTATCAAAGATTAGTCCGAGAGGGTTGGCTAGAGCCTTCAGATAATATTGAGGGTAGTACTCTACACCATATTATTTCAACATTACGTGAAAAATCAATGGCAGAAATTGTGCTTAATCCCAAAGGGGTAATCTACTCAGGGTTACCTCATGACTATGAGGACTCACTAATATTTGAGGCTGATGGCAACTCTGGTATCAAGATGAATTACTCTGTTATCCACAAAGATATGGGGTGCAGCTTATTTAAATTGAATTGTCAGTTACTTTTAGATAAAAACTGTCAATTAGATGAAAAAAATTCGAATATTTTTTTTGATTTTTACGTGCAGTGTTCTGAAATACTAAAACAAGAGTTAGATAAGCGGGGGCCAATGCGCAAATTTTTAGATTTGTTGGTCGCCTTATTTAATCTCAATAAGTTTACTTCCAATAATGTAATGCCCTCTATTAATAGAGATACTCTATCAATAGAGTACAATATAAAAAATAATACTTATCTCGCCAATGGAGGGGGATACTATCATCCTGATTTTTATATTGAGGACGATGGTTTTAAAGAGCATGCAGAGATTGATGAGAATAAAATCTATGAATCTGGAAGGTGGGATGGATATTTGGATGGCTTAATTGCCAATAGGGCGGTTAATTAAAGCGATATTAAGGTCACCTATTGCAGGAATCGCCATTGTTGCCAAAATGTTAATGTTTCTTTGTGTTATATTTAATCTAGACCACATAATTTCAAGGGAATACACCCTGAGATGAATGCGGACTCAGACACTAATAAGAAACAATGGAGGCACTATGTCGTTGGATCTGCGGAAAACGAGTATGGCCAGGTTGGTTGCCCTGAAGAATGAATATCACTACTACAGCCTGCCGCAATTGGCGGCAGTGCTGGGGGATATTGACCGCTTACCTAAGTCACTGAAAGTGCTGTTGGAAAATCTGCTGCGCCATCTGGATGGTGAGCAGGTTAAGGAGGAGGATCTTAAAGCCATTGTCGCCTGGCAACAGAGCGGCCATGCTGATCGAGAGATTGCTTACCGACCCGCCCGCGTATTGATGCAGGACTTTACCGGCGTGCCGGCGGTAGTGGATCTGGCGGCGATGCGTGAAGCGGTCGCGCGGCTGGGGGGCGATGTGGCGCAGGTTAACCCCTTGTCACCGGTGGATTTAGTCATTGACCACTCGGTGACTGTCGATGAGTTTGGTGATAAAGCCGCATTCGGTGAAAACGTCCGCTTAGAGATGGAACGTAACCATGAGCGCTATATCTTCCTGCGCTGGGGGCAGAAAGCCTTTAGCCGCTTTCGCGTCGTGCCGCCGGGCACCGGTATTTGCCATCAGGTTAACCTGGAGTATCTGGGGCAAACGGTTTGGCACGAACAGCAGGGCGATAAGCGGGTCGCCTATCCCGATACGCTGGTGGGGACTGACTCCCACACCACTATGATCAATGGCTTAGGGATACTCGGCTGGGGTGTCGGTGGGATTGAGGCGGAGGCGGCGATGTTGGGCCAGCCGGTCTCGATGCTGATCCCCGATGTGGTCGGCTTCAAAATGACCGGTAAAATGCGCGAAGGGATCACCGCCACCGACCTGGTGCTGACAGTCACACAGATGCTAAGAAAACATGGGGTGGTGGGGAAGTTTGTCGAGTTTTACGGCGATGGTCTGGCGGATCTCCCCCTCGCCGATCGTGCCACTATTGCCAATATGTCGCCGGAGTTTGGTGCCACCTGCGGTTTCTTCCCGGTTGATGAGGTGACGCTGGGTTATATGCGCTTAAGTGGGCGCAGTGATGAACAAATTGCCTTGGTTGAGGCCTATAGCAAAGCGCAAGGCTTATGGCGTCATCCCGGTGATGAACCGATGTTTACCAGCCAGTTATCTCTCGAGTTGAGCACGGTAGAAGCCAGTCTGGCGGGGCCGAAGCGGCCGCAGGATCGCGTGGCGCTGCCAAAAGTCCCCTTGGCATTTAAGGCTTTTGAAGAGCTGGAGTTCAATAGCCAAAAAGATAAAGTTGACCAGGTCTCCTTCACCCTTGCGGGCAAAACCCACAACCTGGCGCAGGGGGCGGTGGTGATTGCGGCCATTACCTCATGCACCAACACCTCCAACCCTAGTGTATTGATGGCGGCGGGATTATTAGCCAAGAAAGCGGCAGAGAGGGGGCTGAAAACCAAGCCTTGGGTGAAAACCTCGCTGGCCCCCGGTTCTAAAGTGGTGACGGAGTACCTTAATTCTGCGGGTCTAACCCCTTATCTGGATAATTTGGGCTTCAATCTGGTGGGCTATGGCTGCACCACCTGTATAGGTAACTCTGGCCCATTGCCGGAACCAATAGAAAAAGCCATCAAAGTCGGGGATTTAACCGTCGGTGCGGTGCTCTCGGGTAACCGTAACTTTGAAGGGCGCATTCACCCCTTGGTGAAGACCAACTGGCTCGCCTCGCCACCGCTGGTGGTCGCCTATGCGCTGGCGGGAAATATGAGTGTCAATCTGACCCAAGACCCGCTAGGTGACGACCCCGAGGGGAATCCGGTCTATCTGAAGGATATCTGGCCGAGCGGGCTTGAGATCGCCAAAGCCGTTGAAGAGGTCAAAACTGAGATGTTCCGCAAGGAGTATGCCGCAGTATTTGATGGCGACCAGGATTGGCAGGCGATTCAAGTCGATAGTACGCCAACTTACCACTGGCAAAATGACTCCACCTATATTCGCTTGCCACCTTTCTTTAGTGATATGAAAGCCTTACCGGAGCCGGTTCAGGATATCCATCATGCCCGCATTTTGGCGATTTTGGCCGATTCAGTGACCACCGACCATATTTCACCTGCCGGTAATATCAAGCTGGACAGCCCGGCGGGTCGCTATTTGCGCGATCGCGGAGTTGAAATCAATGAGTTCAACTCCTACGGTTCGCGCCGGGGTAACCATGAGGTGATGATGCGCGGCACATTCGCCAATATCCGTATTCGCAATGAGATGGTGCCGGGGGTTGAAGGGGGGGTGACCCGACATATTCCGTCGCAAAATGAGATGGCTATCTATGATGCTGCGATGCGCTACCAGCAGGAGAGTGTCCCACTGGCGGTGATTGCGGGCAAGGAGTATGGCTCCGGTTCCAGTCGCGACTGGGCAGCCAAAGGGCCGCGATTATTGGGGGTGAGGGTGGTGATTGCCGAATCATTTGAACGTATTCACCGCTCTAATTTAATCGGGATGGGTATTTTGCCGCTTGAGTTCCCCGTGGGGGTAAACCGTAAAACTCTGGGGCTGACGGGTGACGAATCCATTAGTGTCAGTGGCTTACAGAGTCTCTCCCCTGGGCAAATCGTGCCGGTGGCGATAAGCTATGGCGATGGGCGACAGCAAACCGTCAATACTCACTGCCGTATCGATACAGGTAATGAATTGGTTTACTTCGAGAATGGCGGCATTTTGCATTACGTGATTCGTAAAATGTTGTAGTTTTGGTGACACTGTCACTATCCAGTTAAATCGGTAAAAAAGGGTGATTGAGAAATCACCTTCAGACTGCTGACAAACCCCGATGACGCGCTCTGGAACGGAGAGGACGGGTAGAAGAGTAAAGCGTCCGCGCCAGGGATGGCGCGGTTCGAGCCTCCAGGGACGGATTGACGGCGTCTTTACGATCTAGCTGTTCTCTCCGCAACCGGCACTTTGTCAATACCTAAGGGTGATTGAGAAATCACCCTTACTCTTCCCGATGCCGCTCAGTTACTTGGTCAATAAATGGCCCATTTTGGCGGCTTTGGTGGCCATATACTGCTCATTTTTCGGATTGCGACCCACAATCAACGGCACGCGTTCGACGATATTAATTCCCGCCGCAGAAAGAATTTCAACTTTCTGCGGATTGTTCGTCAGCAGGCGTATCGCCTTGACGCCCAATAATTTATACATATCTGAACACAGGGTGAAATCACGTTCATCAGTGGCAAAACCGAGTTGATGGTTGGCTTCAACGGTATCCGCCCCTAAATCCTGTAAGGCATAAGCGCGGATCTTATTGAGCAAACCAATATTGCGCCCCTCTTGGCGATGATAGATCAGTACGCCACGGCCCTCTTCGGCAATATGTGCCAGTGCCGCTTCTAGCTGAAAACCACAATCACAACGCAGACTAAACAGCGCATCACCAGTCAGGCACTCAGAATGAACCCGGGAGAGCACCGGCTCATCGCCGCTGATATCACCAAATATTAAGGCCAGATGGTCATGGCCGGTGGCCAACTCTTCAAAACCAACCATTAAAAAATCACCCCAAGGGGTAGGTAATTTGGCTTCTGCTACACGTTTTAGCTGCATCTTACTGTTCATATTATAACTTCAGACCCTTAGGGAAGTTGTCGCTATCCTACTGTGGATATCCGCTCTGATTAGCGATCTACCTTATACCTATTCGCATTAGGGATAGGATTAAATAAAAAGTTTCGCTGCGATTATTATTAGCTATATTGCCATAACTTCCGCCGGACTGCTGTTCAAGAAAACAGCGATAAGCCAAGAGTAGGCGTTAGGTGGGAACTTATTTCGATAATCATAAAATTTTGTTTATATTATCAATGGATAGCAGAACTTATACTCGTTCGCTATAGCATAGTTGTTAATTGTGCTATCACCATCAGTGATAGGATGTGGACAGGGTAGAGAGGATCTCAGATGTGGAATATAGCAAAACGCATTAGTGTCGGAACAGTTATCTTGCTGCTGCCAACCCTGATTATCTGGCTTTCCGGCTGGCAGTGGCAGCCTGGGGGTAATGAAAGCGGGCTAAAGGGGCTGTTCTGGGTCACCGAAACCGTGACTGCGCCATGGGGGATCCTGACCAGTGCACTGCTCGGTGGCTGGTTTTTGTGGTGCTTGCGCTTTCGGATTAAGCCAGCCATCGGCTTGTTGGTGATACTGGGCGGCGTCATTATTGTCGGCCAGGGGGTGAAATCATTGATTAAAGAGCAGGTGCAAGCGCCACGACCATTTGTGGTATGGCTAGAAGCTGAGCATCATATTGAAGATAGCTATTTCTATTCGTTACCCCGCGCTGAGCGCAGTGCGCTGGTCAAACAACAATTGGAAAATCAATCTCTTATTCCGCCATGGTTAAGCCGTCACTGGCAGTTTGAAACCGGTTTTGCTTTCCCATCGGGTCATACGGTTTTTGCTGCCAGTTGGGCACTGTTAGCCGTTGGTTTGTTATGGCCACGGCGGCACTACAAAACGGTCATCATACTGATGCTATGGGCGCAAGCGGTCATGATGAGCCGTTTGGTGCTAGGGATGCACTGGCCGCGTGATTTGGTGGCAGCGACGTTGATCAGTGGACTATTGGTCGCCATGGTTTGTGGTTTGGTGCAACTTTGGTTCGGTTCGCTCACCATTGCACCACCAGAACAGCATGAAATCGAACAACGAGAGCATAAGGACGAGTAAGCCGCTAGCGGCCATTCGCCATCCGGTTGTTTAAAATAGTATCGATTAGCTGCTGAATCGGCGCTTTATCTTGGGGCAGGGTTCTTTGCTGAGTAAGGAAGTGCTAATTTATCAAGTAACGACGCCACATTTTTGGCATAATTCATCAGGTTGATTCGGCCTTTAGGAAAAAACGTGAAATATTTGCTGATTTTTTTGTTAGTGCTGGTGATTTTCGTGATTTCAGTCACGTTAGGGGCGAATAACGATCAGGTTGTGACCTTTAACTATTTATTGGCTCAGGGCGAATATCGGGTATCTACGCTATTGGCAACGCTTTTTGCGGCGGGTTTAGTGCTGGGATGGGTTATTTGTGGGCTTTTTTATCTGCGAGTCCGCATTTTACTGGGTCGTGCAGAGCGGAAAATTAAACGTCTTGAATCGCAGCAAGAGCCGCCGATTGCATCCAGTGCGACTCCGCCCACCGCTGCTGTCAGCAAGGAATAATTTTCTATGTTAGAAATGCTGTTTCTGCTGTTGCCCGTCGCGGCCGCTTATGGCTGGTATATGGGGCGCAGAAGCGCTCAGCAGGATAAGCAGCAGGATGCTAACCGCTTGTCACGTGAATATGTGGCAGGGGTTAACTTCCTTCTCTCCAATCAGCAGGACAAAGCGGTTGATCTGTTTCTTGAGATGTTGAAAGAGGACAGTTCAACGGTTGAAGCACATCTGACACTCGGCAATCTTTTTCGTTCACGTGGCGAAGTCGACCGCGCTATCCGCATCCATCAGGCGCTGATGGAGAGCGCCTCCCTGACTTTCGAACAACGGCTGCTGGCTATTCAGCAGCTCGGTCGCGATTACATGGCGGCGGGTTTTTACGATCGTGCCGAAGATATGTTCAACCAATTGGTTGAGGAGCAAGATTTTCGGCTAGGGGCATTGCAGCAGTTACTCGTCATTCATCAGGCCACCAGTGATTGGAACAACGCCATTGAAGTGGCGGAAAAACTGGTCAAAATGGGCAAAGATAATCAGCGTTTGGAAATTGCCCATTTTTATTGCGAACTGGCCCTGCAAGCGATGGGCATTGATGATTTGGATAAGGCGATGGGGTTGCTGAAAAAAGCCGCCTCCGCTGACAAACAGTGCGCGCGGGTCTCCATCATGCAAGGCCGGGTACATATCGCCAGAGGCGAGTATGCCAAAGGGGTTGAAGCGTTAGAACGGGTGTTGGAACAAGATAAAGAGGTGGTCAGCGAGGCGTTGCCGATGCTGAGTGATTGCTACCAACACCTACAGCAACCCCAGGCCTGGGCTAATTTTCTTAAGCGCTGCGTAGAGGATAATACCGGTGCGACGGCTGAATTGATGCTGGCAGAAATTCTGGAGCAGCACGAAGGCCGCGATGTGGCGCAAACTTATATTAACCGCCAATTACAACGCCATCCGACCATGCGTGTTTTCTATCGTTTGATGGATTATCACTTGGCTGATGCAGAGGAGGGGCGAGCAAAAGAGAGCTTACTGCTGCTGCGGGATATGGTCGGCGAACAGATCCGGACTAAACCTCGTTACCGCTGCCATAAGTGTGGTTTTACTGCTCACTCACTTTACTGGCACTGCCCGTCATGCCGTGCCTGGGCTTCGATTAAGCCTATCCGTGGGCTAGATGGTCAATGATACCCGTCATCTTTCAAGTTGCAGGTGTGTTGGCCGCGCTCGTTTACCCGAATCACTGACTGATGTCAGCTCATCGGGATGCACTTGTTTGCCGCTTTCCTGCACCTCGAAATCTATTGGTCATATTGCAATATAAGGTGATGGAAACTTATTTTTTCTTTTGTGGTGCTTTCAGCAATTGGCGTAGTTTCTTCAACTCTTTTTGGCTTAGCGGCTGTTCTGAAATCTCTTCTACACCTTGGTTATCAATCTCGCTGTGATGCAATTTGGCCTCTTTACGGCCGCCTTTGGTGCTTTTAACATCAACCTCAAAACTTTGTTCTAATCTTTCGCAGACTTCGGTACTGAGAGAAAACTGTTTTTCTAAGGCGGCTGCTTTGATTTTCTCTTTTAATTCCAGAGGGATTTTAATGGTTAATGTCGATATTTCACTCATTATATAACCTTCAATTTAGGGAAAATACCAAGCTAAGCGAGGGACGAAGATCTGTCTAGGGGATAACACGACTGTCACAAAAAATTCACATTCGAGAATAGCAAAAGAGCGCCAAAGCGCTCTTTTACGGGTAGACACAGAGTTAACCTGATGAGGGGTAAGAATTAACGATAAATAACCGCTGTGCCGTGCAGTTTGTTATTGCCGGTCGCTGAAGTAATCAGGAACGATGTTGCACCAGCATCTTCCGCTTTTTTCGCCAAAGCACTCTCTAAATCAGTTAATGTACCGGCGCTGCTGGCTGAGACTACGCCAATTTCATTCAATCCAGTTGATGGTGTGTGCTGGATTTGCGTTGCCGCAATGCTGGCAAATGATGCGAAAGAGAGGGCCAATGCTGGAACGATGTATTTGATGCTTTTCATGTGAAACTCCATTTATTACATATTATTTGTATAGTTAAGGTTTGAGTTATTTGCTTGCCAGACAATCAATGCCTTGCGATGGAGTGAATGATATAGCATTGCTGTTGAATGAAAATCACAAAGATCTGATTATTTAAATCAAATTATTTGATCAACAATTTACGCTTCTTGAAACTATTTTACGCAACTCTGGCTATGATGCTGGCGCCCGCTTGACGTAAATTGACTCAGCCTGTCAAAGGCTGACACATCGGCGGCAACGCCGGGCTGCCCGATCGCTGTAATTTAAGTGACACACCCTGTAGAATGTCGGCGTTATCACTATTTTTTGACTGAAAAAGGCTTAAAAATGACGTCTGCAACTAAAACTAATAACAGTGGCCCGATCTCTTCCCCCATCGTTGTCGCACTGGATTATGCCAATAAAGACGCTGCGTTAGCCTTTGCTGATCGTGTAAACCCTCGTGATTGCCGATTAAAAGTGGGCAAAGAGATGTTTACCCTATTTGGCCCGCAGCTGATTGGTGATCTTCAACAGCGCGGTTTCGACGTTTTTCTCGATTTGAAATTCCACGATATCCCCAATACCACCGCTCACGCCGTAGCCGCTGCCGCAGAACTCGGCGTCTGGATGGTGAATGTCCATGCCAGTGGTGGCGCGCGCATGATGACGGCGGCGAAAGAAGCCCTATTGCCCTATGGGTCACAAGCCCCCTTACTGATTGCCGTTACCGTGTTAACCAGCATGGATGGCGAGGATTTGCGTGATATCGGCATCAATATCAGCCCGGCTGAACACGCCGAGCGCTTGGCGAAACTGACCTGGGATTGCGGCTTAGATGGCGTGGTCTGTTCTGCTCATGAAGCGGTGCGCTTGAAACAGGTTTGTGGCACTGATTTTAAGCTAGTTACCCCAGGGATCCGCCCGCAGGGCAGCGATGCCGGCGACCAGCGGCGCATTATGACACCTGAGCAGGCGGTGGTAGCTGGCGTCGATTATATGGTGATCGGGCGTCCGATTACCCAATCGGCTGACCCAGAGAAGACGCTACGTGACATTCTGGCATCACTGAGTCAGGGGGCATTATAATGAGTAGTGATAATAGCCGCCTGGTTTACTCCACTGACACTGGCCGCATCAGTGAGCCGGAAGTTAAGGCTGAACGACCTAAAGGTGATGGCACTGTGCGCATTTTGCGTCAAACCAGTGGCCGCAAAGGAAAAGGCGTGAGCCTGATTACAGGTATTGACGTCAGTGATGTCGAGTTAGAAAAACTCGCGGCGGAGTTGAAGAAAAAGTGTGGTTGCGGTGGCTCAGTTAAAGAGGGCGTTATTGAGATTCAGGGCGATAAGCGCGACCTGTTGAAGCAGCTGCTGGAAGCCAAAGGAATGAAAGTTAAGCTGGCGGGGGGCTGATATACAATATGAGGTTATTGATAACCCAATTTATTGCCTGGAGCCTGGCTGAGTGATTACCCCTAAGGGGGCTGCAATTATCCACTTTCTCATCAGCACAGTTTCAACTAGATAAAATGTTATCCAAAGTCATTGGCGTTGCAGGTAGGCAGCAAGTGAACGCCCCGATGAGCTTACATAAGTAAGTGATTCGGGTGAGTAAACGTAGCTAACACCCCTGCAACGTCAAGTACGCAGGATAAAGTTATTTGCCGACCTGATGACCAATAACCCCACCAATAGCGGCACCACCTAATGTTCCCAGCGTACTACCGGTCAGAACCGCGCCCCCGACAGCACCGGCACCGGCACCAATGGCGGTATTACGGTCACGTTTGGACATGTTAGAACAAGCAGACAGTGAAAAGGCGAGTGTTAGCGCTAATGCTGCAGTAGCCAATCGTTTAGTGTTCATCATAACTATTCTCCTGACGTTAGCTTTTGGTAGGGATAGATCAGGTGATAAATCTTCAATGTTATCTCCGCATCTATCGGTGCCAAATTGATGTTGCCTTACTAATTATAGGCATTATATCAATTTTAGCCGTCGTCTCAATTTGTGAGTGTTTAGAATAAAAATGGCCATATTGGCTTAAATTCGAGATTAATGCTGAAAAGTCGTTTTGTCATCGATAGAAACTAGTATAAATATCCGTGAATCATTTGATAGGTAAATAGTCTTAATTTGTCTGGGGAAACGCGGCAATTAGGCATTATCTGAGGTAAAAGGCACGATTAACTCATTGTCAGTGCTAAATAAAATATTACTTTTTGCCCGCGCGTCTCTCAGACGGCGCTTTCCAGCTGATCCTTACGCAGTTTATAGCCATTTATCCCATACCTGTTCTGACCTGTGGCGCTGAAAATGAGTGAAATTCAGTTATTCAGGATATGACGATGCTCAACGAACTGAAGCAGCAAGTCCTTGCCGCTAACCTGGCTCTCCCGCGCCATCATCTGGTGACATTCACTTGGGGTAATGTCAGTGCCGTTGACCGGCAAAGTGGTTTGTTGGTCATTAAGCCTTCCGGGGTGGAGTATGATGTGATGACGCTGGATGACATGGTGGTCGTGGAGCTGGAAACCGGTAAAGTGGTGGAGGGCAGTAAAAAGCCCTCGTCCGACACGGATACACATCGGGTGCTCTACCTTCATTTTCCGCAAGTGGGCGGCATTGTGCATACCCATTCACGCCATGCCACCATCTGGGCGCAAGCCGGGCTGGATCTCCCGGCGTGGGGCACCACGCACGCGGACTATTTCTATGGCACCATCCCCTGTACCCGCCAGATGACGGCCGAAGAGATTGCGGGCCGTTATGAGTGGGAGACCGGCAAGGTGATTGTCGAGACACTCCAGCAGCGGGGCATTCAGCCGCAAGATGTACCTGCGGTGTTAGTGAATTCCCATGGCCCCTTTGCCTGGGGAAGCAGTGCTGATAATGCGGTACACAATGCCGTGGTGCTGGAAGAGCTGGCCTATATGGGGATCTTCTCCCGCCAATTGAATCCACAATTAGGCGATATGCAGTCGCAGTTGCTGGATAAACACTATCTTCGCAAACATGGAAAAAATGCATATTACGGGCAGTAATGGCTGAGCTATCAAGCAACCCGTGCTCACTGTTGCACGGGTTATGCGCTGAGGATATCGACCTGAATGCCCTCAGCCATCAACGACTGTTGATAGCCTGCGGGCAGGCGGCTATCAGTGATCACCCGACTGATCGCCGCTAGCGGTGCCAGCGGGTTTTGATGTACCAGACCAAATTTTGAGGCATCGGCCAAAATAATATTTTCCGCGCCTTTCGCTAACACACTGTTGATGACCTCCGCCCGCAATATGTCACGGCCAGTGAAACCGCTATCTAGCTGATAGCCATCAATGCCGATAAACGCCTTACTAAAATGCACATGCTGTAGACAGAGTTGCGTCAATGGGCCAACCATGCTGTCACTCTTTTTCTGATAAATGCCGCCGAGCAGGATGACCTCACAGGCCGAGTCTTTCAATTGGCGCGCAATATAGCCGCTCACGGTCACCAGGGTTATCTCTGGTCGTTGAGCCAGATGATGCGCCAGCAGGGCATTGCTACTGCCACTTTCGATAAAGATTGTCTCGCCGTCGTTGACCAGTGAAGCGGCATAATTAGCCAGTTTTTGCTTCATCGCAAAATGGGTCATCATGCGCACATCGACATCGTCACTCTCCAGCGCCGCCGCTGAACCGTGGACTCGCTTGAGTAAACCCCGTTTTTCCAGCACGTTGAGATCTTGCCGGATGGTCACCTCAGAGACATGGGTGGTTTGCGCTAACTCATTGACGCTGATCCGTTGCCGCTCATTGACCAATTGTAAAATTGTCTGCTGTCTTGGGTTCATGGCACTCTTATGGCACTCCAGAGGAATAAAGAGAGTAAATAGTGACGCTGTCACTTATTTGTCAATTCAGTGTCGATAAATAATACCCTAGATAGCAAGGATAATACGCGCTATTGCTCAGGTAAAAGCGAAACTAACCACAAAGCCGCGAGTGGCTGATATTGGGTTAACTAAAAGGGTAATTTCTTTCGTTCGAAGTTTATATAACTTTCGAATGAAGGTTAATTGATGTGGATCACACTATTAATTGCTGATTGGTCTATGATTGCGGCTAATGATTTATCACTAATCTATTCGTTCAGTTGGGTTATTAGCTTGACCCGTCTGGCCGCTTAACTCATCCAAATCGGAGGTTTTTATGGAGCTTTATCTCGACACCGCAGATGTGGCCGCAGTAAAACGGCTGGCACGTATATTGCCCCTGCAAGGGGTGACCACTAATCCGAGCATTCTGGCGAAAGCAGGTAAATCTATCTGGGAAGTACTACCAGCACTGCGTGATGCGCTGGGCGGCACTGGCAAGCTTTTCGCGCAAGTGCTGGCCAGTGATTGCGAGTTGATGGTCTCTGAAGCGGTACTGTTGTCACAGCGCGTCCCTGGGTTGGTGATCAAAGTTCCAGCCACGGCGGAGGGGTTGGCGGCGATTAAGAAATTGAAAGCGATGTCGATCCCGACACTCGGCACCGCAGTTTATGGGGCGGGGCAAGGCTTGCTGTCAGCCCTGGCTGGGGCAGAGTATGTCGCGCCATACGTAAATCGGCTGGATGCACAGGGTGGTGATGGTATTGCGATGGTGCGTGAGTTGCAGCAGTTACTGACTTTACATGCGCCGGGGGCAAAAGTGCTGGCGGCCAGTTTCCGCACACCACGGCAGGTGCTTGACTGTCTGTTAGCGGGCTGTCAGTCGGTCACCATCCCGGTGGATGTGGCTGAGCTGTTTATCAGCACGCCAGCGGTAAAAGCGGCGGTAGAGCAGTTTGAGCATGATTGGCAGGGCGCATTTGGCTCAGCAATCCTTAGCTAGCAAAACAGGCCGGTTGTGTTGCTGTGGCCGCAGGCGTTAGCGCGGTGACCGCACGCGGCGAGCATAGAAAAACGCCCTGCAAATGGTTAACAGGGCGTTACGGTGTCACTTAGTTTTTCACCCTTAACAAGGGCATTTTCCCAATTTGCCTGCTTTGCTCGGAAAACGCGCATCCAGACAGTAGCGGTGGAACTCCCGCTCACTCATTGGTGTGGTTTCTGGGTGATGACGGCGCATATGATTCACATAATTACCGTAATCCTGTACCCCCACCATCAGGCGAAAACTCTGCGCGACACGTTGTGCAATCAAGCGCAGCCAACCCCGTAGATGGGTGGGGTGAGCGACCACTGGCACCAGCGGAATACAGCGCGTAATCCGGTGCGGCGCACTTGCTGATCGTGGGCGGAAAGGGAGACCTGCATTAGCCACGGAGAGCCTCCTCACGGAAGACAATTTCAGATTCATGGGTGGTTGGCTGGCTGGATTTCAGCGCCCGACGCACCACAAACACCGATGAGATCAACATGGTTATCGCGACCAGCATAAAGAAGGCGCATAACGCCGCGTTGATCTGATTATTGAACACGATAGTTTCCATATCCTTAATACTCTTGGCTGGGGCGATTAATACCCCTTGCTCAACCCCGGCAGAGAATTTCCGCGCCTGAGCCAGGAAACCAATACTCGGTTTCTCATGGAAAATCTTCTGGAAGCCGGCGGTCATTGAGGTGATAAACAGCCCAATGGTTGGCACTATGGTTACCCAAGCATAGCGCTGCTTCTTCATTTTAAACAGCACCACCGTCCCTAAAATCAGCGCCATTGATGCTAGCATCTGGTTACCAATGCCGAACAGTGGCCACAAGGTATTGATGCCGCCTAGTGGGTCGACCACCCCCTGGTAAACGAAGAAGCCCCAACAGGCCACGGCGACCGTGGTGCCGGATAAATTACCCAGCCATGAGCGGTTATTGGCGAGGCCTGGTACCACCACCCCCACCAGATCCTGCACCATAAAGCGGCAAGCGCGGGTACCGGCATCGACGGCGGTCAGAATAAACATCGCTTCAAACAGAATGGCGAAGTGATACCAGAAGGCCATCATGTTGCGGCTGTTAAAGACTTCACTGATGATATGGGCCATGCCAACCGCAAAGGTCGGCGCACCACCGGCCCGTGATAGAATCGACTTCTCGCCGACATCCTGGGCTATCATCGTCAAGGTCTCTGGGGTGACCACAAATCCCCAGCTATTGATGGCGAGCGCCGCGCTCTCGACGGTGGAACCAATCAATGCCACTGGCGAGTTCATGGCGAAGTAGACGCCGGGATCGATAACCGAGGCACAGATTAACGCCATAATGGCGACAAAGGACTCCATCAACATTGCACCATAGCCGATAAAGCGGATATGGCTTTCGCGCTCAATCAGTTTCGGTGTGGTGCCACTGGCCACCAAGGCATGGAAGCCCGAGATTGCGCCACAGGCAATGGTGATAAACAGGAACGGGAACAGGCTGCCGGAGAACACCGGGCCGCTACCATCAATAAAGCGCGACACCGCAGGCATCTTCATTTCCGGCATGGCGAAGACGATCCCCACCGCCAAACCGATAATGACCCCAATTTTCAGGAAGGTGGATAAGTAATCCCGTGGCGCCAGCAGCAGCCACACGGGCAGCACTGAGGCAATAAAACCGTAGATAATCAGCACCCAGGTCAGGGTGGTGCCGTGCAGGGTGAAGAGCGGCCCCCAGTAAGGGTCGGCGGCGATATTGCCACCATAAATGATGGCGGCCATCATCAGTACGAAACCGATTAATGACACCTCAGCAATTTTACCGGGGCGGATAAAGCGCATATAGACGCCCATAAACAGGGCGATCGGAATGGTTGCCGCGATGGTAAACAGGCCCCATGGGCTGTCTGCCAGCGCTTTAACCACCACTAATGCCAGCGCAGACAAGATGATAATCATCACGCCCAATGCCCCTAGCATGGTGATAACCCCCGCAAAGGCACCCAGCTCCTGTTTTGCCATCTCCCCCAGCGAGCGGCCGTCGCGGCGGGTGGAGATAAACAGGATCAAGAAATCCTGTACCGCACCGGCCATCATCACCCCAACCAAAATCCAGATGGTGCCGGGTAAAAAGCCCATCTGCGCGGCCAGAATTGGCCCCACTAATGGCCCCGCCCCGGCGATAGCGGCAAAGTGGTGGCCGAACAACACCCACTTATTGGTCGGGACATAATCTAAACCATCATTGCGGCGCTCCGCTGGGGTTAAGCGGCGATCATCCAGCTCAAAGACATTTTTGGCAATAAAGAGGCTATAAAAACGATAAGCGATGCTGTAGCAGGCTACCGACGCAATCACCAACCAGATGGCATTAACATGCTCACCTCGGCTAAGTGCCAGCATGGCAAAGGCAAATGCACCTATTAACGCCACGGTCAGCCAAATGACGACAGTCTTGACGTTCTTCATGGGTAACGACTCCTTCGTTTGGTAGGGGGATATCACGATCACTTAACTTAGGAGTTTTGATGTAAAAAAAAAGTAGCAGAAGTGAAATTTGTGAAGTGTAAAATGTTTTTACGTCATAATTGGTAGCACTTTTTTACATATACTGATGTTTATGTGAATCTTTCTGTTAGTCACTATAACGGTAGTTAATTGCATGGCTCAAAATTGAAAAAGCCGTGGGATGTTTGGCATCACCACGGCTTATTATCAAACTCACGCCACTATTTCAGGCCGTTAATCCGGTTAAACCACCGGGCGGGCCACCACATTGCGGGTCTCCATGCGAACTTCTGCAATACGAACCTCAATTTTGTCGCTCTGGCTGTAAACCGTCTCACCTTTAATCTGCACGGTGCCGCTCTCCTGACTGCACACCATCTCATCACGCACCGCATGAATAAATGGCGCGGGGATAAAGGCCACGGCGCCGTTATCCAGCAAGCGCACCCGTAGGCCACCACGGGTCACATCAATGATCTCCGCAGCGAAGCGAGTATCAGTGCCGGCCTGAGGTTGCAGATAGCGGGCATAGAGCCAATCGCCGACATCGCGTTCCGCCATCCGATTCAGCCGACGGCGCTCCGCCAATTGCACGGTTATCTCATCTTGTGGCTTCTCTGCTGGCTGGCCGGTAATGATAGCTTTCAGCAGGCGGTGATTGACCATATCGCCATATTTACGAATAGGTGAGGTCCAGGTGGCGTAAGCCTCCAGCCCTAAACCAAAGTGTGGGCCGGGAGTGGTGCTGATTTCGGCATAGGTCTGGAAGCGGCGGATACGGCTGTCGAGGAACTGGGTTGGCAGCGCATCAAGATGGCGGCGCAACTCACAAAAGCCCGGCAGGGTCAGCAGCGCCTGTGGGTCAGCTGCAACCCCATTGGCTTGCAACACCGTGGCGGCCTGCTCAACCAGCGCCGGATCAAAACCGGTATGCACGTTATAAATGCCAAAGCCAAGATTATCACGCAGCGCAATGGCGGCACAGACGTTGGCGGCAATCATGCACTCTTCAACAATGCGGTTAGCGATGCGGCGATGTTCAACGATGATATCCAGCACTTCGCCTTTCTCACCCAGCAGGAAGCGGTAATCTGGGCGGTCTTTGAACACCAGCGCGTGTGCCTGACGCCAATGGCTGCGCGCCTCACAGACCTGTTTAAGCAGGGTGATTTGCTGTGCTATCGCAGGGGTTTGCGGCTGCCAGTCACCCTGACCCTCCAGCCAGTCGGACACTTCGTCATAAACCAGCTTGGCTTTAGATTCGACCCAGGCGGTAGAGAAACGAATATCGTTACCCAAAGCACCATCAGCGGCGATAGTGACACGGCACACCACTACCGGACGGCGCTCATTTGGCCGCAATGAGCAGAGATTGTCGGACAAATCCCGTGGCAGCATCGGGATGTTAAAGCCCGGCAGATAGTTGGTAAATGCACGTTTACGGGCGATTAAATCCAACTCACTGTTTTCATCGACATAAGCGGTCGGATCGGCAATGGCGATGGTCAACAACAGGGAACCATCCCCTTTGTCCTCCACATAGAGCGCATCATCCATATCTTCGGTGCTGGCGCTGTCAATGGTGACAAAATTGAGCGCGGTGAGATCTTCACGTTGCAGATCAGCATCATGCAGGGCAGATTCCACCATCACTGGGGCTTCACGCTCCAAATTATGACGGGCCAATGTGACCCACCAAGGCACAAAGTGGTCTTCGCCATGGGTAATAAAGGCGGTCAGATCCGCCTGAAAAGTACGATCGCCTTTTAATGGATGGCGGCGCATTTCAGCCACTGCCCAATCACCGCTCTGGAAGTCATGGGGCAGTTCGGTGGCAGAACGGCACTGAATTGCATCACGCAGCAGTGGGTGGTCCGGGACGATAGAGAGGCGATCATCTTTTCGCTGTACGCGGCCGACAAAGCGGGATAAAAATGGCTCCACCAGGCTCTCTGGCTCAACAATTTCACGATCTTTATCAGTATGCAGGGTGGCAATAATCCGGTCACCATGCATCACTTTTTTCATCTGTGGTGGCGGAATAAAATAACTTTTCTGTCCGTCTACCTCAAGAAAGCCAAAGCCTTTCTCAGTACCTTTCACTACGCCTTCAACGCGCGGGGTCTGAGTGTGAAGTTGCTGTTTTAGCTGCGCCAGCAGCGGGTTATCTTGAAACATAGCGTCCAGTGAATGCGGTAGTGAGTGGGTTTAATCCGGCTGACAGTTTTACGCGAATCAGCCTCATCGGGCAAGCGAGATATCTTGTTGCAAGGAAATTCCCAGTTAAATTCATGGGCCTATCTGTGCCCATCATTGCTGGCCCTGCCAAACCAAAAGGGGATATGTATCAATGCTCCGGATAAACTTTCTCTTTATATTCACACAAATCCTCAATGAGGCAGGAACCGCAGCGGGGCTTACGGGCAATGCAGGTATAGCGCCCATGGAGAATCAGCCAGTGGTGGCAATCGAGCTTAAATTCAGCGGGCACCACTTTGAGCAATTTGGCTTCCACCTGATCAACATTGCTACCGGGGGCAAAACCGGTGCGGTTACAGACACGAAATATATGGGTATCTACCGCGATGGTTGGCCAACCAAAGGCCGTATTCAGCACCACATTGGCGGTTTTGCGGCCCACACCGGGCAGCGCTTCCAGGGCTGCACGATCCTCAGGCACCTCGCCGTGATGCTGTTCCAGCAAGATACGGCAGGTTTTAATCACATTTTCAGCTTTAGTATTAAACAGACCTATAGTTTTAATGTATGACTTTAGGCCATCAACCCCTAGATCCAGTATTGCTTGTGGGGTATTGGCCACCGGATAGAGTTTGGCGGTGGCCTTATTAACACTGACGTCAGTTGCCTGTGCTGAAAGCAGCACCGAAATGAGCAACTCAAAAGGGGTGGTATAGACCAACTCGGTCGTGGGATGCGGGTCATTGTCCCGCAGACGGGTCAAAATGGCGACACGTTTCTCTCTATTCATAGGGCTTTCTCTGCCGCGATATCCTGATCTTGTGGCGCTGTTGCCAGGGCACTGGCTTTGCGCGCTTTTATTTTCTCATCAATGACATACTTACCGGCTAGCAACAGCCCTAAGCCAATAAAGGCACCCGGTGGCAGCATCGCCAGCAGGAACGGGCTATCTAAATGCATCACTTCAATGCGCAGCACTTTTGCCCAGCTCCCCAGTAGCATATCGGCGCCATCAAATAGGGTGCCGTTACCCAAAATTTCACGTAGTGAACCCAGCACGAAGAGTGCGCAGGTTGCCCCTAGCCCCATCGCCAGGCCATCCAGCGCCGATAACCCCACCGGATTTTTGGCGGCATAAGCCTCCGCGCGACCAATCACGATGCAGTTGGTCACAATCAGCGGGATGAATATCCCTAGCGATTGATATAAGCCAAAAGCATAGGCGTTAATCAGCATTTGCACGGTACTGACCACCGAAGCGATGATCATCACATAGATAGGGATGCGGATCTCATTCGGCACCCAGCGGCGCAGCGCCGATACCGCGGTATTGGTGCACACCAGCACCAGGGTGGTGGCTAGCCCCAAACCGAGGGCATTGGTGGCGGTCGATGAGACCGCCAACAGTGGGCAGAGGCCCAGCAGCTGCACCAGTGCCGAGTTGTTTTTCCATAGCCCTTGGGCTAACAGATTTTTTGCTTCACTCATTGACTCTCTCCACAGACCGGCAAGTTATCAAGCTTGCTGGGCAGGGTTTCCAAATAGAGCGCGGTGTTTTTCACCGCCCGAACCACCGCTCTGGGGGTGATAGTGGCCCCGGTAAATTGATCGAAATCACCGCCATCTTTTTTCACCGCCCAGCGCTTATCTTGCTCACCATCGACCTGTTTGCCGCTGAAATGGCTAATCCAATCAGAGATACGAATATCAATTTTATCACCCAGGCCCGGTGTTTCGTGGTGTTCAACCACCCGGCTGCCCAGAACATTACCCTGAAAATCGGCACCCACCAATAGTTGGATAGCACCAGAGTAGCCATCTGGCGCGGTAGTCTCAATGGCGGCGGCCACCGGCTTACCTTCCTTGCGTGCCAGATAGAGGCGGTGAGGGGCCATATTACCCAGAGCAGGATCAGTGACAACGTAACATTCACCCTGCATATCATTGTCGTAGTTTTCAGCCGGCACCACCTGATCCAGCAGCGCTTTTTGTTGCAAAGCGGCTTGATGGGCGATGGTAGTCTCGGTCAAGGCATTAACCACCGCCGTCAATCCGGTGGCCCCAGCGGCAAACAGTGCCAGCGTGATACCGTGACGCTTCATTGTTTTTAGCATAATGGCCCCTATTTATTGGTACGGCTGCGTTTATCGGCGCGATGGTGGCCATAAACCCGTGGCTGGGTATAGTGGTCAATCAGCGGCACGGTAATATTGGCGAGTAGCACCGCAAAGGCGACACCGTCAGGATAGCCGCCATAAACCCGGATTAACCACACTAAAATACCAATTAATGCGCCGAAAATCAGACGTCCACGGGGGGTGGTAGAAGCACTGACCGGATCGGTGGCGATAAAGAATGCGCCTAGCATAGTCGCGCCGGAAAACAGATGCAGCATCGGTGAGGCGAAGCTTTGTGGGGCGACACTCCAGCTAATAGCAGCACAACCTGCCAGTGCCAGCAGGAAGCTCACGGGGATCTGCCAGTGAATGGCTCTGCGCCATAACAGTAACAAGCCACCGGCCAGAAAACCGAGATTAACCCACTGCCAGCCCACGCCAGCTAAGGTTCCGCCAAAGATGGGCTGTTGCAGTATTTGTGCGGCGGGTTGTGAGCGCAAGGCGGTTTTGAAGCTATCCAGTGGTGTGGCCTGACTGACGCCATCAAAACCAATCTGCAACTGATGAATATCGGCACCACTGTGGGTATACCCGGTGAAAATGGTCAGCAAGCTGTCATAAAATCCGACCGGTGTGCCCTGTAGCGGCAGCGGTGGCAGCCAACTGGTCATTTGCACTGGGAATGAGATCAGCAGAACCACATAGCCGACCATCGCCGGATTAAATGGGTTTTGCCCTAAGCCACCATAGAGCTGTTTGGCGATGACGATAGCAAATAGGGTGCCCAAGACAATCATCCACCAGGGAGCCAGTGGCGGCAGACTGATGCCTAACAGTAAGCCAGTCAGCAGGGCGGAGTTATCCTGTAGGCGAATCAGCACCGGTTGTTTACGTAACTGCAAAACGGCCCCTTCAGCCAATAGGGCGGTGATCATGGCTAACGCCACCTGTATCAGAGTGCCGTAACCAAAGAAGTAGGTCTGGGCGAGGATGCCCGGAATGCAGGCCAGAATCACCAGTAGCATGATGCTGCGGGTGCTACGCTGGTTATGGGTAAAAGGGGAACTGGCTATCTGCAACCCTCGGTTCTGGGTCGGTGTTACTGGCCTGAATTTCATGAAATGGCAACCATATGTCGAATGCTTAACCGGGCTCTTAAATGCAGGTGCTGTGCGAGCAAGCGACTCTTGCGGGCAGCGATACACTTAGCCGTCATCGGGGATAATTGTGTCGCGCATTCTACCCTATTCAAGCGGCGTGTAATACGCCTTAATTATAGGGTTATTACTCATCTAGCATGAGAATATTAAC
This sequence comes from Yersinia bercovieri ATCC 43970, assembly GCF_013282745.1. NCBI lineage: Bacteria > Pseudomonadati > Pseudomonadota > Gammaproteobacteria > Enterobacterales > Yersiniaceae > Yersinia > Yersinia bercovieri. The sequence continues at coordinate 3,461,989 of NZ_CP054044.1, forward strand.
GCCCCAAATGTTCTCATTAATAGCGCTAATTTAAAGATTTAACTTGCAATTTATATCGTGATAGTTACACGGATATAGCAAAAAAACTGATGAGTAGATAAGTAGAGTAATTAACTGCTCGGATCAGAAAGGCAACTTGATGCCATTGTTTTAATAGGTTTTTTTATCACTCAATCAAGTGGTAACCAATTGTAACTTAACGATTTATTAACGTTCAAATTTAGATTTGAGAAAAGCATTGGCATAATGATAGATTAATGTACTATGCATTATAATTATATATTCAAAGAATAATGAAATGATAAACGAAGACATATTGTTTATAGAAGAGTTAATTGAGTGGATTGAAATCAATTTAGAAAAGAGGCCCACATTGGACGATGTGGCGAAGATTTCAGGATATTCAAAATGGCACTTGCAACGGAAATTTAAAAGTATTGTGGGGTTACAATTAGCCTCCTATATACGCGGGCGGGTACTGACCCGAGCTGCCGTGGCGTTGCGCATCTCGCGGCGGCCAATTATTGAGATCTCTGATGAGTTAGGTTTTGACTCACAGCAGACCTTCACCCGCACATTTAAGAAGCGTTTTGGTATCACACCCAATAGTTTTCGCCAAATGGCGCATTGGGATGTGCAGGGGATGATCCCCCGTTTTGGTTTCTATGAGAATTATATGCCAGAAATCAAGCGGATATCTTTACCAGAGCAACAGCTGGTGGGCTTTACACGGCGGCTGGATTTTGATGAGCGCAACCATTGCAGCGGTCAGCACTCATCTTGCATGGCGATGAAAGATGAAATCTTGCTCGACTTCTTTAAGGAAGTTAACTTCTCTTGCCAGCGGGTCTACTCCCTGTTCTCTGCCGATGAGTGTCAGCAAGGTCAAAATAGTGTGCACTATTCGACGGCGGTTGATAAAGAGAAACGCCATGAAATTCAGGGGCATCGCGAAATAGATCATATTTCAATTCCTGCGGGCGAATTTTTGTCGATATCCCATCAGGGCAGTGCCAAAGAGTGCGTGAAGTTCTCCATTTACCTGTTTAATGACGTTTTACCCAAATTGCGTGAAGAGTTTGGCCGTGGTGTAGAGATGGAAGTTATTGAGGTTGATAGTTGCCATGCTGAAGCGAAAATGCGCGATATTTCATGCAATTACAACTATCTTATGTCAGTGAGCTAAGACTCTGCCCCATGAGTCGGCAGAGTAGTAGCCACACTTTATCGGTTAATGCGCCTTAATCGGAGTTAACAGTTTGCGCCGCTTTTTTAGCCTTCACTCTGGCAATGGCGGCAGCTACTGCCGCCTTGCGCGGATCTTCTTCAGTTGCGGCAGCTTCGGGCTGTTCAACCACTGGCGGTTGTGCTGCTTGCGCGGCTTTCTTGGCCTTCACTCTGGCAATGGCGGCAGCCACTGCCGCCTTGCGCGGATCTTCTTCAGTTGCGGCAGCTTCGGGCTGCTCAACCACTGACAGTTGTGCTGCTTGCGCGGCTTTCTTGGCTTTCACTCTGGCAATGGCAGCAGCCACTGCCGCCTTGCGCGGATCTTCTTCAGTTGCGGCAGCTTCGGGCTGCTCAACCACTGATGGTGGCGCTGCTTGCGCGGCTTTCTTGGCTTTCACTCTGGCAATGGCAGCAGCCACTGCCGCCTGTCGTGGATCAACGCCCTCCGCTGGCGTGGCAGCCTCGACGGCTAGCTGTTTCTCCGCCTGACGCGCTCTGGCCTCGGCTTTACGGGCCTCACGGGCGGCGATCACCGCGCTGTTATCCGGCGTTTGCCCGGCGGTGACCTTGATAACTGAATCTGCGCTCTCCGGTTGTCGGGCGAGACGGTTAACGGCAGCCTCAACGGTCTGCTGGTCAGTAGCGGTCAATTTGACCGCCGCTTGCTGATGGCGCAACTCACGGGCCAACTTTTCCCGCGCCAGACGGGCTTGTTTGGCCTCGAAACGGGCTTTGGCTTCAGCCGCGCGCGCACTCTCAATATCGAGGGCGCGTATTTCAGCTTTTTCCTGGCGGTAATACTGCACTAGCGGAATATTGCTCGGGCAGACATAGGCGCAGGCACCACACTCAATACAATCAAATAAATTATGATTGCGCGCCTTCTCATGCTCTTCACCACGGCTGAACCAGTAGAGTTGCTGCGGCAATAAGCCGGCTGGGCAGGCGTCGACACATAAACCACAGCGAATGCAGGATTGCTCCGCTTCGGATAGCCCCATCTCCGCTTCTGCGGGGGCTAAAATGCAGTTACTGATCTTAACGATCGGCACCTCTAAACTGGGCAGGGTGAAGCCCATTAATGGCCCGCCCATAATCACCATTGGCTGGCTCTGTGGCTGAAACCCCGCCAACTTCAGCAAATGCAGCACTGGCGTGCCGATTCTGGCCCAGAAATTCCCTAGTTTTGATAGTGCATCGCCAGTTAATGTCACCACCCGCTCGATTAACGGCTGATCGTCAATAATGGCTCGTTTGATAGCCACCACGGTCCCGACGTTTTGCATTAACACGCCGATGGATGAGGAGTGCTTACCGCAGGGGACCTCTTGACCGGTCAGCAGCTTGGTGAGCTGCTTGGCCCCACCGGAGGGATACTTGGTGGGCACCACCCGCAACTGAATATCATCGTGGCCGAGCAGGGCCTGTTGCAGGGCCTCAATGGCTTGCGGCTTATTATCTTCAATGCCAATCAACACCTGCTGAGGTTGCAGCAAGTGCATTAAAATCTCGATGCCAGTGATCACTTCATCGGCATGATCTTGCATTAACCTATCATCGGCAGTGATATAAGGTTCACATTCGGCGGCGTTGATAATCAATGTGGTGACGCTATTCAAGCCACCCTGCAATTTGCTGGCAGTTGGGAAACCCGCGCCGCCTAAACCGGCAATCCCCGCCTGATGAATGCGATCCAGCAGGCTATTTTTGTCCCGCAACAGGTAGTCGGCCCACGGCTGCTGTTGACGCCAGCGGTCTTCACCATCGGGGGTAATATGTACGCACAACTCTGCCAGCCCGGATGGATGGGCGGTGGTATGGGGGGCAATGGCGGTGATGGTTCCGGAGGTCGATGCATGTATCGGCACCGTGCGGCCGCGACCAACAGTCAGCGGCTGGCCCTTTAACACCTGTTCACCGGCCTTAACACACAATTCACCTTCCGGCCCAAGATGTTGCTGCAACGGAATTATCATCTGATCAGGTAAAGAGGCAACCCGCATCGGCACGGTGCTGGATTGCAACTTCATCTCTGGGGGATGAATACCGCCGTCAAAATCCCAAATATTGTCGCGTTGGCGGGCAGTAAACAGCTTAAACATCTTGCTCCACACTTATCATTTTCACCGGAATCATTTGCGAGGCGACTAATTGAGGCGGAAGATTTTTCACCGGGATGGTGTTCAGGTCCCACTTCCAGTTGGCGGTGGTGGTAGCCACCGGGATCATCTCAATACAGTCGGTCGGGCAAGGGGCGACACAAAGGTCGCAGCCGGTACAGAGATCCGGCAACACGGTATGCATGGCACGGGTTGCGCCGACGATGGCATCGACTGGGCACGCCTGAATGCATTTGGTGCAACCAATACAGTTGGCCTCATCAATAAAAGCCACTTTACGCTGCGGATGGGCTGCCGCTTCGTCGCCATCCAGCGGTTGTGGCTCCACCGCCAGCAACTCCGCCAGCTTGAGCATCACTTGCTCGCCACCGGGGGCGCATTTATTGATTTTTTCGCCATTGCTGGAGACCGCTTCGGCATAGGGGCGACAACCTGGATAGCCGCATTGCCCACACTGGCTTTGTGGCAAGATGGCTTCCACTTGCTCAACCACCGGATCACTCTCAACCTGAAAACGGCGGGCAGCAAAACCCAGCACTGCGCCTGAAATCAGCGCCAATGTACTTAATGCTCCAATGGCAATCCATAACGACATCATTAGAACTTCACCAATCCGGTAAAGCCCATAAAGGCCAGTGACATTAGCCCCGCGGTAATCAGGGCGATGGAGGAGCCACGGAAGGGCGCAGGAACGTCGGCCACGGCCAGCCGTTCACGAATAGCGGCGAACAGCACCATCACCAGAGAGAAACCGGCCGCTGCACTGAAGCCATAAACCGCCGACTGCATGAAATTATGAGATTGATTCACGTTGAGCAAGGCAACACCTAACACCGCACAGTTGGTGGTGATCAGGGGCAAAAAGATACCCAGCAGGCGATAAAGTGCCGGACTGGTTTTGCGCACCACTAATTCAGTGAATTGCACCACGACTGCGATAACTAAAATGAATGAGAGGGTCCGCAAATAGACCAAACCTAGGGGCAGCAGGATAAAGCTGTTAACCATCCAGGCGCAAACCGAGGCCAGTGTCAGGACAAAAGTGGTGGCCAGCCCCATACCGATGGCGGTCTCCAGTTTTTTGGAGACACCCATAAACGGGCACAGGCCAAGAAACTTGACCAGAACAAAGTTGTTTACCAACACAGTACCGACGAACAGGAGCAGGTATTCAGTCATTGCGGAACCTAAAAAAATAAAAGCCGCCTATTATCCAAAATTGGCGGCCTGACGACAACAGATGAAGTGCAGGGTTATTGCGATTTTAGGAGGGAAATGTGCTTAATTCCCTTAATCCTCGGTAAAAGTATGCTTCACCCGTTGGGATCGCTTGATGTAAGGCACGAAAATTGCCGCCGCTAATAGAGGCCACCCTAAGGTACGTAACGCCATATCGTCACTGATGGGTGAGAAAGCGAAGGCTTTTAGCGCCAATAATACCGTGATGAGTAGCCAAAGAGTAAACCATTTTACCAGGCGCCGAGAGCGGCTGCAAAATAGCCAGATCACCCAGAGGGTATAAATCCACATAAAAACAGTGGTGATGACGGAGAAGTACCACTGCAAGGTAAATGCCTGCGAGTTGGTCACCAGATACTCTCTCGACGCTGGGGTAAAAATGGCCATGGCATACAGCGTCAGCATTAAAGTGGCACTGAGCAGCGTGACAATAAGATAGGCCAGCGGAGCCAATAACCAGCCCCCGATACGTTGATATTGCTGCGGTTGAGACATGGTGAACCTTTTATCTATTGATAAAAAGCGATAACCATACTGCGGCCATCACTCTTCTGAATGGGTCTAGCTTAACCCGCAAATGTGTCCTTCGTCATCTATATCGATATGGCAATACCCAGGTTGAGCGCCCAGACCGGGCATGGTCATAATGTTACCGGCATAGATGCGGACAAATCCGGCACCGGCTGACAGGGCGCAGGCGGTGATGGGCAGTACAAAATCATGCGGCACCCCCTTTAGGCTGGCATCGGCGCTAATCGACAGTGGTGTTTTAGCTATGCACAGGGGTAAATGAGCAAAACCGGCGGCGCTTATCTGCTCCAACTGTTGCCGCGCCTGCGGGGTCATGGTCACCTCCCGCGCGCCATAGCTTTGGGCCAAAATGTGCAGTTTTTGTTGCAACGAGGCGCTATCAGGGTAGGGCAAGCGAGGTTTTGCCGCCTGTGCGCAAGCATTGATCACCTGTTGGGACAGCGCCAGTGTTCCGGCTCCCCCCTCGGCAAAAGCATCACTTAGCTCACAGGCCAGTGCGCCAGCAGAGAGCGCATAGTCCGCTAACAGTGTCAGCTCGGTGGCGCTATCGTCAGGAAAACGGTTGATTGCCACCACCACCGGTAAGCCGTAGCTCTTGGCGTTATTAATGTGCCACTTAAGGTTGGCGCAGCCGGCATTCAGCAGCGGAATATTTTCGCGGAGGATCGCAGCAGGGAGCGGCTGACCCGGTTTGATATCAAAAGCCCCGCTATTGGCTTTCAGGCTGCGCACGGTTGCCACCAACACCACACAGGCCGGGGCGATACCTGATTGGCGATACTTGATATTAAAGAACTTCTCCATCCCCATATCTGAACCGAAACCCGCTTCTGTCACCACATAATCGGCAAGTTGCAGCCCTAAGCGGTCAGCCAGCACGGAAGAGTTGCCGTGCGCGATATTGGCAAAGGGGCCTGCGTGGATCAGCACCGGCGTCTGCTCGCTGGTTTGCATCAGTGTCGGGTGGATAGTCTCTTTCATCAGCGCGGTCATGGCACCGGCGACGCCCAGATTATCAGCGGTAATCGGCTGGCCGCTGATGGAGTGAGCCAAAATAGTGCGCCCAATCCGTTGGCGCAGTTCTTGCAGATTTTCTGATAATGCCAAAATAGCCATCAATTCAGATGCTGCGGTTATCTCCACATGATCAGCCCGCTCAACCCCATTGCTACCACCGCCGATAGCCACCCGAATCTGGCGCAGCGCACGATCGTTATGATCAACCACCCGTGGCCAGAGGATCTGCTGCGGATCAATATTGAGCAGTGGCATACCGGTTTGTGGGCTAAAGTCCTGGCCCAGGCGCTGCTCATGATACAACCGCGCATCCAGTGCGGCAGCGGCCAGATTATGCGCGGCGCTAATTGCATGGATATCGCCAGTCAGATGCAGGTTCAGCTTCTCCATCGGCACCACTTGCGCCGCGCCGCCGCCGGCCGCACCCCCTTTAACACCAAAAACAGGGCCAAGACTGGGTTGACGGATACAGGCGACACTGCGATAACCTAACCGATTGATTCCCTGAGTTAACCCAATTGTCGTGACGGTTTTACCCTCCCCCAAGGGCGTGGGGGTAATACTGGAGACCAAAATCAGCTTGCCCTGTGGGGCTTGCGGCCGTAATGCGCGAATATCAACTTTCGCCATATGATGACCATAAGGGATGAGGTCATCCGCCGACAGACCCAGTTGCTGGGCAATCTGTTGGATCGGTAGCAAGCGGGTGTCATGGCTCAAAGCAGGAGTAGGGAGATCAGCAATAGGGGATAGCTCATCGGCAGTCGCGGGTATTGTCGGTGTCATGGCGAGAAAAAGTCCTGTTATCAGTGATAAAACGGCGGCAGCCAACCACTATGGCTATAGATCAGATAGCTATAAATCAGCGCAAAATTATCACATAAAGAGCCTGGTCATTGGCGATATAAATCAATAAATGTGACGTGACTCAGCGCAAATAGTGCATTGGCTCTAAGGTATGATGCTTAATGGTGGAATATTAATATATAGATTTAATGCTATTATCTTGCGTATTTATTATGTGAATCGAATATCTCTTTTAATCTGCAAGCAAGATTTTTTTAATTAATAAAAATTACACACTCTTATCTAATGCTGATTATATATAGAACCCCCTCTATGATACCTGCGTTATATATTATTTGACGTGTCCGGTATCTATTTTTTCGGTGGCGACGTCTCTAAACATTTAGGTGGTAATGTAATTTATGGAAAACCATGTTCACTCCTCACTGGTCTGCGCCACACGGCTACTCCGTTTAGCGGGGTTGAATTCGCAAACTGTTGAGGATTTTGGCCAGAGTGCGGCAATAGATCGCTCGACAATGGCCACGGTCGCTCTATTGCAGCGCTATTTGTCGCAATTCTCAAGTGCCACCACGGCACGTTTCAAAGTCAAAAAACAGCAATTAAATAAAATTAAACCTGAACAGTTACCCCTGGCATTTCGTGATTTGCAAGGCAATTTTATTTTATTGGCGCGGTTTAATGAAAAACAAGTTTTGCTGCAACATGCCGACAGCAATAAGCCTGAAATCATTAGTTATCAGGAGCTTATTGATATGTGGGGCGGGGTGGTGATCTATTGTAGCCATTCACGCTTTAATATCCGCTGGTTTATTCCTGTGTTGCTCCAGCATCAAAAATCACTGATCCAAGTGCTGGTATTATCCATGTTATTACAGTTTTTGGCACTGATCTCGCCGCTGTTCTTTCAGGTCATCATGGATAAGGTGCTGGTGCATAATGCACTAACAACATTAGATGTATTAATCATTACGCTACTGGTAGTTGGGGTATATGAAGTTGTATTGAAATTCCTACGTGAATATATCTTCACCCACACCACCACCCGGGTTGATATTTTATTAGGCGGTAAGTTATTTAAGCACTTAATTAAGTTGCCATTAAGCTATTTTAAGCAGCGCCATGTTGGGAATATTGTCGCCAGAGTGCGCGAGTTAGATAATATTCGTGAGTTTATTACCGGTTCAGCCCTGACATTATGTGTGGATGTGGTTTTTACTCTTATATTATTTGTGGTTATGTGGTGCATCTCTCCTTTATTAACATCAATTATTCTGGGGGCGGTGCCGCTTTATTTGCTATTAGCCGCTTTGACCACCCGGCCACTGCAAAAGAGAGTGGAAGTGTTGTGCGGTTGCGCGGCGCAAAATGGCGCATTTTTAACCGAAACCGTCTCTGGTGTTGAGACGGTAAAGAGTCTGGCGCTAGAGCCGCAAATGCAGCAGCGCTGGGAGACGCAAACCCGTGACTATGCACAAGCCAATTTTCAGGTGCAAAACCTGCAAAATCTCAGCAGCCAGACGGCGCAGTTACTGCAAAAACTGGCCGGTGCGGTGGTGATCGTGGTTGGCGCGTACCAAGTGATGGCTGTGCAGCTCAGTATTGGGCAACTGATCGCCTTTAACATGTTGGCGGTACAGGCATTAATGCCGATGAGCAAGTTGGTCGATTTGTGGCAACAGAGCATTCGGGCGCAGGTCGGGCTGATGCTGATATCCGATATTTTAAGCTTACCGATGGAGCAGGCGGCCGGGGCCGCCTCCGCTGACCGCCATATTCGCGGTGACATCTCTTTGCAAAATGTGCATTTCCGCTATCGCCCCGATTTAGACCCGGTACTGCGTAACTTCTCACTCACGCTGCGGGCCGGGGAGCATATTGGCCTGGTGGGGCCATCCGGTTCGGGCAAAAGTACCGTGGCCCGACTCCTGCAACGGCTCTATGTCGCGGAGCAAGGGGTTATCAGTTTGGATGGCTACCCGATAGGCAACTTCTCCCCCGAATACTTGCGGCGGCAAGTGGGGGTGGTGATGCAGGAGAGCTATCTGTTCAATCGCACGGTGCGTGAAAATATTGCTCACTCACGGCCCACCGCCTCATTGAGTGAGGTGGTGGAGGCGGCATCGCTGGCGGGAGCACACCGCTTTATTTTGGCGCTGCCATTGGGCTACGACACGGTGCTGTCGGAGGGGGGCGCATCCCTTTCTGGCGGGCAGCGTCAGCGGATTGCCATTGCCCGCACCCTGCTTGCCAACCCGCGCATTCTGATTTTCGATGAAGCCACCAGCGCACTGGATGATGAGTCGCAAGCTGAAGTGCAGAAAAATATGGCGCGCATTATTGCCAATCGAACCGTTATCACTATTGCGCATCGCCTCTCGACGGTGCGGCATTGCCATCGTATTGGCGTCATCACCCAAGGTAGGGTGGCTGAGTTGGCTAACCATGAGCAACTGCTGGCACGTAATGGCCTCTATGCCCGACTTTGGCAGCAACAGGCTGATTTTAGCCACGAGGAATCAAAATGAAGTTGATGCAATTTTTGGCTAAATCGCCACTGTTTAATGCAATAAAACGCCGCTGGCAGCACTACTTTCCGGCGGATCGCCCCCGCGATGAGTATGATTTTCTGCCGGCATATTTGGATATCGTTGAGCGGCCGGTGGCCCCACTCGCCCGGCGCACCGCATGGTTTCTGGTGCTGACACTGCTGCTGGTGCTTCTCTGGTCGATTGTCGGCAAACTTGATATTCACGCCTCCGCCAATGGCAAAGTGATTGTTTCTGAACACTCGAAAGTGATCCAGCCATTGGAGCCTGGCGTGGTGGCGGCCATTAATGTTCGCGATGGCGACCGAGTTGAGGCGGGTCAGGTGTTGCTTGAGCTAAACCCAATCGGTATTGATGCGGAGCTGGGCAATATCAATAAGCAATTAATCCATCGTTTGCTCGAGGCCGCGCGCATGGTTGCACTGCTGAGCAGTGATCCGCAGGCACATTTTGTCTCACCCCCTGATACCCCTGAGGATTTGCTGCTGATGACTCAGGCGCTGTTGCGCAAAGAGCATGATGAGGTCAATGCCGAGCTTGCACGTATGGCGAGCGAACAGGCGGTGAATCAAGCCCATATAGCGGCCGGCATTGCCAATATCGCCAACCAAAAAGTATTGATGAAAAATATCCATCAGCGGTTACAGGCACTGCGAACCTTAGCTAAATCCAAATCCATTGCGGAGGTCGAGCTATTAGTCCAGGAGCGTGAATGGCTAAATGCCAGCGCAGAGGCCAGCCGTTTTCAGAGCGAACAGGCCATTTTAGAGGCGAAAACCCGTAACCTGACCCAAACCCGCCTGCACTATTTGGCTGAAAAAAAGCGTAGCTACCAGGAGCGCTTAAATAAGGCCCATGAGGTGATCAACCAGCTAGAGCAGGAGCAGATTAAGTTAATGGAAAAACAGCGCCAACAGCGCTTACGTGCACCGGTGGCGGGGGTTATCCAGCAGTTGGCGGTTCACACCCTGGGCGGCGTGGTGACGGCGGCTCAACCACTCATGGTGTTAGTACCGGAAAACCATCCGCTCGAGCTGGACGTTATGGTTCTCAACAAAGATGTCGGTTTTGTGTTACCGGGGCAGGCGGTGGAGGTGAAGGTTGACAGTTTCCCCTACACCCGATTCGGCACCCTCTCGGGCGAAGTCAAACATCTCTCTCATGATGCCATGGAGGACCAACAACTGGGGCTGGTGTTCCCGGCGCGCATCCGGCTGGATAGCGATACCTTAATGGTGGCGGGGAAAGCGGTGCGCCTCTCGGCCGGGATGGCGGTCAGCGTAGAGATTAAAACTGGCCAGCGGCGGGTTATCGACTACCTACTCAGCCCGCTGCAAGAGTACCAATCAGAAGCGATGAGGGAGCGTTGATATGACGAATGCAACCTCAACTGAGCTTATTCAGCCACTGACGGCCTTAGCCCGTGCCGCCGCCTGCTTTGATCTGGCCGTCGAGCCATCACAATTAGCCCATCAACTGGGCTTAACACCGGATAAAATAGATAGCATCGCGCTGTGCCGCTGTGCCGGCTGGATTGGTTTACGCGCCAGAAAGGTGTATCAACAACTTGAGCGACTGGGCAATTTGGCGCTGCCTATTCTGTTCAGTGATGGCCCGCAGTGGTATGTACTGCTGGCGCTGAATGAGCAGGGGGCGGTGATCTATTGTGCCGCTAATGGTCAACAGCAGCAGATCAACCAGCAGGAACTTAGCCGTTTGTGGTCTGGTGAGGCTATCTTACTGGCGAAAGCTGAGCAGCAGGCGCAGAAGAGAGCCGCCTTTGGTTTTAGCTGGTTTATCCCAGTGATTGCCAAATATCGCCACCAGTTGCGTAACATTATTTTGGTGTCGTTGCTGCTACAGAGCATTTTGTTGGTGACACCCATGCTGTTTGAAACCGTGATCGACAAAGTGTTGGTCAGCCGGGGCGTTGGCAGCCTGATGGTGTTGGGCAGTGCCATGATTGCACTGGCAATAGCTGAGCCATGTTACACCTTTTTGCGCGGTTGGCTGTTCTCCCATCTCTCCAGTCGTGTCGGGGCAGAGCTAAACACCCGCCTCTATCGTCACCTATTGGGGTTACCGCTGGGCTACTTTTCGGCGCAACAAACTGGGCAAACCATCGCCAAAGTTCGCGAAATGGAGCAAATTCGCAGCTTTCTGACCGGATCTGCACTGACGATGCTGCTGGATCTCATTTTCGTCGGCACCTTTATCGCGGTGATGTTCTGCTATAGCAGCCAATTGACATGGATAGTGCTGTTTTCGTTGGTGTGCTATCTGCTGTTTTGGTGGGCGGTGGGCGGGGTATTACGTAAGCGGGTGGAGCGGCAATATGAGGCCAGTGCGCAGAATACGGCCTTTTTGACCGAGGCCATCAGCGGGCTGGAGACCATCAAAACCTCGGCGACAGAGCGTCAGTTTAATCGCGGCTGGCGGCAATCATTAGCGGGCTATGTGCGTGCGTCATTTGCCTGCGCGCGCACGGCAAATATTGCTGAGCAGGGCATTATGCTGATCAATAAAGTCACCTCCGCGATCTTGCTGTGGTATGGGGTGAAGCTCGTGTTGCTGGGAGATCTCAGCCCGGGGCAATTTATCGCCTTTACCCTATTTTCAGGTTACGTCACTCAACCTATCTTGCGTCTGGCGCAGATATGGCAAGATTTCCAGCACACCCAAGTGGCGCTGAGACGGATTGGCACTATTTTGGATTATCCGACCGAGCCGGGAAGTGCCGGGCTGTCGTCAGGGAGTGAGCGGAGCGGGAGTTTGAGCTTTAAACAGGTGCGTTTTCGCTATCGTCCCGACACCGCCGAAGTGTTACAAAATCTCAATCTGGAGATTGCCGGTGGCGAATTTATCGGCATTACCGGGCCATCCGGCTGCGGCAAATCGACCTTGACCAAACTACTCCAGCGGCTCTATATCCCCCAGCATGGGCAGATTCTGGTGGATGGGCAGGATCTGGCCATTACGGATGCCACCACGTTACGCCGTCAAATGAGTGTGGTTTTGCAAGATAGCGTGTTGTTCTCCGGCACCATTAGGGACAACATTTGCCAGTGTCGGCCAACAGCGGATGAGGCTCAGGTGGAGCATATTGCCCGCCAGGCGGGGGCGCATGATTTTATTATGTCGCTACCGCAGGGCTATCAAACGCCGGTTGGGGAGCGGGGCTGTATGTTGTCGGGTGGGCAGCGGCAGCGGGTAGCGCTAGCAAGGGCGCTGATGGCGGACCCTAAAATTCTGATCCTTGATGAGGCCACCAGTGCGCTGGATTATGAGTCAGAGGCCGCCATTATGCGCCAGATGCCGGAGATCATCCGCAATCGCACGGTGATCTGTATTGCCCATCGGCTGAACACACTGCGCCAATGTCACCGCATTTTGGTGATAAAAGAGGGGCAAATACTGGAGCAAGGCAGCCATCAGGCGCTGGTGGAGCAGGCGGGGGTTTATGCCCGCTTGTGGCGGCTACAAACCGGGTAATTGATCCGGTCACTCAGGGGGATAAGCCCTTGAGTGACCGATTCACTTAGCGATTGAGGTGGAAATAGACCTCGTTCCAGCGGATCTCATTTTTGAATGCTGGCAGTGTGGTGTGGTTATCGATCAGCAGGAACTCAATGCCGTGCATCTCAGCATACAGACGTAACTCATCAACCCCGATGGCTTGCGAGAATACCGTATGGTGCGCGCCACCGGCGATGATCCAGGCTTCGGCGGCGGTGGCCAGTGAGGGCTGCGCCTGCCAGATAGCCCGTGCCACTGGCAGTTTTGGCAGGGGGTGCGGCTGCTCAACGGTATCAACCACATTGACCAGTAGGCGGAAACGATCCCCCATATCAATCAAGCTGGCATTCAGCGCGGGGCCTGCGGGCGTCGAGAAGATCAAGCGCGCCGGATCGGCTTTACCACCGATACCCAGATGTTGGACGTCTAACAGCGGTTGCTGCTCTTTGGCAATCGAGGGGCACACTTCCAACATATGGGAGCCGACTACCAGATCATTACCCGGCTGGAAGTTATAGGTGTAATCCTCCATAAATGAGGTGCCGCCTTTCAGGCCGGTGCCCATCACTTTCAGAATGCGCAGCAGTGCTGCGGTTTTCCAGTCACCTTCGCCACCAAAGCCGTAACCTTGTTGCATTAGGCGCTGCACCGCCAAGCCCGGTAGCTGCTTCAGGCCATACAGGTTTTCAAAATTGGTGGTAAAAGCTTTAAAGCCGCCTTGCTCGAGAAAACGCTTCATGCCTAACTCAATGCGCGCGGCATCCAGCAAGTTTTCGCGTTTATTGCCATTAAGTTTCACCGCATCAGTCAAGCGGTAGGTGGCTTCATACTCCTCCACCAGAGTCGCAATATCGCCCTGGCTGACGGCATCCACTACTGTGACCAGATCGCCAATACCATAGGCGTTAACCGAGTAACCAAACTGGATTTGGGCCGCCACTTTGTCGCCATCGGTCACGGCCACTTCGCGCATATTGTCGCCAAAACGCGCCACCTTCAGCTGTTGGCTCTCCTGTTTGGCGGCCGCCACGCGCATCCACTGAGCAATACGCTGATGTGCTGCTTTATCCTGCCAGTGGCCAGTGATCACACTGTGTTGCTGGCGCATACGTGCGCCGATAAAACCAAACTCACGGCCACCGTGGGCGGTCTGGTTGAGGTTCATAAAGTCCATATCCATGGTTTCCCACGGAATTTGCGCATTAAACTGGGTGTGGAATTGCAGCAACGGCTTGTTCAGAATTGTCAGGCCACCAATCCACATTTTGGCCGGAGAGAAGGTGTGCAGCCAGGTCATTACCCCGATACAGGCAGTCTCGTAATTTGCCTCACGGCACAGGGCGGTAATTTCATCCGGCGTGGTGACCAAAGGTTTCAGCACCAGCTTGATGGGTAAACCCGCTTCGCTGTTGAGGCTGTTGACCACCTGATGGGCATTATCCATCACTTGTTGCAGGGTTTTAGGGCCATACAGATTCTGGCTGCCGATGACGAACCACACTTCTGATTGTTTGAATACGTCCATCTGATGCTCCAATTAATAAATAGGGTGTAACTAATATGCAGTTATAAATCAGGCTAACCATTAAGATCAGTGCATAGCCTCGCTGACGGGGGCGTAGTGTGGTTCTGCTGATAAACACCACTGTTGATAGCGCTGATAGAGCTGCTGATAGCGTGCAACTTGCTCGGCATTGGGGGTCAAAGTCCGTTCAATTTTGCAGGCCATATGGCGCTGCGCCGTGGGGACATCAGCAAAAACGCCGGCCGCCACGGCGGCAAAAATCGCCGCCCCCAGCGCACAACACTGATCCGAGGCCACTATCTGTAACGGGCGGTTCATCACATCGGCACACACCTGCATGATAACCGGTGATTTGCGGGCGATACCCCCTAGCGCCAGCACACTCTCCACCGGAATATCCTGCTGTTCAAAACACTCCATAATGGCCCGTGCGCCAAACGCCGTGGCGGCAATAAAGCCACCAAACAGGGTCGGAGCATCGGTGCCGAGATTCAGATCGGTAATCACCCCTTTTAGCCGCTGATTGGCATTGGGGGTGCGGCGGCCATTAAACCAATCGAGCACGATCGGCAGATGATCAAGGGAGGGATTTTTCGCCCACGCCGCCGTTAATGAGGCGAGCAGGGTAGATTCAATCTGTTTGAGTTGCGGTTGCAGCTCAGGCTGCGCTAAAGCGGCTTGATGTAGCGGCCAACTCAGCAAGCGGCTGAACCAGGCATACATATCACCAAAGGCGGATTGACCCGCCTCCATCCCAATCCAGCCGGGCAGCACACTGCCGTCAACTTGACCACAAATACCGGCAATGGCGCGCTCACCCACCAACTTTTCATCGGCAATCAAGATATCGCAGGTGGAGGTGCCAATCACTTTGACCAATGTATAAGGCTGAGCACCTGCACCGACGGCACCCATATGGCAGTCGAATGCGCCACCCGCGAGGATCACTGTAGCCGGTAGCCCCAGACGTTCAGCCCACTGCGCGGTAATCAACCCCACCGGGCGCTCGGCAGTATAGGTCTCGGTAAACAGAGGGCAATCGAGGTCATTAACCAGAGTGGCGTCCAGTGCGGCCAAAAATTCCCGTGGCGGTAAGCCGCCCCAGGATGGATGCCACAAACTTTTGTGTCCGGCACTGCACCGGCCCCGTTGAATAGCTGCTGGTGCCGTGGTGCCCGATAGCAGCGCTGGCACCCAGTCGCACAACTCAATCCAGGAGACTGCGGCATCACGCACCGCCGCATCTGCGCGGGTCACATGCAGGATTTTTGCCCAGAACCACTCGGAGGAGTATACGCCGCCGATATAACGTGAGTAGTCAGTGAACTCACCGCTGCGGCATAAGCGGTTGATCTCCTCGGCCTCTTCGATCGCGGTATGATCTTTCCACAGCACAAACATGGCGTTTGGGTTGTCGGCAAATTCAGGGCGTAGCGCCAGGACCTGCCCTTGGGCATCAATCGGGGCGGGTGTCGAGCCGGTGGTGTCGACCCCGATAGCCACAATCTGCTGGCGCTGTTCGGCACTGAGACGGCCCACCAGTTGACGGATAGCCTGCTCCATCGCTTCTATATAGTCGAGTGGGTGATGGCGAAACTGATTGTTGGCCGCCTGACAGTAAAGACCTTGCTGCCAACGTGGATAGTAGACCACTTCGGTATCGATCTCGGTGCCATGCTGACAATCAACCGCCAATACCCGGACGGAGTCGCTGCCAAAATCCAGCCCAAGGGAGATGGCCTTATTCGCCGGGATGGCACTCTCTGCCGCTATAACGTCGCCTGTCATAAGTGGTTGCTCCTAACGATTGCAGAACATAAGGGTTGATTGGCAATAGCCGATTTATTGCTATCCAAGATAGGAGTGAGTCGTGGCAAGCGGTGAGGAGTAGATAGCTGGAAGTATGTACTTTTCTGCTTCCTACAGCGTTTTTGTGATGTCAGTCAAAAGTTAGAGAGAGGTTAAATTTGCTGAATATATGGATAATCAAACTGTAATCTCTGGATGTGATAGCGCTCTACATTCCAAAGCATAATTCAGGCTAAAACTGTCAACGTCTTACCGGGTGTGCTGAAGTTAGGTGGCTTTAAATAGCGCATCTAGCCGCACTGGAGCTGAAAAACAGTATTGATAACGTTTCCACTAAAAATCGTGCGATTTGAGTGGTTGACGAAAAAACAGACAAAAAACATCTCTTCCTACAAAAACAGTCCGGAGAACACTATGCATAAATTAACTAAGGCGCTGGCAGTGGTTGGGTTAGCGGCCGTTATGTCACATTCAGCTATTGCCGAGAGCATGAAGTTAGGCTTTTTGGTCAAGCAGCCTGAAGAGCCATGGTTCCAGACCGAATGGAAATTCGCTGATAAAGCGGGCAAGGATTTAGGCTTCGAAGTGATAAAAATTGCCGTGCCTGATGGTGAGAAGACGCTGAATGCCATCGACAGTCTGGCGGCCAGTGGCGCGAAAGGCTTCGTTATCTGTACGCCAGACCCGAAATTGGGGCCAGCCATTGAGGCCAAGGCCCGCAGCTATAACCTGAAAGTGATTGCGGTTGACGATCAATTTGTGAATGCCAAAGGTAAGCCGATGGAGAGTGTGCCGTTGGTGATGATGGCGGCGACCAAAATTGGTGAGCGTCAGGGCCAGGAGTTGTGGAAAGAGATGAACAATCGTGGCTGGCAGCCGGGGGAAACGGCAGTGATGGCGATCACCTCCGATGAGCTGGACACCGCACGCCGCCGCACCAGTGGCTCCATGGATGCACTGAAAGCGGCGGGCTTCCCAGAGAAACAGATCTATAAAGTTCCCACTAAATCCAATGATATCCCCGGCGCATTCGATGCCGCCAACTCGATGCTCGTGCAGCATCCTGAAGTGAAAAACTGGCTGATCGTCGGCATGAACGACAACACGGTGCTGGGTGGGGTGCGCGCCACTGAAGGTCAGGGCTTTAAAGCGCCGAATGTGATCGGTATTGGTATCAACGGGGTGGATGCGGTTAGCGAACTCTCCAAAGGTCAGGCGACGGGCTTCTATGGCTCCTTGTTACCTAGCCCGGATATCCATGGCTATAAGAGCATCCAGATGCTGCATGACTGGGTGACCAAAGATGTTGAACCGGCGAAATTTACTGAAGTGACTGATGTGGTGCTGATAACCCGCGATAACTTCAAAACCGAGTTAGAGAAAAAGGGCTTGATGTAATTCCGTTAGGCGCTATGGCGCACTGGGGGCAGGCTGCGGCTTGCCCCAATTCACCCCGCCATTCGGAGGGCAGTGCTACCCAACTTTATAAGGAAGCCATCATGTCAGCACTCCATTCTGCGTTACAAGCTGAGCTGGAAGCCGGGCAGTCACCTTATCTGGCTTTTTGTGGCATCGGAAAAAGTTTTCCCGGTGTTCAAGCGCTGGATGATATTAGTTTTACCTGCCAGGCGGGCCAGATCCACGCCCTGATGGGGGAGAATGGGGCGGGAAAATCGACCCTGCTGAAAATTCTCAGTGGTAACTACAGGCCAACGCAGGGCGAAATCCACATCAAAGGCCAGGCGGTTAATTTTACCAATACCACCGAAGCGCTCGACGCGGGGGTCGCCATTATCTATCAGGAGCTGCATTTGGTTCCCGAGATGACAGTGGCAGAGAATATCTATCTAGGCCAATTGCCTACCAAGATGGGCATGGTTGATCGCAAGTTGCTGCGTTATGAGTCCAGTTTGCAGCTAGCACATCTGGGGCTGGAGATTGATCCCGACACCCCACTGAAATATCTCTCCATCGGCCAATGGCAGATGGTGGAAATTGCCAAAGCACTGGCGCGCAATGCCAAAATCATCGCTTTCGATGAGCCAACCAGCTCACTCTCTGCCCGTGAAATCGAACAACTGTTTCGGGTGATCCGCGAGTTACGCGCCGAAGGGCGGGTCATTTTGTATGTCTCGCACCGGATGGAGGAGATTTTTGCACTCAGCGATGCGATTACCGTGTTCAAAGATGGCCGCTATGTGCGCACCTTTGATGATATGAGCCAGGTGAATAACGACTCACTGGTGCAGGCGATGGTCGGGCGTAATCTGGGGGATATCTATGGCTATCAACCACGTGAACTCGGCCCTGAGCGCCTAACGCTACAAGCGGTAAAAGCCATTGGGGTGAAAACACCTATCACACTGAGTGTGCATCAAGGGGAGATTGTCGGCCTGTTTGGCCTGGTCGGTGCCGGTCGCAGCGAATTACTCAAAGGGGTATTTGGCGGCACCACATTGACCAGCGGACAGATTTTGCTGGATGGCAAACCGCTGAAGATCCGCTCACCGATTGACGCCATCACCGCCGGTATCATGCTCTGCCCTGAAGACCGCAAAGCTGACGGCATCATTCCGGTCCATTCGGTGCAGGACAATATCAATATTAGCGCCCGCCGCAAAACAGTGACCGCAGGCTGCCTGATTAATAACCGCTGGGAGCGGGAGAATGCGGCATTACGCATTGAATCGCTGAATATCAAAACACCCGGCGCCCAACAGCTAATTATGAATCTGTCCGGCGGTAACCAGCAAAAAGCGATATTAGGCCGCTGGCTATCCGAAGATATGAAAGTGATTTTGCTGGATGAGCCGACGCGCGGTATTGACGTCGGTGCTAAACATGAGATCTATAACGTCATTTATCAGCTGGCGAAGCAGGGCATTGCCGTGCTGTTTGCCTCCAGTGATCTGCCAGAAGTGCTCGGCTTGGCGGACCGGATTGTGGTGATGCGTGAAGGGGCTATCTCCGGTGAGTTAGACCACGGTTATGCCACTGAAGAGCAAGCGTTAAGTTTGGCGATGCTACGTACCCCGAATATTGCTACTGATGCCGCGCCTGCGGTTGCCTGATTGTAAAGGAGTGAACCATGTCCAGCGTTACTTTGAGTTCTGAGAAGAAGAGTCCGGCATCAAATCAGTCACAGCCACCACAGGATGCGCCGATCAAAGGCGGATTCGGCTTATCTCGCATCTGGGATAGCTACGGTATGCTGGTGGTGTTCGCCGTGGTCTTTATTGGTTGCGTGATATTTGTGCCTAACTTTGGCTCCTTCATCAATATGAAAGGGCTGGGGCTGGCTATCTCGATGTCGGGGATGGTGGCGTGTGGCATGTTATTTTGTCTGGCCTCCGGCGATTTTGACTTATCAGTCGCCTCGGTGATTGCCTGCGCCGGTGTCACCACTGCGGTGGTGATCAATATGACCGAAAGCCTGTGGCTGGGGGTGGGGGCGGGTCTGCTACTGGGGGCACTGTGCGGATTGATTAACGGCTTTGTGATTGCCCGCCTGAAGATCAACGCCCTCATCACCACACTGGCCACCATGCAAATTGTCCGTGGTCTGGCCTACATCATCTCTGATGGTAAAGCGGTGGGTATCGAAGACGAACGATTCTTCGCCCTCGGTTACACCAACTGGCTCGGCTTACCCGCGCCAATCTGGATAACCATTGCCTGTCTGGCGCTGTTTGGTTTTCTGCTGAACAAAACCACTTTTGGCCGCAATACCCTGGCGATTGGTGGCAACGAAGATGCCGCCCGGCTGGCGGGTGTTCCGGTGGTGCGCACCAAAATCATTATCTTTGTGTTATCGGGGTTAGTCTCGGCGGCGGCAGGGATTATTTTGGCCTCACGCATGACCAGCGGTCAGCCGATGACCTCGATTGGCTATGAGCTGATTGTGATTTCTGCCTGTGTGCTGGGTGGGGTCTCACTGAAAGGCGGGATTGGTAAAATCTCTTACGTCATCGCCGGTATCCTGATTCTGGGGACCGTGGAAAACGCCATGAACCTGCTAAACATCTCGCCCTTCTCGCAATATGTGGTGCGTGGCTTGATCCTGCTGGCGGCGGTGATCTTCGACCGTTACAAACAGCTGGCTAAACGGACGGTATAAATCGCCTGATGGCAGAAAAATCCATAAAAATTCCATCTGGCTCACACTTCTGTCATCACTATCGGGCGGCGTTAAATCCGTCCGATAAACTGAAATAGGCAGAGTGAATTTGTTGAGCAAAAACCAGCGCAGGACTCCAAGGAGGCTAAATGTACCATCGAATGGTTCAGGAACCGCAACCCAATCCACTGCTACCAGGCTACACCTTTAACGCCTATCTGGTGGCGGGATTAACCCCGATTCTGGCAGATGGACCACTCGATTTCTTTATCGACCGACCGGGTGGCATGAAAGGGTATATTCTCAACCTGACCATCAAGGGGCAGGGTAAAATTTTTGACGGCGAAAATACCTTTTACAGCAACCCCGGTGACTTGCTGCTCTTTCCCCCTAAGGCCGCGCACTATTATGGCCGCTCGCCCAATAGCGACTGTTGGTATCACCGCTGGGTCTACTTCCGGCCACGGGCGTATTGGGCTGACTGGTTGGAGTGGCACAGTAAAACCCATGAAGTCGGGCGCTTATCATTACCAAACAATAACTTGCTGCTGGAGTTTGACCGCCTGTTTGCCAATATCGAACAGACGCAAAAATCGGGCCGACGTTTTGGTGAAGAGCTGGGCATGAATTTGCTCGAGCGCCTGTTGCTCCGGGCAATGGAGGAAGATCCCCTTAGCCCGCAACGTATTATGGACCCACGTGTCATTGAGGCATGTCAGTTTATTACCGGCAATCTGGCCGGTGAGTTGCGCATTGACGAGGTAGCACGGCATGTCTGCCTCTCGCCGTCGCGACTGGCGCACCTGTTCCGCGAGCAGGTGGGGATCAATATCCTGCGCTGGCGTGAAGATCAGCGGGTGATCCGTGCCAAGTTATTACTGCAAACCACGCAAGAGCCGATTGCCACTATTGGTCGGGTGGTGGGGTATGACGATCAACTCTATTTCTCCCGCGTTTTCCGCAAGCGCGTGGGGGTCAGCCCCAGTGATTTCAGGCGTCGCAGCCTTGAA
Source organism: Yersinia bercovieri ATCC 43970 (assembly GCF_013282745.1). Lineage (NCBI taxonomy): Bacteria > Pseudomonadati > Pseudomonadota > Gammaproteobacteria > Enterobacterales > Yersiniaceae > Yersinia > Yersinia bercovieri. The sequence goes on from NZ_CP054044.1 coordinate 3,483,456, forward strand.
ACCAACTACCCGCAACGTAGTTTGCGTCAGCCAGAATGGCGGGATAGTGGCGAGGCCATGGTGCAGGTTTAAGCCCGCCGGTGACGTTAAGCAAAAAATTACCTCTTGTCGCGGGAATCATCATGGTGTCAAATCGGTTAAACGAGTGATATCAAATAATGAAATCTCCTGAGTAAGAGGGAATACCATGGCCGAAAAAATAAAAGTGGGTCTACTGGGCTACGGCTACGCCAGTAAAACCTTCCATGCGCCGCTGATTATGGGCACACCGGGACTAGAACTGGCTGGTGTGTCCAGCAGTGATGCCAGTAAAGTTCACGCCGACTGGCCCGCCATGACCGTGGTGTCAGAGCCACAAGCGCTATTTGATGATCCTGCCATCGACCTGATTGTTATTCCTACCCCCAATGACACCCACTTCCCGCTGGCACAAAAAGCACTGGCCGCGGGCAAACATGTGGTGGTCGATAAGCCGTTTACCGTGACACTGTCACAAGCGAATGAACTGAAACGACAGGCCGATGAGGCCGGTTTACTGCTCTCCGTGTTTCACAATCGCCGCTGGGACAGTGATTTCCTGACGCTAAAAACGTTGCTGGCCGAAGGCGCGCTGGGCAAAGTGGTCTATTTTGAGTCTCATTTTGACCGCTATCGCCCTGAGATCCGCCAACGCTGGCGGGAGCAGGCCGGTGCCGGCAGCGGCATCTGGTACGATTTAGGGCCACATCTACTGGATCAGGCACTGCAACTGTTTGGGCTGCCAGAGACGCTGAATGTCGATTTGGGCATGTTGCGCCCCGGTGCGCAGTCGGTTGACTATTTTCATGCGATTCTCAGCTACCCCGATCAACGGGTGGTACTACATGGCACGGTGCTCGCCGCCGCAGAAACCGCGCGCTATATCGTTCACGGTATGCAGGGTAGCTACATTAAGTTTGGTCTCGACCCACAAGAAGATCGGCTAAAAGCGGGTGAGCGTCTACCGCAGGCTGATTGGGGCTATGATATGCGTGATGGCGTAGTGACACTGTCACATGATGGTATTCTGGCGGAGAAACCACTGCTGACACTGCCGGGTAATTATCCCGCTTATTATGCGGGGGTTCGTGATGCCATTTTGGGCAGCGCGCCGAATCCAGTGCCGGCCAGCGAAGCGATTAAAGTGATGGAGTTGATTGAGCTGGGTATGGCCTCTGATCAACAGAAAAAAGCGCTGCCGGTTTCATCGGCAAACTGAGTTTTGACTCTCGCTGGGCGGCAACATAGCCCAGCGTTTTTGTTTGGGGAATATCTTGGCATGTCATGGCTGCAACGATTAAAGATAGATAAGTTCTTATTAGTGCTGATTTTAGTGGTCATTATCGCGTCAATCTTCCCGTGCGAAGGGGAAGTTAAAGTGTGGTTTGAGCACCTGACCACCGCAGCAATTGCCCTGCTGTTCTTTATGCACGGTGCCAAGTTATCCCGCGCGGCAATAGTCAGCGGCATGGGCCACTGGAAGCTGCATCTGCTGGTGTTCCTCAGTACCTTTGCGCTATTCCCACTGCTCGGTTTGGGCATGAATGTGCTAGTTCCCGGCGTATTAACCCCGACGCTGTATCTCGGCTTCCTCTATCTGTGTGCCTTGCCCGCCACCGTGCAATCCGCCATCGCCTATACCTCGGTGGCGGGGGGTAATGTGGCGGCGGCTATCTGTAGCGCCTCGGCGTCTAGCATCCTTGGCGTGTTCCTGTCACCGATTCTGGTGGGCATGTTGATGCAGACTCAGGGCGGTGATACCGATACTTTGCACGCTATCGGCTCAATCATCATGCAACTGATGGTGCCATTCATTGTCGGCCATCTCTCACGTCCGCTGATTGCCAAATGGGTCGAACGCCATAAAAAACTGGTTAATATCACTGACCGGTCATCGATTTTATTGGTGGTCTACGTGGCCTTTAGCGAGGCAGTGGTTCAGGGGATTTGGCATCAAATTGATGGTTGGTCGCTGTTGGCAATATTGGTCTGTTCGATGGTGCTGCTGACGGTAGTATTGGTGGTCAATACCCTGGCTGCGCGTTGGCTCGGTTTCAATACCGCCGATGAAATTACCATTGTGTTCTGTGGCTCGAAGAAAAGTCTGGCTAATGGTATTCCAATGGCCAATGTGCTGTTCCCGGCCGCTGTGGTGGGAGTTATGGTATTGCCGCTGATGATATTCCATCAGGTTCAATTGATGGTTTGTGCCGTATTGGCGCAGCATTACGCCAAACGGGTCGCCAGAGAGAGTGCTGAAAAAGAGCAGGCGACAGAGTTGCAGGCCGCAACGAGTCGTGCGGAAACCAAATAGCTAACTCATTGATAACACGCCAGTCCTTCCATGGAATAGCGGCGTGAGATAATTGACAAAATAGCCACAGCGGAGAGAGCCGACAGATCGTAAAGGCGCCGTATTCCCTTTGTAAAAATAAGCATCCCTGTAGGCTAGAACCGCGCCATCCCTGGCGCGTACGCTTTACTCTTCTGCCCGACCTCACCAGCTGAGGTCGAGTGGTTGAGGTTTGTCACTCGTCTGGCGTTTCGTTTCACTCCCGAATTTTATCGCGCAGCGCCTGTTTCTCAGTTTCGCTGATAAAGGCCATGGTCAGGCCATTCTCCTGTGCCTGACGAATCTCTGATGGCGTTAGACCCGCCGCAGGGGCTGCAACATGGTATTCATTGGCAATCTCGATACCTTGAACCGCTGGATCATCGGTATTGATTGATGCAATCACACCGTGGCGCAAGAAGGTCGCCAAAGGATGTGTTGCCAGTGTCGCCACTGTGCTGGTCTGGATGTTAGATGTCAGGCAGGACTCAATACCGATGCGGTGCTCAGCCAGATAATCCATCAGCTTGATATCTTCCACCGCTTTAACACCATGACCGATACGTTCCGCCCCTAACTCACGGATCGCCTGCCAGATGCTCTCTGGACCGGCGGCTTCACCGGCATGGACGGTAATACGCCAACCCGCATCTCGCGCGCAGTTGAAGTGGCTGCGAAACAGGCCACCAGGGAAGCCCAGCTCATCACCGGCCAGATCCAGGGCGGTAATAGCGTCGCGATGGGCTAACAAGCCATCAAGCTCTTGCTGACATGCCTGCTCACCGAAAGTACGGCTTAGAATGCCAATCAGGCGAATATCAATATCAAAATCACGACAGCCGGAGGTGATGCCATCAATCACCGCTTCAACCACCCCGGCAACTGGCAACTGATGCTTCATGGCCATATAAAAGGGCGAGAAGCGCAGCTCGGCATAGTGTAGACCGGCGTTGGCGGCATCTTCGACGTTCTCATAAGCCACACGACGGCAAGCATCAAGCGAGCCTAAAACCGCGACTCCCCAATCCAGTTTTTGCAAAAAACTCACCAGATCAGGTTCCGTTTTGGTGATCTGCACATGAGGGCGCAGGGCGTTGATTTCATCAGCAGGTAGCGACAGGTTAAAATGACGGCCCAAATCCAGAATAGTTTGCGCACGGATATTGCCATCAAGATGGCGATGAATGTCAGTCAGGGGAAGGCGGGGATCAATCATATTGTGCACTCACTTTTATCAGAAGGTGATTCTTGCGGGTAAAGTGCAGAACATTATAAAAACAAATTAATGAAAATATCCAGCACGTTGCATTAAAAGGTGACTAAAGTCACCTTTAGTGATGAATAGCAGAGGGCGACACTCAGATTTTGCACCACTCATTCACTGAGTGGTGCCTGAAAATAAGATTCATTGTGGTGGAATAGTGACTCTGACCACCTTTAGCGTGCCATTTTTTTCAGCAGCGGTAAAAGCGGCTTTGGCGCGCTTCATGGCTTCTCTCTTACGTTGCAGTATCATAAAATCGAGGTGTTTTGATGGCATATCCTCTTCCTCCTTCACCAATATCTATTTTGATTTCCACGGGAATGTCGAAGTTCTGTTTTTCACATAATCGGTCATAGAACAGTTTTAGTCTTGTATTAACGGCAACAGATAAGTAGACCTGAGGTTTGAACTTATTATAGTGACTGGTAATGATAATATTTAATGCATTTCCTAATCGCATTAGACTTTGATAGTCAAATTTACTGTAATTTGCGGCAGGTAATTCGAAATAGAGTTCATTACGAAAATTTTCTGCCCGATCAAATTTCACTTCATAAGTATTTTCAGGAATTATAAATCCGACGTCGTCATTAGATAAATTAGAGGTTCCTCCACTCTCTAACATGATAACTTCTGAGAAAATAATAATAAAATCATGATCATCAATCGAAAAATCGCGGCGATGAAAATTGAAATGACCATAACTTGCAGTTATAAAATCCATAGTATCTATTCTAGGCACCAATCCTTGTTTCCTATAAATAAATGTGAGTCCTCCAAGAGAGAAGTCACATTTTATATTTATTCAACTGGTGCACAAACAGTTATATCCGACGGAATGCTGCTATTCTCTCTGTAAAAACTGAATGCCACTAATTAGCTTATCCATACCCGCCACCAGCTTACTGCGGGCGCAGCCGACATTGAGCCGCAGGAAGCCACGACCCTCTTCGCCATAGGTGAAACCCGGCATAATGGCGACTTTCTCTCGCTCGATCAGCACTTCCTGCAATTGATGGTCATCAATATTCAGGGGGCGTAAATCTATCCATGCTAAGTAGGTGGCTTGTGGTGGCTGCCAGTTTAAGCTTGGGAACGCGCCATTCAACCGCTGCGCCACATAAGCCAGATTGGCTTGCAGGTAACTGCGCAGTTCGTCTAACCAGGGGGCGGCTTGTTGATAAGCGGCAATATGTGCCACGATAGCCAGTACCGCAGGGGAAGATAAGCCATCACGGCCTTTCAACATCTGGCTATAGGTCTCGCGGGTGTCAGTATCGCTGATAAAACCGTATGCGCCGGTTAAGGCGGGAATATTGAATGTCTTGGAGCCGGAGGTGAGTAAGGCCCAAGGGGTATGGCCCACCTGGCTCCATGGTGTATGTTGCTGATTGCCCCAGGTCATATCCATATGAATTTCATCGCTAATCACTTTCACCTGATGGCGCTCACATAGCTCGGCCATCTGTGCCAGCTCTGCGGGCGACCAGACTTTGCCCGTCGGGTTATGTGGGCTGCACAGCAATAATATTTTGGTCTGCGGCCGTGCCAGCAGCGCTTCGAGATGTGCCATATCACATTGCCACTGGTTATCCACGTTATGTAGCGGGCAACTGAGCAACTGGCGCTGATTACCGAGGATCACTTTATAAAAGGCATCATAAGCTGGGGTGTGAGTGACAACAAAGTCGCCGGGCGCTGACCAGCAGCGAATCAGCTGGGCCACCATATAGATGACCGAGGGGCCGTAGACCGCCATGGAGGTATCAATGTGGCACTGAAAACGCGTTTGATACCAGTGGCGGATCGCGCCGAGAAAATCCTCATGCTGCCAGCGGCTATAGCCCAAAACACCATGCTCAATGCGCTGATTGAGTGCTTGCAGGATCACCGGCGCGGTGGGGAAATCCATATCTGAAATAGTGAATGGTAGCAGGTCTGCGGCGCCAAAACGGTCAGCAATATAGTCCCACTGGGTGCACCAGGTGCCGTGACGATCGACGGGGGTGGAGAAATCGAACATGAGTATCTCGCTTATGGGATAGAGCCGCGCTATTTAGGGTTGCCGGGTTATCCGCGGCAACCCTAAAAGCCTTGGGTCTATCAGTAGTTAGGTAACCGCACTTTAAGGCGTGGCAAATTGACCATGGCTTATCAGTGAGTCTAATTCATCTTTCACCGATTGCACCTGCGGGCCAATAACGACTTGCAGATTATGGTCATTCAATTGGATAACGCCGATTGCGCGGTTGGCTTTCAATGCCGCTTTATCCACCAAATTCATATCCTTGAGTGACATCCGCAAGCGGGTAATGCAGTTATCCAACGAGACAATATTATCCGCTCCCCCCAGAGCCGTTAAGATAGCAGGGGAGTTGTAGCCGGATTTGCCGGTAATGGTGCTACTGGCGGTTTTTTCGGCATTGAGGCTGGCGGCGGTTTCGTTCTCGCGCCCTGGGGTTTTAATATTGAAGTGCTGAATGGCAAAGCGGAAGATCATATAGTAGGCAACAAACCAGATCCCCGCGACCACCGGCACCCAATACCACTTGGTCGCCGTACCGTGCAGAATACCAAACACCACGAAATCAATGATATTGCCGTCGGTATTGCCAATGGTCACCCCTAGCAGTGCCATGACGGTAAAGCCCAAACCGGTCAGGATCGCATGGATCAGATACAGGAAAGGGGCCACAAACAGGAACAGGAACTCAATTGGTTCGGTGGTGCCGCCAACCACACAGGCCACTACGCCAGAAATTAGCAACCCTTTAATTTTATGACGATTTTCAGGTTTGGCACAGTGGTACATTGCCAGTGCTGCACCCGGCAGACCGCCGAGGAAGGCGGGCATTTTGCCCTGCGACAGGAAGCGCGTTGCACTCTCAGAGAAACCGCTGGTGGTGGGGCAAGAGAGTTGCGCCTGGAAGATGGTCAGCGCGCCACTGACACTATGACCACAAACATCCATGGTGCCGCCTGCTTCAGTGAAACGAATCAGTGCGACCAATATATGGTGTAGGCCGAAGGGCAGCAATAAGCGCTCGCCGCTGCCGAAAATCATTGGCCCGAACATGCCGGCACCGTTAATCAATCGGCCCAATCCATTAATACCGGCGGCAAACCAGGGCCAGATCAGCGGGATCAATAAGCCGACCAGCCCCAGCACCACGGTGGTTACGATAGGGACAAAACGGGTACCACCAAAGAAGGCGAGTGCATCAGGCAGGCGAATGGTATTGAAGCGTTCATGGAGTAAGTAAACAATAACCCCGACAATCACCGCACCCAAAATACCGGTGTCGATGGACTGAATACCTAATATATTCTGAATGTTATGGGTTTTCAGTACCAATGAGTCGGTGGTGGGTAACACGCCGCTGGTGGTGAGGTAAAAGTTGGTTGCCAGATTTAGCACCGCAAAGCCAACGAAACCGGAAAATGCCGCCACCCCTTTGTTTTCGCGCGCCATTCCCAATGGGATGGCGATAGCAAACATCACCGGTAAGAAGCTAAAAGCAAATGAACCCACTTTACTCATCCAGGTAAAGAGTAGCTGGAAAGCGGGGTGGCCAATAAACGGCAGTAGGGTGATAACATCTTTACTGCTAAGGGAGCTGCCGATACCCAGCATGATCCCACAGAAGGAGAGCAAGGCGACGGGCAGCATGAAGGTTTTCCCTAAACTTTGGAAAAATTCCCACAGCGTGATTTTTTGTTTTTTTACCGCTGACATAGTGGCTCCTGTTGTTGACACCGCGGATAGTGGCGATGTTTTCGTCTCCCGGTCTGGAGGTAAAATAAGATAAAACGTTTAACCCCGATAATATGAGCGCCAAATCACAATTATCGATCCTGTTTATGTATTAGAGTAAATCATCGGATTAAACGTTTAACTTGGCCTATTCTGCGGTATGACCATTAAAAAAATCACCATTACGGACGTGGCTAAATTGGCCGGGGTTTCAGTGGCGACGGTGTCGTTGGCTATCAGTGGCAAGGGGCGTATCTCTGCGGCAACCGCCGAGCGGGTCAATCAGGCAATCGAACAGCTAGGTTATGTGCGTAATCGTCAGGCGGCGCAACTGCGCGGTGGCGAGTCTGGCGTGATTGGTCTGATTGTGCGCGATATTGGCGATCCTTTTTATGCCGCCATGACCGCCGGTTTGAGTGAGGCGATTGAGGCGGGGGGGAAACTGCTATTTCTGACGCAAAGTGGTCGGGAAGGTCAGGGGTTGTTGCGCTGTTTCGAAACCTTGATTGATCAAGGGGTCGACGGGCTGGTGCTGGGTGGCGGGGCTAAAAGGGAGATGGGGCTACAGGAGCGGGCCGCCGAGCACGATATCCCGTTGATTTGCGCGGCTCGTTCGAATGTACTGGAGGGGGTCGATGTGGTGCGCCCGGACAACATGCAGGCGGCTAAAATGGCGACCGAGTTTCTAATTGATCGCGGCCATCGGCAGATTGCCTATCTGGGGGGCCATTCGCACTCATTAACAAGGGCCGAGCGATTAGGGGGCTTTTGTGCCACTCTGGTGCAGTATGGACTGCCATTTCGCTCCGAATGGGTGGTGGAGTGTGATAGCCAGCAGCAAGCTGCCGCTGACGCAGCAGAAACACTATTGCGCCATCATCCCAATGTGAGTGCCCTTGTTTGCCATCAGGCGTCAGTTGCGCTCGGGGCCTATTTTGGTATTTTGCGCACTGGCAGAACCATTGGCAGTGCCGGGGTGGACAGCTATCTCGATCAGCAAGTGGCATTGATCGGTTTTGGCGATGTGCCGGAAGCGGAACTGACTGAGCCGCCACTCACTTTTATTACCAGTTCCGCCCGAGAGATAGGCTACAGCGCCGGGCAACGGTTGCTCCAGCGTATTGCGGGGGTCGATCTCCAACTGCAAAATGTGATATTACCGCCGATGTTGATCCGCCGAGGATCGGCCTGAAAGTGGTTCGTTGGGGCAATGGTCATTCGGCGAGGCTTAATTAATACGGGAGGGGTAAAAAACGGAGCCATCAGGCTCCTGAGGTTGTTGACAAACCTATTTTGTCACTCCGAAACTGGCGGGGCGACTGCACCGATGGGCGCTCCGACGGCTCACGCCGTTACGACCCATTCGGCACATTTCCCCGCTTATCATTTGTCAGCAGTCTGAAACGGAGCTATTAGGCCCCGTTTTGTGCACAAACTAAGAGACTTACTGGGCCGGTACCGCTGGCTCAGGTGCTGCTGGCGCTGGAGCATCTGTCGGCTCATCACCACTCTCCTCTTCAGCCGGTGCACCGCCGAACATACCGAACAGGCCAACAAACTCTGGCAGTGACATTTTCTGACCATTCAAATCAACCTGGTTATCAGCAAAGTGAATGCTGCTGCTGATAACATCATCTTTAGTGGTGGTCAGCTTAAACATTTGGCCCATAGCAGCAACGCCTTGAACCTGCTGCTGTGCCAATTTTTGCGCCTCTTCTGGACTGTAGCCTTGCAACTTGGCGGCTTGAGTGGTCAGTTCGATCGCCATTGGCATTGGGATAGTCAGTGTTGCATCGACTTTCTTCACCGACTGCGCTAACAGGGGTTCGCTACCAGCTTTAGCTTGTGACGGATCAGTCAGATCAACACTCAGGGTAAAGGTACTCTCCCCTTTAGCATTTTTCCAGCTCAGCGGTGCAATGCTGAATGTTGGGCTGCCTTTCAGCAGAGCAGGGAGTTTAGCTATCAACATTTCGGCCATCTCTTGCTGATAAGCTTCAGCATCAAGATTCTCACCAGCTTGAACGGCTTTCAGCGCTTGCTGATTGTAGGCGTTAGTGAACTGCTTCAGGCTTTGACCATCCAGACGGTCGAAGGTGAAGGCCAGTTTACCGGCACCAAAATCACTGCCCTGAATTTTAAGGGCATCCAATGTGTAGGTCAGCTTACCGTTCAACTCTTTATCGGTTTCGCCTAATTGGGTATTCAGGTTAAAGCCAACCAGTGTCGCGGTCTCTTTACCATCAAGACTAAAACTGATCTGCTTAATGCCAACTTGCTGGTCACCAATGCTGAGATCAAACTTACCCATCTGGCTATCACTTTTCAGTGTCAGGCCCTGGACGCTAAATTGCTCGATCTGATCCCACTGATTTTTAGTTGAGAAGAGGATATTTTCGCTGTTACCGCTCACCTTCACATTGCGCAAATCACGGGAGACATCAGCATCAAACTGGGCACCAGAGAATTTCACGCTGGTGGTATTTTGCTGATAATCAATGGGAATAAAGGTAATAGCAGAAGAGGTATCACCGCCGTATGAGATGCGTGAATCCGCAGTAAACGGCGATTGACCCTTGGTGACTTCAAACAGTTTTTTCAGCGCCGGGGTATTAGCAAGCTCGGTATGCACCGAAGCCATGCTCGGGAGCAGATTGAATTTCTTCAATTGCGCTAACGGGAATGGGCCGTGATCGATAGTTTCGATAAAGGCGACTTCATCCCCCTCTTTTAACGCTTTTTCGCCCGCGACGCTGCTATCTGCTTGCAACACATAACGAACCTGGCTGGTGAACAGACCACGCTGGTAATCTTTATACGCGAGTTTCACCCCAGCTTTTGGCAGCAAGGTACGGATCTGTCCGTTGGCGTTGTTAACCAGTTCACCCATACGCTGCTCAATCAGTTTGCCGGTATACCATGAGGCTCCAGTCCATGCTGCGCCAAGTACGACTATGACGCTGACAGCCACTAACGATTTTTTCATTGTTCGGTTCATCCTTTTTCTAATACACCAAGTTCACTGTGTTGATCACGGTAATGAGTTACTCGTTAAATATCACCAAAGATAAATATAGGTCAAACTCACCATGCACAAATATTATTGATACGATAACTATTTAACGCGAGTTCGAAATCTATCTATCGAAACGGCAAAAAGCCAGTTATTGACAACAAAATGAGTGACTTTGTTCACTCTACGTTGTAAACCCGAGCAATGGCGCCTATTCCATGTACAGTTACCGGTGATTCGTTAGCCGGTATAAAGCAGGACTCACCCGGTTGCAGGGTGATCTGCTGTTGCTGTTTTTGCAGTACGGCTTGACCCTGCACACAGAATACAATAGCCGCACTGTTTTGCGCCAACGTCTGAGCTTCAGGGGTTAATGTATGCAGAGAAAAGGCGAAATCTTCAACCGGGATCGGAAAGAGCAACTCGTTACCATGCTGCTGGGGTGTGGTGAGCAGAGTATCCGCCGATTTTGGGATAAATTGCAGATTAGCCATTAACTCAGGGATATCGATAAACTTAGGTGTCAGCCCCGCGCGTAATACGTTATCCGAGTTCGCCATCACCTCCAACGCCACACCCTCCAGATAGGCGTGGGGTGTTTCGGCATACAGAAACATCGCTTCACCAGGCTGTAAAGTGACCACGTTCAGCAGCAGTGGGGAGAACAAACCGCTATCATCAGGGTAGAAGCGCGAAATGCTGCGAATGGTGTCCCATGGCTCACCCAACTGGTTATTTAATGCCGCTTTCAGGATGGCAAGGGCGCGGGTTTTCGGTTCACCAGCCATACTCAGTAAGCTGGCAAAGAGGGTGGCGAGATGCTCAGTATCCGGCTCGCGCAAAAAGGCGGCAATATCAGGGTGGGCGGCTGCCAGCGGCTGGAGCAAGCCCTGAATATCCGCCAACGTGCGGAAACCATTCATGGCCTGAAAAGGTGTCAGGGCATAGACCAACTCAGGCTTATGGTTTGCATCTTTATAATTTCGTTCGGCGGCATCCAGCGGAATTCCGGCCTGATTCTCTTTAGCAAAGCCAATTTCGGCGGCGGCTTTGCTCGGGTGAACCTGGATGGATAACGGTTGAGCCGCACAGAGCACTTTAAACAGGAAGGGCAACTCACCAAAGCGCTTGAACACCTCGCGCCCCAGATTAGCCTCAGGATGTTGCGCGATCACCTCACGCAATGAGTGCCATTGGCCATTGGCATCAGCCACTTCAGAACTGCTCTTGGGGTGTGCGCCCATCCACAGTTCAGCCATGGGTTTGCCCTGCGGATTTACCATGCCATAAAGCTCGGTAAGGGCATCTGTACTGCCCCAGGCATAGTTTTGTACTGCATTCTTCATTTTTTGCATATCGATGATCTGCCGTCTGTTAAGGGCCGCAATTGGGGATAGCCCCATCAACCATACTGTATTAACCCTATTGTAGGGGGATGAGAAGCTGATCAATCCCCGCGCCCAGGGGAAAAATAGTCCCTTAGTAAACAATGGGGGGCAAGGGGTTGCAAGTAGTAATGCTATCCGTCTCGCAGGTTGGCACAATGAATGAGAGAAATAGGAATCAATCGCATAACGGTGGCGATAAATATGCCATGATAGTGCTCATACAGTCCGGGAGGCGGTATGACCGACTTCAACCTTTTCGTTTTACATGCTAAGGAGGTAGTGATGATGACCACTCGTAGTGAAAAAGACTCCATGGGGCCGATCGAGGTGCCAGCAGAGCAGTTGTGGGGCGCACAAACCCAACGCTCGTTAGAACATTTCCGCATTTCGCAAGAGAGAATGCCGACGGCATTGATCCATGCTCTGGCGCTCACCAAACGGGCGGCGGCGAAGGTTAATAGGGCTCTGGGATTGTTACCTGCCGACCGCGCGGAGGCCATTATGCGCGCGGCCGATGAAGTGCTGGCCGACCGCCACGCGAGTGAATTCCCGCTATCTATCTGGCAGACCGGCTCTGGTACCCAGACTAATATGAATATGAATGAGGTGCTGGCTAACCGCGCCAGTGAGCTATTGGGTGGTGAGCGGGGAAATAACCGCCTGGTGCATCCCAATGATGATGTTAATAAAAGTCAAAGTTCAAATGATGTCTTCCCGACGGCAATGCATGTCGCGGCGGTGATAGGATTAAAAGAGAGTCTGCTGCCTGAATTGCAGGTTTTGCACCACACGCTGGCGGAAAAAGCCGCCGCCTATCGCGATATTGTGAAGATTGGCCGTACCCATCTGCAAGATGCCACCCCATTGACACTGGGGCAGGAGATTTCGGGCTGGGTGGCGATGTTATCCCACAGCCGACAGCATATTGAAGCCGTGATCCCCCATCTGTGTGAGCTGGCGCTTGGGGGGACGGCTGTCGGCACCGGCCTGAACACACATCCAGAGTATGCGGTACGTGTTGCCAATGAGATTGCCGCCCTGACACATCAACCCTTTATCACTGCGCCAAATAAATTTGAGTCATTAGCTACTTGTGACGCACTGGTACATGGTCATGGTGCATTGAAAGGGTTGGCGGCGTCGTTGATGAAGATTGCCAATGATGTGCGCTGGTTATCCTCTGGCCCTCGTTGCGGGATCGGTGAAATCTCTATTCCGGAGAATGAACCGGGCAGCTCCATCATGCCGGGTAAAGTGAATCCGACACAATGTGAAGCTATGACCATGCTGTGCGCACAGGTGATGGGGAATGATGTGGCGGTCAATATTGGTGGGGCATCCGGTAATTTTGAGCTGAATGTGTTCCGTCCGCTGGTTATCCATAACTTCCTGCAATCAATTCGCTTACTGGCCGATGGGATGCGTGGCTTTAATCAACACTGTGCCGTGGGTATTGAGCCAAATCGTGATCGCATCACGCAGCTATTAAATGAGTCACTGATGTTAGTCACCGCGCTAAATACCCATATTGGTTATGACCAAGCGGCGGAGATTGCTAAAAAAGCCCATAAAGAGGGGCTAACACTAAAAGCGGCCGCGCTGAAGTTAGGTTATTTGACCCGTGAGCAGTTTGATGAGTGGGTTAAGCCGGAAGAGATGGTGGGTAGCATGAAGTCATCCTCTGCTGAGTGATAGTTAGCAGAGGATCTGTTTTCCGGCGTTTTTTATGTCATCTCTTCTCTTCAATATATAGATGTAATCTCGGCACCAGCAGCCGTAACGGCTTGGCGTCGGGCTTATATTTATGTTTGATGTGGCGTACATCGTAGTCGGTTAACTCACCTAGCTTAGGTAATTCAGCCACTGATTGCGCCTGACAAAATGCAATCAGTGGCATAGGGCAGGGGTGTTGCACCTGTTTTTGCTGCTCCTGATACCAGACGCGGGCAATCGGCTGCACTTTGACGGGCCGCTTAATCTTCAGCTTGGTTTTTTCAGGCAGGCGCTGAATATCATTGATCTCCATACTAATTGACTCAACCCACTGCTCACGGGTAAAGGGCGGAACCGCGCGCCCCGCATTCAGGCTTTTATTTAGCTGCGCCAATATCTCTTCGCGGGTAACACTCTTGATAATATGTTTGTTCGCCCAGCCAAAGCGTACCGAGCTTGGGTTCAGTAGCGGCGTAATGGTGCGATAGCTATTCAGGGTAATCAGACCATGCAAGTGGGTATGCACAAATTCGAAGCGCTGCTCACTGGGTAGCCCGGACTCAATGGTGATGATGCGTTCCAATTCACTCTTTAGCTGATTAATTTCACCAATGGTATGTTGGCATTCAACCAATTGATTATCAGTCACTGAGAAGCAGAGTACACCAGGCAGGCGCAGGGCGGCTTTGCTGCTGGTATTTTGGCCTTGGTGATGAATAAACAGTCGCTGATAATGTTGTAACCCCATCTCTCGGGCTTGATTACCGACAGTCGCGGTGACCGAGATTTGCTCAATAGGTTGATGTTCAGTGCCTTTTTCAATCTCCGGCAGCGAAAAGACCCGCGCGGCAAGCAAAGGTAAATCATTAAGTTGCTGGTGGAGGAGTTGCAGGGCAACCTCTAGTGAGGTAAAGCGACTATTCAATCGTTCTATCAAATCATATTTGTTCATTTTCTTTTCTAATAAAGGTAATTTTAGTTACAACATACATTATATAGCATCAATAAAAAAAGCACACTTTTGACAGCAAAGTGTCATCATTAATTAACGGGAATATGAGCCTTATAGCGAAAGAGCAATCCGCCCTGGGATCGGTATAGTGTACTTCGATGCACAGTTCTGATTCGTGATACAGCAAGCCGTCCAGCATATGTGTCGCATTATGCGATTGTTATCGTCGACCTTGGCACTTACCCCTAATTTTTATTCTCGGAGGATCGAATGACAAAACGAGAAAATCTGATTGCAATCAACGCTATGGACGCACCGGTTCGAACAAAGCCTTCAAACTACCCCGAACCATTCGCATCACGTATGGTCGGCAGGGAAAAGCGATCACTTGGCGATTTATTTGCGCTTGCGAACTTCGGTGTCAATCTTACACGTCTTGCTCCCAATGCAGTATCTGCTCTTCGCCACGCCCACACTAAACAAGATGAGTTCATCTACATTTTGCAGGGAAGCCCAACGCTTTACACCGATGAAGGACTTACAGAACTTTCCCCCGGCATGTGTGCT
The DNA here is from genome assembly GCF_013282745.1 of Yersinia bercovieri ATCC 43970. Lineage (NCBI taxonomy): Bacteria > Pseudomonadati > Pseudomonadota > Gammaproteobacteria > Enterobacterales > Yersiniaceae > Yersinia > Yersinia bercovieri. The sequence continues at coordinate 3,498,457 of NZ_CP054044.1, forward strand.
GGCTTCAAAGCGGGTAGTGGCAACGGTCACCATCTGGTTAACGAGACATCAGAGGAGGTGGTGTACATCGAAGTCGGTGATAGGACGCCGGGAGATGAAGGTCGCTATCCTGACGACGATCTCCAGGCGGTGGCAGAGAAGGGTAAGTGGAAATTCACCCATAAAGACGGCACACCATACACATAATGGTCATTTCAAACGGATATCCTCATGTTACTTTTTTCAATTCTCAGTGCTGGCTCTGCAGTCATCTCTGACTTCACCGTTCTGCTCATACTGCGCGTGTGAGGCTATGACAGAGTTGAGTCAACGTGCGCTGACGGGTGATAAAACAGTACGTTAGATATTCCGTAAATACCCAGGTTGTAGGAGAGGATACAAGATGTCAGATAACATAACGGAATTACGGTTTACCCATAATGCGCCGATGGACAGCCGGGGTTTCCGCTGCCTGCAAATGTTCCAGCAGTGGCAGCGACGTATTGACATCATTCTATCCCCCTACAGCCTGACGCAACAAAGCTTCAGTATTCTCGCTATGTGTGGCTGGCTGTCGGAAAAAACTATCGGGCGACCAAGTGCATTGCCGTCAGACAAAAAGTGTTGGTGGAAATGTCAGGTATACCCAAAATGCAGGTGTCTCTGAACCTACGGCGGCTTGAGCATAATAACTTAATCACTTAATCACTGTTCAGCCTTTCCTGCCAGACAGGCGAGAACGTATCATTGCACTGACTGACTTAGGAATATGTACCCTGAATGACACTCTGATACTGGTCGAAGAAGAAGATCAACGGTTACTGAACGATGTGCATTTTGGCGAATGAATTCCCCATGTCACTGTATTTTCTCTAATCCTGTCATACATAATTATAAAACGCTCTCCCGCAGGCAGCCCATAGCCTGAACGTCTGGTCAACTCAAAAACTACCGAACCTGAGTTAGGGGCTTCTCTGGCCTCGACTGTGGCATAACATGGGCGAATGTCCATTTCCCTATTGAGTAATTTGAAAAGGGTTTCTTTCGCTGAAAAAAGAATGGTTGCGGCATAAACCTGTTGTTCGGGCGGAAGGCACCTCAGCCATTTTTGCTCTGCTTCTGTCGCCACTTTACTGAGCACAGCCTGTAATGAAACCGGTACTAAAGGCGGTTCTATATCCACACCAAAAAGTAAGTCGTCTGGTCCCTCCAGAAGTAATACATTTTCACGAGAGTGAGACAGCGCTCCATTTCTGCCTTTAGGAAATGCTGGAGCTCCGGACGCTGACTTCCCTAAAGGGATATTCTGACAAAATGCCAGCATCATAAGGCTGCGGCCAGCCCAGAATTCAGCCTGACGCTTCTTTGTCGCTGTTCCCAACTTCGCGTCGTGTAATGCTTTTCGTATTAAGGCGTTTTGGGTTGGAAAAAACGTAGTCTCGTAGCGTGCGTGCCACAGTCTTATCGTTGGTGAAAGCGTGGTCTGACTGATGTTTATCAGTATCGACTCTTCAGGTTCCTGAATTGGCCGCCACTGTTGTTGCTGTATGACGTCAGGACCGTTTTGCATGTGAAATTACATACTCCGAGTGAGAGGCTGTTGGGGAAGTTTTAACTTTGCAGCAAAAATAGGCTTAACGTAGGATATTTTCCGTTTCCCAGGGCGACCCCATTATAAGCAGGATACAGATGACACCGCAATTTGCTCAGTGAGGGTTTTGATTAAAGTGAGTTTTATCGCGGAGAATAACCAGCCACTAAAGACTAAATGATCTAATAAATGACATTTAGCCTTTAGTGATTAATCAAATATTAGGCCAGTGCTTTGGCTTTAAGCTGCATATATTCACTTTCAGTGATCGTACCTTCATCCCACAGTTTTTTGGCGTCAGCAATCTGTTCTGCCGGTGATTTACCCGCAACCTGGCGGATATAATCATTGGTCTCAGAGACAGATTTTTGTACGGTGGCACGATAGCGCTGCGCCATGCCTTTACCGCGAGTGATCAGATAGATAAGTGAGGTCAGTAGTGGGATAAACAGCAAGAAGATAATCCAAACCGCCTTATAAAAACCATTTAGCTCATGATCTCTGAAGAGATCCGAAATAACCTGAAACAGGATCAGTAAATAGGCAATAAAAAAGAAGATTGAAAAAGTGGTCGCCAGAATATCCCAAAGCGTAAGAAAGTGACTGGTCATATGCTCTCCTGAAATGACGTAAATTAAGTAACTCAGTACGGTAAAAAAATCACTAACTACATTATATACTTAATTTATATTTCAACCGTTTTTATTGAAAATTAATTTTTCGCCGCTTCAGGCAATTGGCGTAGCCGCTGACCCACATATAGCGCCAGTAATAACATGGTGGCGATAAATGTGACAACGCCACTCCAGCCTAAATTAAGCCAGAAAATCCCGCCTAAGGTGCCCGCGACACTCGAACCGGCATAATAACAAAATAGATAGAGTGAAGATGCCTGTGCTTTCGCTCGGCGCGCACGACGGCCTATCCAGCTACTGGCCACCGAGTGGGCGGCAAAAAAGCCCGCAGTAAATACCATCATGCCGATAAAAATGGTGATCACTGGCGGAAAACTGGTGATCAGCACCCCAATCAGCATCATACCAATTGATGCCAATAATATCGGCCCACGGCCATAGCGGCTGGTTAATGCCCCGGCTTTTGGCGAGCTATAGGAGCCAGTCAGATAAACTATTGATAATAATCCCACCACCGCCTGGCTGAGATAGTAGGGCTGAGCCAGTAAGCGGTAGCCAATATAATTAAATAGGGTGACAAAACTGCCCATAATGAGAAAACCCTCGGCAAACAGGAGCGGCAAGCCGGGATCACGCCAGTGCAGTTTAAAATTGATGACCAATGTTCTGGGCCGTAACGAAGTGGGGCGGAAGTGTTTCGATGCCGGAAGAATGCGCCAGAACATGCAGGCGGCGGCTAACGCAAATAAGCCAATCACCGCCAGCGCGATTCGCCATGAAAAGAAGTCGCTGAGTACGCCGGTGACCAGACGACCACTCATCCCACCAATGGAGTTGCCGCTGATATATAGCCCCATGGAGAGGGCAACAAAACTCGGGTGAATCTCCTCACTGAGGTAGGTCATCGCCACCGCCGCCACGCCGCTAAGGGAGAGACCAATCAAGGCCCGCATCAACAAAATACCGTGCCAACTGGTCATCAATGAGCAAATAAGAGTACAGATCGCCGCCAACATCAACGCCACTACCATCACTGATTTACGCCCGACCGCATCCGAAAGGGGGCCGGTAAACATCAGGCCAAAGGCCAACATGCCGGTGGCGGCCGAGAGGGATAAGCTACTGCCCGCCGGTGAGATATTGAAGTCCTGCGACAGCAACGGCAGGATCGGTTGTACACAGTAGAGTAGGGCAAAGGTCGCTAATCCGGCGGAAAAGAAAGCCAGTGTAACGCGGATAAACTCTGGTGTACCACGTTGAATATAGGGGCGTTTCGATAAGCGAGCCACCTTGGGAGCGGGGGCTGAAGCGGTGCTATCATCATTGGCTGCGGGCGCTGGCGCTGGGGTCGCCGTGGTGCGCGTAGAGGTGGTCACGGTATTTCCTTTTCATTAATACAATCAAAGACAATTTCTTGCCAAAAGCCCATTTTCGCCAAAAAACAGTGGTGTTAACTACTTCAGACTGTTGACAACCTCCGATGGCGCGGCTTGAGCCTCCAGGGATGGATTTACGGCGTCTTTACGATCTACCTGTTCCCTCCGCAACCAGTACTTTGTCAATAACCTCCAGTGGCGTTAGCCACTTAACGGCTCAATAACGGGATGATAGAAATAGCTGAGTTTTTTGTCTAATATATTAATTATTCGAAATAAGACTTTAAACATATCAATGGAACTCAATGAGTATTGAACTCAGGCACTTACGTTACTTCATTGCGGTGGCCGAAGAGCTGCACTTTGGCCGGGCAGCGGAGCGGTTGCGTATCTCTCAGCCACCGCTCAGTCAGCAAATTCAAATTCTGGAGGAGCAAATTGGTGCGCGATTGTTCGCCCGCAACAACCGCAATGTCAGTCTGACCCAAGCGGGCGCCCTGTTTTTAAAGGAGTCTTATCAAATTCTGGCGCAGGTAAACTCGGCATCAGAAAAGGCGGCGCGTCTACATCGTGGCGAGTCCGGCGAGCTGACCATCGGATTTACCTCATCAGCACCATTTATTAGCACGGTATCTAAAAATTTGCGGGCATTTCGTCAATTGCACCCGCAAGTTCACATTAAGATGCAGGAGGTCAACACCAAGCAGCAAATTGAGCCGCTACTGGATGGGCGGCTTGATATTGGTGTGATGCGCAATACACGGCTGCCAGATGCGCTGCAATATCGGTTGTTGCTGCGTGAACCGCTGGTTGCGGTAGTCCACGAAGAGCACCCGCTAGCCACATTACCCCATGGCAGTGTCAAATTCAGCTCGCTAGCTGAGCAGCCGTTTGTCTTCTTTTCGCGCGAGGTGGGGACGGCGCTGTATGATGAGATCCTCACGTTATTAGCTCGCGCTGGTATCACGCCCTATATTACCCAGGAAGTTGGCGAGGCGATGACGATTGTCGGCCTGGTCTCTTCTGGTTTGGGGGTATCAATTCTGCCGGCTTCATTTACCCGGATAAAAGTGGATGGGGTGAAATACTTGCCGTTGGCGGAAGCGAGTGCCACCACCGAGGTGTGGCTGGTCAATCATAAGCATCGACCAATTACCGCCCCAGCCGAGGCCTTGATTCGCCTGATGGTGGCGGATATTCAACCGTAGGCCATAGATCATGGGCCACGATTGAGATGAGTATTGACAGCCGTATTCAACCGTCCTTAACGTCGTAACGATGCTGATCCATGCGGATCGGCAGAGTACCGCGCAGTGTAAAAAAACCGAACAAAAGGGGTTTTGTGGTCATTGCGGATGATTTCAATCAACGTAAGGAAACGAGCTGTGAAAGAGTTAGTCCTGCACTGCCGAGATAGCTATATCTTTAAGGAAAAGACTCCGATAGGAACAGAGTTAACCATCAGTTGTCATGGTGAATTTGATTTTCACAACAATATATTTATATCGAAGGTGGCGATTATCGGCAATCGGTTTCGTCGTGCGGGGGATCTAGCGAACTTTATTAGAAGTGCCCCGGTGGCGAATATCCGGCGTATACATTTGGCATTTTGCCATTCGGCAGATTTTTATCTAGGGTCTATAGCGGCAGAGTTGTCACGTATAATTGCCAACACTTATGTCGTTGGCTATGCCGGTTCGGTTACAACAGGATTTTTGCAAGAAGATGCGAATGATCTGTTTTCGAAACATGGACACGGGCCAGAATATAACAGAGACCTCAATGAGTACTTTCGCGTATTTAAACATGATGAGCCGCAGAACAATACGTTTGATGTCCAATACCACAAGATTGAATTTCTTAATGGCAGCATTAAAAGCCAGACCAACCAGATAGTCACTGAATACAGTCATATTTATCGCGCCAATTCAAGATATCACCAGCTTTGACGGTTCTAATGCCATGGACAATAACCCGGCGATAAATTAGATAGTCGCCTGTGTCAGTCGGTTTGCACGGCAAGAGAGGAAGTGTACCTCATGGTATGGCAACTGGCCTGCGTGGATGGCTTCCAGAATGTTTTGTGTGGTGACAATATCCACCGGGAGGATAACATCACAGTGACCTCCTGAGCGGGAGGTGCAAGATAGCCCAAGAGAAACATCCACACGCAGAATATAGTTTTTTACCGTGTCTCTACCTGAATAATCTTTTATCGACACCGGAGAATCCCCCCGGTGTAACCGCTCATATAGCCCCATAACGGTATGATTTGAAATGGTTTCACCGTGTCTGACATACCAGTTAACCGAGACGCCTGTTGGAACACGGGTGTCCATCGGCATACCACCCAAAAAAGCCTGTAAGGGCAGGAACCGCCCATGACTAATAACCGCCACACGTCTGGAAGGCGTGCTATTGCACCTGCGGACCAATATACGCTTTCCATTAATAGACTGGGCTAATTCCATTTTAAGTCCCTTTTTTATCAGTTAATTGTACATAAATTAATGTCTCCCTGCGGCCAATGAAAAACCGCCGGAGTTTCGAAACCTACTTTCAGTGTATTACCGTTATTTTAACGTTGGTTAAATGAATATTAAAAAAATAGCGTTTTTGCTTACTGCGCCGTTAATTCTCTATATAAAAATATTATGTACATAACGGGAGGTAATTTTAGAACAAGATAGATATGATAAAAAGTGCCATGCCAATGTCAGGATTTATGATTACCGACAATTTTGGTGTGCCATTTATCACTTTTTTAATCGCCAATAGGATGATGGATTTTTCTAAAGGGATATAGATATGAAAGCAAAAGTGACAGTGACCAAACTTGAATTACGCAACGTCAGACTAATACAATCTCCAGGACAAATAGGACACAGCTTCGAATTCGTCACAAGATTGAAAGTCGAACCGCGCACTATGGGGCTATTTTCTGGTGAAGGTATTGATTGGCCAAAGTTACAATGGTTCGAAACCATAGACTGGTATAAGTTAGATTTGGAAACAGAGACATGGATTTACGTGGGGAGTGAGCCACGCCATAAAGATTTATATGCAGCAAATCCATTGTCGCAAACTTTTATCACGTGGAGGGAAGGGTATCGTTATACATTTGCAAGAAATACCCGAGGGTTTCCAGTCACACTCATAAATGCCCCTGAAGCTGAGGTCAAACATTGGATCGCGCGTAACGGCTTTGAGTGGGAGCTGCCGATCAAGGACATACCAAGTATAAGTTTGCAGGGAGGTTCTCGTGGTGGAGCAGGAGTCAGCCTCGTTATTGGTCCCACCCGTCGCCGCGTCGTTCGTTTCAATCTAGGTTTTGCTGGAAATCCGCATCGAATTCATTGCACACAGATACTCGAAACGGTTGAGGGCCAGCCTACAATTAATGTTTTTATACCAAAAGAACTCAATAATATTGACTTGAACGATCAAGACAAACTCGTCCTATGGAGCAACTCGGTCAATTTTTAGATATATAACATGCCCCAACGGTTTGGTAAGCAGAGCACTGTGGGTGTGAGGCGGTAATATTTCATGTCATTGGTTGCCAATGGCAAATAGTCCATTAGGTTACATTAACCATTAAATATCATCGGTGAATAATATGCTATCACGTACAGAGTTAGAAAGATTAGGCCTTTTCCCAGCACAACCCAATATGTTTCCATACCAAACGCCAATACTAATAGGGCTACCACGGACATTTGATGAGATAATAGAAAATGCTATCGCAGCTGGACGCATTAGGGTTGTTGTCGGCGGTAAAATGGAGTGGGTTATGACGCCTATTGATAGGGGTCATATATCTAGAGTGGAACCGGGTAACTTACCTGATATTCTAAGAAGAAATGGTTATTGGCAACATGTCACCAGCATTCGATGGTCACCAGACCAGAAAAATTTTATAACAATGGTAACCGATTATTTCAGCAGACAGAATCCTCAGTATATCAGTCGATATGGCATAGTTAATGCTGGTCAAATACACCTCTACGTCACAAGGTAATCAGTTTTGTGGGTTATTTCCCCTCGGCCCTCCACTAACTCCTTCCTGAAAGGGGGCCAGTGGAAGAACCCTAGAAAATACTGCTGCAGTAGTGGTAAAAAAACCACTGCTCCCTTGACTTCAAACGGTATAAATAACCAGCAATGATTACTTATTATGTGCAGTAAATCACATAACTAATCAAATAGTTGACGCCATATGCTAAAAGCCCCAACATAGCCGATAATCTTTATTTAGAAGCGCGAAAAATACTCGGTTGGCAGAGAAGGAGCCGGTTTAGTGATAACGGATGGACAGCCTGGGCATATTGATCAAATCAAGCAGACCAACGCAGGGGCCGTGTATCGGCTAATTGATCTGTTCGGCCCCATATCCCGCATTGAACTCTCTAAGCGGGCCCAGTTGGCCCCCGCCAGTATCACTAAAATTGTGCGCGAGCTGGTTGAAGCGCACCTGGTTAAAGAGACCGAATATCAAGATGTGGGTAGCCGTGGGCGGCCAGCTATTGGCTTAGTCCTGGATACCGAAGCCTGGCACTATGTCTCCGGCCGTATCAGTCGTGACTTCATCACCCTTGCACTACGTGACCTCAGTAGCAAACTGGTGGTTGAGGATCACATTCCGCTACCGGATAGCCACCCGGAACCCCTGCTAAATCGTATTCTCAACGAAGTGGACCGCTTCTTTATCCGTCATCAGGAAAAGCTGGAAAGGCTAACCGCTATCGCCATTACCATGCCGGGTATCATTGATGCACCGGCAGGTATTGTGCATAAAATGCCATTTTATGATGTTGATGAGATGCTGCTTGGCCCCGCACTGCAGCAGCGAACGGGACTGCCGGTCTATCTGCAACACGATATTTGCGCCTGGACCATGGCCGAGGCGCTGTATGGTGCCTCGCGCGGATGCCAGAATGTGATTCAGGTGGTGATTGACCATAATGTGGGGGCCGGTGTTATTACAGCGGGCAGGGTATTACATGCCGGTAGCCGCAGTGTGGTGGAGATTGGTCATACCCAGGTCGACCCCTATGGCAAGCTCTGTTATTGCGGTAATCATGGCTGCCTTGAGACAGTTGCCAGTATTGAAAATATGCTGGAAATTGCCCAGCAACGATTAAACGGCTCCATGAGTTCGTTATTACATAGCACGCCACTGAGTGTTGAATCTTTATGTGATGCCGCGTTAGCCGGTGATCAACTCGCCAAAGATATTATTTTGGGTGTCGGCCACAGCGTAGGGCGAATTGTCGCCATTATGGTCAACTTATTTAATCCGGAAAAGATCCTGGTAGGCTCGCCGCTAAATAAAGCCGCCTCTATTTTACATCCGGCCATTGCCGCTTGTATTCGCCAACAAGCACTGCCCGCATACAGCGATAATATTCTGGTTGAACCGACCGCATTCTTTAATCAGGGTACAATGCCCGGCGCGGCATTAGTAAAAGAGGCGCTCTATAACGGCTCATTATTAGTGAAACTGCTGCAAGGCTAAGCTATTAACCACTAATAATTAAGAGTTAATTATTAGTGGTTATCTCGTGTCTACTCCTCCTATTATTTGCGCTTATCCGCTAAAAACCTCTCTCAGTTCGGTAAAACCTTGCGCTAACGCAAGCTGTCCATGGTCGGCATCGCCTAGACTTTTGTCCATATTGCCCATTTCGCTAATGTTAAGTGAAAAGAGTTAAGTCTGCGTGACCAGATTTTGGAGTATTGTTATGTTAACGCGAGTATTTGTGACGGGTACCGACACCGCTGTTGGTAAAACCGTAGTGTCACGGGCCTTACTTCAGGCTTTAAGCCAAAATGGCAGAACAGCGGCGGGCTATAAACCTGTCGCGACCGAAAGCAAAGAGACCGCCAATGGATTGCGCAATCAGGATGCGCTAATTTTACAAGCATCGTCATCCATTGAGCTTAATTATCAGGAAGTTAACCCGTTCCCATTGCAAGCGGATGTTATCCACGCCTGCTCGGATACACTGATTAACTACGACGAAATGACCCAGGGGCTACAGCGCTTATCCGCCAAAGCGGATACTGTGGTGGTTGAGGGTTGTGGTGGCTGGAAAGTGATGATGAATGACCAACGTTTCTATTCTGACTGGGTAATACAAGAACAATTACCGGTTATTTTGGTCGTCGGCATTAAATTAGGCTGTATCAACCACGCCCTATTAACCGCACAAGCCATTATCAATGATGGATTGCCACTATTAGGTTGGGTCGCAAATCGCATTAACCCCGGATTAGCCCACTACGCGGAAACCATCGCCATGCTACGGGAACGTTTACCGGCACCGCAGTTAGGACAATTACCCTATTTGCCACACCCGGAAGAGAAACCATTGGCGAAATACTTAGATTTATCGGTGATTAGTCAATAATATAATTACCCCATTGGCTGGGGTAATGAAATGAGTAATAACCCGTGCGCTATTCTAGCCGCTCAAACCGCGACGAATAGATCTGATTCATTAGCGTGAGGGGAGCTCTCGCTAGTATTATCATGCCATTCTGAAAATATTCAGCATGTCTGGGTTTTTTTCAATAATGCGCAGTAATTTCAAACTGCTACCGGTTGGTGTTCTTTTATGTTGTTCCCATGCCTGAACAAGGGAAGGGGACACACCAACTACTTGAGCAAACTCATCTTGTTTTAGTTTCGCTTTTGCGCGGATAGCTTTAACATCCGGCAAAGTGAGTGTAGTGACTCGCGCAGCCTGCATGTCACCTCGCTTAATTGCTAATGCTTCCTGAGCACTGGCCATCAATTCACTGAATAATTCATCTTTCATTTTGCCTCCTCGATAGCCTCGATGACTTTTCTGAGCTGGTTTTTTTCACTGTTAGTCAGATTATCTTTCTCACTCTTTGGATAGGCTATCAGTAGATATATTTCACCTTCTCGGGTCAGGTAGTAGTAAATGACTCTAATCCCACCACTTTTTCCCATTCCTGATAATGCCCACCTGATTTTTCTGCATCCACCCGTGCCGGATATAGTATCGCCAACCGTAGGATCTAAACTGAGAAATTCTTGGAACCTTTGATACTCATCAGCACTTAATAAACCGTCGATTTTCCTTTGAAAAATAGAGGTTTCAATGAAATGTAATAGATCCATCTGCCTCGACTCCTTCCCTGTGAGTTGTTATATTACTCGTACAGAGTACGAGTGGCAAGGTGAGTTATGCCCGATAGGCCACTAGATTAAGGCCAGAGATTAAATATTTATGCGGTCAGTCTGCCACTGATTAGCACCCGAGGTATATGATGGGTGCTAATCAGGCAGTTATGTGATTATTTATTGACCACTGAGACTGTTTTTACTAATGAGGTTTGTTGCTATGAGAAAAAACGCTGTCAAACTATATAAAATAATATTGTCCACTCTCTCATTATTAATACTCTCTTCATGTACAACAAAAAATGAATCACGACTGTTAGTTTACAAGATTAATAATAAATATTTTTCTCTGGAAAAAACATGTGTTGAACAGGTATCTCTGCGTGAAGACAAATCTCTATTCTATAAAAATGATAATCTCATTATAGAACTGGATAACAAGAAAGAGTGTGTGAAGCAATTTTCAACATTCATCAATTCAAATATTGGAGAAAAAATGCAAACGCTATTTAACGGCTACCAGATATACCCGGAAACCAAAATAGTATCTGCGCTGTTTTTTGTTAATGGGCTATATTACCAGGCCGTCGCTAACCGGGCAGTGGCATTAGCCATAGTCAATGAATATGCCAATTAAGAAATTCCGCAGAGTTTATTACTTATAACAGATAAAGATAAAAGCCCACGGAATTTCACTTTACTTAGAAGTTAACCTTGATGACCTGACCGACAGTATGACTTTTAAATCTTATTCTATCTGTGCCGGTGCCATTATTATTAGAGATTTGAAACTCACCGGGGCCTTGAGTATAGACCAGCTGCATATGAGTTTCTGTCGCATATTCAATTTCCACATCAAAAGATGAGGGTGCTGTTGATTCCGTTTCAAAACTTACGGTGTAAACTGAGCTACCAGTATGGCCTCTTAAATTTACCCACGGCCCCCAAAATAATGGGGCGGCCCAAGCTTGTACTGTATTCATATGAAACTCCTTTTAAATTATTCCCGCCATACTTGGCGGGCGTAATTAATTTTAACTTCATGATTTGAACCTTATGAATTGAAAAATAACTCTTTTATTAAATTTATGCATGATAAAATCACTACAGAACTATATCATCCTATTTAATGGGCAGAATAAAAGAGTCCGTATAGATGCACCGTTCTCGTCTGGCGCAGTTAATAATTGCACATTACTCACCAGTATCGAATGTTAATTGTTGATGGTTAGCGACTACCTTATTGTTATATAAAACCGCCACCAATTACTCATGCTAAAATACCAGGCAGATGAATCAATCTGAGTTATTTTGACGCCCGTGATAGACCGATATTGGGCGTAACCAGCGCGCAATGGTTGTCGCAATCACGCAGGATAGTAGCAGGCTGGGGAGTAGGGTGTATTCGCCGGTCATTTCGCACACCATTAATGCCGCCATCATCGGGGCGTGAGTCGTCGCAGCCAGTAGGGTTGCCATCCCGGTCAGCGCCATTAACAGCGCAATGTTGTCGCCGAGAACCGGCCACCAGGCCAGCATCTGCCCACATAACATCCCCAAAGCGGCGCCCACAAACAGTGTCGGGGTAAATACGCCGCCCGGCGCGCCCGAACCACTGCTCGCGAGCACCGCCAATAACTTGCATATCAGTATTCCACCAATCAATAAAACGCCCGGCGGCGTAGTTAATAGCGACTGCACCACACTGTAGCCATTCCCCCAGACCTCGGGGAAAATTAGCGATAATAGCCCAACGATGATCCCGCCGAGTGCCAGTTGCAGCGGCGGTGGCAGGTTAAGTGAGCGGAAAGCGTGGCCACTGGCCGCCATGGCTTTGAGAAATAGCGGCCCACAGAATCCGGCAAAGAGTCCCAGTAATGCCATTAGGAGATATTGTATCGGCCAGGGTGATGGTAGGGCTTGGACTTGATAAAGGGCCTCCTGCCCGCCGTGCAATAAATTGGTGGTGAGCAAGGCACTGACCGCAGCAATGACCACTGGCCCGAGGGAAGCGAGCATTAAGGTGCCGAACAGAATTTCTGCAATAAATAGACTGCCCGCCAGGGGCGCATGATAGGCGCTCGCCATCCCGGCCGCCGCCCCACAGGCAACCCAAAGTTTCCACTCACTCGGTTTGGCATAACGCTGGGCAAAAACAGAAGCAAACAGGGCCGCCAGTAGCACCATCGCCCCTTCACGACCAATGGCACTGCCGCTGGAGACCACCAATAGTGAGGCGAGGGATTTGACCAAACTGGCGGAGACAGCTAACCGCCCATCGCCGATCTCGATGGCCTCCATATAGTCGGTCGGTGTGCTGGGCTTTTGCTGTTGATAACGTTGATAGGCCCACAGTAAAGCACCGGCGGCCAAACCGCCCAGTGCCGGGGTTAATGCCCGTCGCCAGCCAGTAATCGAAGAGGCCGCCGCCACCAGACTGCCATCGGTTCGGGCGAAATATAGTCATTCGGTCCCTGAGAATTACACTTTGAAGTGATTCAGGGTATGCGCTTACTGGTTACGAATATTGAGCGAGAATCACGTGATGATCGCCGCTTTTCTTTCGAGCCAGTAGGTGCTCCACGTTCGCTAACGAATACTCAGGGCATGCAGATAAACTGCTGGCTATATTTCTTTCGAAGAGCGTGGAATGCATACCAATCCCCGATAAAAAGGAGTTGGTGATGACTGTGACTAATCAATTTGCTGCGCACGTTGGTCTGGACTGGGCTGATAAAAAACACGATGTCTGTGTTCAGTTTAAAAACGGTGAACGCGTATTCGATGTGATTGAACATACAGCAGAAGCGCTTGATGCCTGGCTTACTGAGTTACACCAGAAAGTAAAAGGTAGAATCGCAATTGCTCTCGAACTGAAGAAGGGCCCTGTAGTATATGCTCTTCAAAAATATCCCTTTATCACCGTTTTCCCCGTCCACGCTTTGTCCCTGGCTCGTTACCGACAAGCCTTCTCGCCCAGCGGCGCTAAAGATGATCCGCAGGATGCCGAGCTGGCATTAGAGTTAATGCTGCGTTACCCCCAGAAGATAAAAGCTATTGAACCCGACAATGCGGATATTCGCTTACTTCAGCAACTGGTTGAGCAACGTCGTCAGTTGGTTGAAGATAAACGACGCTTTGTGAACCGGATAATCAACACGCTTAAACAGTATTATCCTCAGCCACTGGAGTGGTTCTCACATAGGGGTAGCTTACTGTTGTGTGAGCTGATTATCCGGTGGCCCAGTCTGCAACAACTGAAACGAGCCAGGCGCGACACGATCCGCAACTTTCTGAATGCCAAAGGTGGCCGCGCAATGGCCCTTACCGAGCAACGTGTTGCGAGTATTGATAACGCGATCCCATTGACTACAGACCCGAGTGTTATAGAGGCTAATGCTTTGATGGCAACAGCACTGGCGACACAAATTAAAGTCGTGAGTGAAATCATCAAAACCTATGACGAACGAATCGAAACGCTGTTTGACACATTGCCAGATGCGGGGCTGTTCAAATCACTTCCGGGCATGGGGCCGTGTATGGGCCCACGGATGCTTGCTGCACTTGGTGATAACCGTGACCGGTTTAACAGCGCTGAAGAAATTCAAAACTACGCAGGTATTGCACCGGTGACAGAACGAAGTGGCCAGAAATCCTGGGTTCACTGGCGATGGCAGTGTGCCAAGTTCGTCAGGCAGACCTTTGTTGAATGGGCTGCCAAGACGGTTAACTCATCATACTGGGCCAGACTTTATTATCAGGGACTGCGAGAAAAAGGAAAATCTCACCAATCTGCAATCCGGGCTCTGGCGTTTAAATGGATAAGGATCATTTACCGCTGCTGGAAGACCAGAACCCGCTACGACGAAGCGAAATATTTGCTGGCTCTCGAAGCGCGACACTCGCCCTTACTGAAGCCATAAAAAGCTTGTCGAATGTCTCAGGGCGTGAAGCAGCCACTCCAGCCCCAACATCGCCTGATGAAATAACCACACGATCAGGGCTGCCATCATGCCCAACATGATTGAGATCAGCAGTCGGCGCAGCATGGCGCGGTAGTAATAGATATGCGCTGGACGTTTCATGTAACGTCGTTGACTGACATAAAGTCACTAACTGACATAGCGAGATAAACCCCTTATTTAGCAAGCTGATAGATTGTTACTTGCCGTCAAGTGAATGACCAGTGAATCTTTATCAATATTGCCCGCTATTTCCGCCAACAGAGGATTAGCGACCAAAAAGAGTTAGCAACAAAAAAAAGTTAGCAACAAAAAAGGGCGCACCATAAGGCACGCCCTGACGGGAAAGGGCACGGGATTACTCGCCGTTATTGATGCGGATATAAACAATTTTCTGGGTATCATTCTCGCAATGGCCAACCACTTGACCACCTGCTTGCTCGACCTGATCATTAGGGACGATATCCAGTCTAAAACCTGATTCAGGCACGCCGTTGCTAATAATTTTCTGAGCGATCTCCGCCTTGACGCTTTCGCAAGATGCCAGTGCCGCCAGAGGCGCGAGAGAGAGTAGCAGTGTGCTGATAATAATTGTTTTTTTCATCATAAAATCCTTATGTGGATGAACAGGTTGCCTTAGGTATTGATCCCTAAACTCAGCTTAAAGGATAGCCCAGATCCCGATGACCTCAAGTAAATCTGAGCCATCGCCGCTGTTTACGGATTAATCTGGCGGCCGGATAAGCGGTCGAGGCAGCGCTCAGTATTCGGCTCCCAATAGGCGTTTAAATTCTCGCTGCGATTACAGCTATCTTTCGCATCTTCAGCACGATCGAATTTATCGAAATTCTTTTCTACCCGACTGTTCACTTTGTTGCGCAGACGATGGTTATCATCCCACTGCTGTTGGCTTTGGCGCGCCTGCTCTTTGGACATCGGGTCATTACTCCCGCCGACAGAGACGCAAGTGCTGCCCTGAGTGCAGTTTGCTGATTGTGCCAATGCCGTGGTTTGCCATGTCAGCGGCAAGGCCAGCAGAGCGAGTGGTAGAAAAACGCCGATCAGGCGTGGCACTCTAGCTATCTTCATCGTCTTAAGTCCTTTATCAGTCGGTGATGTTCAATCAGTATGTTATTCACTGGCACGCTATCAGCGAGTAAAAATTATATCATTGCTTGAGGCCGATAAACCAGTCAGTAGCAGCGCGCTGACGGATAGGTAAAGTAACGCAATGTGAATTGAGCATATTACTTTAAATAACAATAGCTTGATTGCGGCATAAAAGAGAACATGGTTCACTGGTCATTCAACTGATGGATCCTCATCATATTCATTTCGATGATCGTCTGGTAGGAGGCAAGACCACCGCCATTCCCTGAACCGTAAGAGGCCAACACCCGATGGCTTTCGGCAGTTCGAAACGCCCGGTAGGCGCGCTCAGCGTTGTCGAATGCCTTAACGGGATGCATCGACCGGCTACCTTCGCTTACCTTCTCCAACTCGACCATGGCAGTTCGCACCTTTTTCTCGGCCGCGACAAGTTCAACTTCCGATTGTTTTGCCACTAGCGGATAGCATTCGCGCTGCTCGACAGTCGTTTGTTTGGCCTGGCACTGTTTGTAAAGCGTCTCAGCAGACTCAGTAGCAGCAGCTATCGAGGTTTGAGTACAGATAGCAGTGAACACGGCTCCCGCGACAACATAGTGGATTGCATTGGCTTTCATTTTCCCACTCCTGGTGGTTGACGAGGGGTTTCCACAGCGGAACCCTCAAAGATTTGCTCTTTATTAATAACATAATTAAACGCCCGATGAGTATCATCAGGCGTTTTAGGGGTTGATAATTAATCTATTTTACTATTTTGATAACCAGCCCGGCCAGTAAAGATCCCTGTTATTCTTTTCACCGGATACACCATTAGAGAGGTTAACGACATAGTGATTAACTTGATTAATGCCGATTGTTGACGACCAAAAATGCCCGGTACCCGAGAACTGGAGTGGCCAGCCATAAAAAGTCTCAATCTTATCAAATGGGTAACTGCTCTGTAAGTCGAGCAATTGTTCTCTGCTCGCCAGTACACCGGACTGACTCGCAGCAAACCACTCACAACATGACCAAGTTTCATTATTCACCTCTCGGCTAACAGCTGCCCATTCAGCAGCCAACGGTGGACGTTTAAACGTAACATTCCTGACGACTATCGTATCGCTCATATGTCCCCAGAAGTTAGCCTTGTTGGTGTCCGGGCTGGTCACTATGGTAAAAATCACCGACTGACTCGCTGTCGCGGATACCTCCCCGGCGTCACCAAGCAGGCTGAACGTCAGCGTGCTTTCCAGCCCTAATCCCGCCGGGTCGGTTAGCATCAGCATCACTGTACCATCCTCCCCAGTAGTACCACTGTAGGTCTTCTCACCATTTAGCAATAACGTTGCGGGGTAGCTTATTCCCTGACGATTGGTCGCCGACAACTGTGTCAGTGCCAGATTGGCTCCATTCAGCGGTTTTCCCTTCCCATCACTGGCAGTCAGCACCAATTGAATGCTCTGCTCACGTTTGGCATGTTGACGATCCAGCGTGAGTGTTAGCTCTTTACAGTCGCGAGCGGCAGCACCTCTAGCTGCAATACCTCTGAGTAACTGAGTTCACCATCAGCATGGTCTACCATATAGCTGACCTTGACTTGGTGTCCCGCACTGGCCCGCATTACCGCCGCACTTATCTCGAAACTCAGTGGGCTGTTGACCATATTTGTCGTCACCCCTTGTTCCTCCTCATATGTTCCGGCTGCGCCAAAGCCATTCCAGTAGCAGAACACACTGTCTTTTCGTGCCATGCCCGGATACGGCAGAATAGTGATCACGCACCCATTCGGGTAATCAGTGAGATTCAACTTTCCGTCCTGAGCGGCGGGGATAATCATTGGGCGCGGTAAGCGGAACTGCGCCTCCGGCAGCCGGAATACCTGACGTGGCGAGACGCGGACATTGCCATTTCTCACCACCCGGTACATCAGAATAATTGACCCCAGATTTTTATTATTGACCTCATGTTCCAGCATTGATTTATTCAGCGAGAAATTGAGCGAACTGTATGGCGGATAGCTTTCAATGTAACGCACCTCCTCCAGCAACACTGGGAACGAACCCATATTGCCAAGATCATGAGCGGCATTGATCAAACAGGTGAAGATGACCTTGTCACCATGGTTCATCATCGGATAGGGTGACAGTGTCACTTCAAGGGCCGGGGACAACACCAGATCCGGATCAAGCATATCCCCCACAGCACTTTCCACTGTTAGCGCTGGCAGACCAAGACCCACGCCGGCCCCGGTCACCGTCAGCCCTAAGCTACGGGAGTTAGGCATGGAGCCATCGGCCTTTTCGACGTTATAAGAGAGCAGCAAACTGCCAAGAGGCAGCATATGTAGCCAGCTATTGGCAATGGTAAACTGCAAGGGAAATTGGATATCTGCCGTATTAACCGTCAGGCTCTGACCCTGGCCTGGTAACCAGGTGGACTCCTCACCACAGTCGGTCGACGCGGGCACCATCCCGAAGCAGCGAAGATTAACGATATCGCCGATAGCCATATCAGGATAACTCGGCAAAAAGATGGCCACATCCTGCAACCCCAAAGTGGAGAGGTCAAGATTGGCATTTACGTCATCCCGAACCCAGGGGATCGGGAGCAGCTCTCCGGGTGACAGAGTGCGCACGTCTACCCGCACCGCCTGCGACCAGCGAGACCAGTTATTGACCTGGTCACAGATCTCATAGCGCACCACCAGTCCGATACAGTCTCCCTGACCAAACAAGGTGGCGGCCGGGATCACCACTTTTAGCGGGAGGCCCACGTCCTCTCCGGCAATATGACGTACCACACGGGTATTGCCATAGGTGAGATACACAGTGTCGCCATCATGCATATTGGGGTAGCTGGCGATAGTGACCGCTAGCCCGCTCCCCGGCACATCGCTGGCCTTGATGATAGCCGGTAGCCCGGCGACGGGTGGCAAGGCTTCATTCACATAGGGATTCTCGTTCAAAACTGGCGGGCCGCCGGGCACACTGGTTTTGACTCTCACGGTGAGCGGGAAAGAGCTGGCCGCCCCCAATGTATAGTAAAAATTGGCCGCCCCCGAGAGCAGACCGTCTGCCGAGACCGGCAGCAGCAAACTGCCGATCTCCAAATCAATCGCGGATAGTACCCGGCGACTGACTTCGCGATAACCAATATCACCCGCCCCCTGCAGGAACAAAATAAGCACATCATTGATATGCATATCGGCGTGGCCGGGGGTGAGTAGCACCGGAATTTGCCCGCCAGCAGGATAGAATCCCAAACCGCCGCTGCGGGTGGCATCAGGAATTTGGGGCGCCGTTAAGGTAGGGTCTGAAGCAAATTGAACGAATGACATTGCAGTGTACTCCTATGATGGGGTTGTGGATCAGACAACCAGGTACTGTCGGTCACGGGGAACGACAGCCATTCTCCAGACAGAGCATAGGAAACGGCATCAGGGCTGCATAATGATATAAAGTATTCAATCGATAACCCTAAGCATCAACTCAGTGCCATATGTAGACAATTGGCCTGTCCTGATAACTTAGACGGCCACCTAAAGGTGTGACCTATACCAATAGCCTTATATTCTTCGTTAAGAAAAATTCAGCTAATATATTTAGGCAGATAATTAATCGGTTAAATCATTAAGTCAGTATCACCCTTAATAATCAACAATAAAGATAACCTGAGGGATATATATAAAGATTTATAGATGAATTATTAATAGTGACTTTCACTGGAAGCCAAAATATCGACTAAGCTATGACTTGGTTCAGCTAACTAATTGAATAGTTAGCATAGTATTAAAAGATAGTATTAAGAGATAGCATTAAAAATAACCGTGACGCATTATCTGGGACAGGCCCATAAACGGTGCCCAACATCGTATTTTCTCTATTTGTAGCTTTGAGATTTTATTTTCTAATTTGTGATACTACTTAGCATAGGCTCTACCACTGAGCTATGGAGGTTTTATGAAAAAAGTTATTCTGGTTCTCGCGTTAATGATCGCTTCATTTTCTGTTATTGGTCAAGATAAGGTGCTAACAGGTGCGGGTGATATATCATCAACACCAATGGTAGTTGAGTTAAAAAACAGAGTTTGCGATATTAATTACCCGCCACTTTTGGAAACCGATTATGACTGGTGCTGTGAGCTATGTTGCAATCCGGCGTGTGCGGGGTGTTGATAAACATCATCATTAATCGGTTATACATATTGAGAAAATAGCGGACATTAGGGGCCTGTCCCAGATTCTGTGGTTCGACATAAAATATTAAGGGCGGGGCGCTGAGCACCCCAACCTAAATAGCAGCTAGCTTTAACCTTCGCGGTGAACACTCAGCCCGGCAAAAGATTGGCTGACCGGCATCATCTCCAGTGAGTTAATATTGACCCGCACGGGCAGGGTCGCCACCCAATATACCGCCTCAGCAATATCTTCTGGTATTAATGGATTAGCGCCATCGTAGGTTTTATTCACTTTGTCACCATCGCCTTTAAAGCGCACCGCTGAAAACTCAGTACCGCCGACCATACCCGGCTCAATATCTGTCACCCGGATCCGGGTGCCATGCAGATCGGCGCGCAGGCCCAGACTGAACTGCTTAACAAATGCTTTGGTCGCGCCGTAAACATTACCACCGGCATAGGGCCAGTTAGCGGCGGTAGAGCCGATGTTAATCACGTGCCCCACATTGCGCTCGACCATGGCAGGTAACAATGCGCGCGTCATATTCACCAGGCCTTTGGTATTGGTGTCAATCATGGTATCCCAGTCTGCAACATTGGCTTTGTGAGCAGGCTCCAGCCCTAATGCCAGTCCGGCATTGTTAACCAGCAGATCGATATTTTTCAGCTCAGCCGGCAAGTCATCAATAACCTGTTGAATAGCCGCACGATTTCGCACATCTAACCGCACAATATGCAACTTAGCGCCCAGCTCATCCTTTAACGCTTCCAGCCGCTCCTGACGACGACCACTGGCGATAACCTGATGACCGTGGCTAATAAATTTGCGTGCAATAGCCTCACCAAATCCGGAGGTCGCACCGGTAACAAAAACGATCATATGCATTCCTTATTTTTCAGTACCAATCCGGGAATTTTTATCACATATTTTGAGCATACCGGATCCGGCGGGGATTAAGAAGGGGGGTTTTATGCGATGGCATTACGGGCTAAAGGGGGAGGATAAAAATCGAGCCGTGACGATAACAGCCCGATTTAGCTTGAGTAATAGAGTCATCGCGCTATTTTTTCTTATACACATCAGCACTAGCGTGAATTTTCGTATTGGTGTTGGTTGAGGTGATTACATAATAATCCCCACCCAGTTCATCTGCCTTTTTTGATAACTCAGCCTTGGCATCAATGGGGGCTAATTCACCAGACGTCACGATGGTCCCAATTTTTTCATACTGATCAGGGCTTTTATTTAGATCTTCTTTAGTTAACAACTCAGCGGCGATAGCCGCGGAAGAGAATGCGCCTAACAGCACTAAGGTCGTTATTGCTTTAAATAATTTCATAGTGTTCCTCTCATTAACGATATTGACCAAAAGATATTTACCTGCATAGCGGTATTAGTATTGTTCTCATCACTGGGTTTAGCCAGTGATGCGCAGATCTTTCGGATTTTAGGCTAAAAAAGTCATTGCTGTAGTAGAGACGTGCTGTGCTTTTGTAACCTATACGTTAGGGAATGGATAGTATCTGGCTGGCGTGAATTAGCTGAAGAAGAGGGCGTTCCTGAAGCATTGCGAGATAGCCTGTGGCAGACCCTGCGATTAAGATGGTAATGTAAAGGTTACAAAACTCACTTATAACGCCACTTTTGCAACGTAAACAATACTAAAATGGATATGTTCAAGTTAAAACCTTGGTTAAATCGCTGGAATCTCACTCCTGATGGCGCCCCATTTATAACCCATACGTCACAGTTACTCCCAGTTAAAACAGCAACACAGGGTATTAAAGCCATGCTAAAAGTCACGGATGATGCGGATGAACAAGCCGGTAATGCACTAATGGCATGGTGGGAAGGGAATGGCGCCGCACAGGTTATTGCCCATGAAAATGAAGCAATTCTTCTCTCAAGAGCCACTGGTTCCGCGTCACTGTCAGCTATGTCACGAGAAGATCAGGATGATGTAGCTTGTCGTATTTTGTGTATTACTGCGAACCGACTTCATACATCCCCAAAAAAAACATTACCCCAGCTTACACCTCTACATGAGTGGTTTTATCCTCTAAAATCAGCAGCCCTGAAGTATGGCGGTATCCTGACACGTTGTGCAGAAATTTCAGAAGAGTTGCTTTCTTCTCCACGTGATGTGGTTGTATTGCATGGTGACTTACATCACGGCAACGTGCTTGATTTTGCGACGTCCTGGCTGGCCATTGATCCAAAAGGACTACTAGGTGAACGAGGATTCGATTTTGCCAATATTTTCACTAATCCAGACCTTAGTCATCCAGTGCCTTGTGTAGCGACTGTTCCGGAGATATTTAAACAGCGGCTAAGTATCGTTACCGAAACGGCTAACCTGGACAGAGAACGCCTTCTCAAATGGATAATTGCATGGTGCGGGCTTTCAACAACTTGGTCCCTCGAAAGTAACGACACTGTATCAACAACAATAAAAGTTGCTGAGATGGCAATTACTGAATTGGAACAGTGAGCAGGATATCAACATAACTTGTTTTATTATCTATATGGAAACGAAAAACTCTTCCTCATTGACCATAATCGCTGATACGTCATAGTTTTCATTGTCAAAGCTAAGTAGAGATGTCCGGGGTAGGGCAAAGTTCAAATGTCCATAGCATGGTTTCATCAGTTGATAAGCCGCCCAATCAGAGCGGCAAATGAATTATGCCTGAATTGTTATTTCTCTGATTTGCTTCCCAGTAATGGTATTAGTCGAATATAAATAAGCTCACTCAGTAATTCGACCATTGTCTGTGTAACAATCACCGCTGGTAAAACAGGTATTGCTCCGGGTACTGAAAGCGCAAGAGGAAGTATAACCAGGGAATTTCGTGTTCCTGCACTAAACGCAATTGCTCTGCCAGAGGTAGCATTTAATCCAAATAATCTGGATACACACCACCCGGCTAATGGCGCGAGCACTGCAAAGGCAACGTATACAGGCACAACATGTAATGCCGCTGATTTAGCATCTCCCAGTTGGGGAACCATTGCTGCGACGACAACAAACAAGACAACTGCCGTCGCCGGAACGGGTAGTAAACCAAGCCCTTTATTAATTGAATACCCCAGTTGACTCCTGCTGCTCCAGAATTGGGTCAAACTTGCCAGGCAAAGAGGCATCACGATCAACCACATGAAGGCCTGAAAGAATGGCCCGGGTCTGACAAGCCCTTCAGCCTGGTCACCCAGAAATAAATGCAGATACACTGGCAAGAGCAGTACCTGCATAATCAGTAGCGCAGGTGTGGAAGCCAAAAGTAGTTTCGAATCGCTCCGACCCAATTGTGAAAATGTCACCACATAATCGATACAGGGGGTCAGGAGAACCATGAGCACTCCCAGCATGACAAGCGGGTTATTTGGAATAAACTGTATCAGGAAAGCAACCAGCACCGGTACGATCACGAAATTGGCTATAAGCAATGGCATGAGGAAGCGAATACGGGTGAATGCTTTGCCAAGTTCGGCTACAGGAACCTGGAGAAACGTAACATACAACATCAGTGCCAGCACCGGAGTTATTGCTTTTTCAAATACTGACGTGCCCGGAAGCAATGTGGCGAAAATAGCAGCCAGGACCACTGCAAAAAAAAAAATAACGACCTGATGATTTTCAAGCCGTTCTCTTAGCTGCATCATATTTACTTAACTCGTATTATTTCCATGAAGTTGAATATCATACGGATAGGATCAAACGATGCCCTTCTTTATCAACAACTTTTTCGCCGTCTTCTTTTGTGAACTCCGGAAACTGCTGATTCCGGGGTTATAAAAATTAGTGTGATACAGTCAACCGCAGCGCCAGTGCTGCCAGCGTGACAAACAGCACGGGGAGTGTCATAACAATGCCCACCCGGAAGTAATATCCCCAGGTGATTTTGATGTTTTTCTGCGAAAGAACATGCAGCCAAAGCAAGGTTGCCAGGCTGCCGATAGGGGTAATTTTAGGCCCCAGATCGCTACCGATGACGTTGGCGTAAATCATCGCTTCTTTGATAACACCAGTCGCTGTGCTGCCCTCAATCGACAGCGCCCCAACCAGCACGGTCGGCATATTGTTCATCACCGATGACAGGAAGGCTGTCAGGAAGCCAGTACCCAGCGTTGCCGCCCATAATCCTTGCTCTGCCAGCTGATTCAGCACGGATGAAAGATAATGGGTCAGACCGGCATTTCGTAAGCCGTAGACCACCAGATACATCCCCAACGAGAAGATAACGATTTGCCATGGCGCACCTCGCAACACCTTGCCGGTATTAATGGCATGACCTTTTTTCGCAACCACAAACAGGAGCAGGGCACCAACAGCAGCGACCAGACTGACAGGAACGCCCAGCGGCTCCAGTCCGAAGAACCCCACCAGAAGTAAAATCAGAACCAGCCAGCCGGTTTTAAAGGTATTCACATCTCGTATAGCGTCTTTCGGTTCTTTCAACAGAGCAACGTCGTAAACGGCAGGAATGTCCTTGCGGAAAAACAGATGCAACATCACAAGCGTCGTCGCAATGGCCGCCAGGTTTACCGGCACCATCACGGCTGCATATTCGGAGAAACCAAGCTTAAAGAAATCCGCCGAGACAATGTTTACCAGGTTTGAGACAATCAGCGGCAGGCTTGCCGTGTCAGCGATAAACCCAGCGGCCATGACAAACGCTAAGGTTGACCCCTTGCTGAATCCCAGCGCCAGCAGCATCGCGATAACGATAGGCGTCAGGATCAGTGCGGCACCGTCGTTGGCGAACAGTGCGGCGACCATCGCGCCAAGCAGCACGATCCAGGTGAAGAGCAGTCGCCCCCGGCCATTCCCCCAACGGGCAACGTGCAGCGCGGCCCATTCAAAGAAGCCGGATTCATCGAGCAGAAGACTGATGATAATCACAGCAATAAAGGTGGCGGTCGCATTCCACACTATCTGCCAGACCACCGGAATATCCCCCAGATGAACGACGCCAGTCAGCAATGCCAGACCTGCGCCCAGTGAGGCACTCCAGCCAATCCCCAGCCCTCTGGGTTGCCAGATAACCAGGACGAGCGTGAATAAAAAGATAGCACCAGCCAGTAACATCAGAAACTCCATTCACATTTGTTTATTCGAATATATACATCGTCATCAGCAGGAGGCAGATGCCACGCTACTAAGCTTGTTGCGTATGTTTTCTCGTTCACAATTCCAGGCTGTATCAATAATACCCGCAGCCCATGCAGGCATGTGTGGCGACAGTCGGTAATGCACCCATTTTCCTTCGCGGCGGTCGATGACCAGTTCTGCTTCGCGTAACAGTGCCATATGTCGTGATATTTTTGGCTGAGATTCTGCGGTTGCCGCACAGATGTCACAGACGCACATCTCACCGGACTCCCTGAGAAGCATCACGATAGTCGAACGGGTTTCGTCGGCGAGCAGTTTAAAAAGCTGAACAGGCTGTAGCATGCTTAACCTCGTTAAAAAATAACAATACATATGATATTTCATATGTGATAACTTTTAAAGCATAGCTTATGAGATGGAGATTTTTTATGACCGACTTACCGGCAATCGAACCGGATTGCTTTGATGATGCGCTTGCCAGCAAACTTACAGGCAACAACGAAACCATGCCGCGTATTCTCATCCTCTACGGCTCAGTACGAGAGCGGTCCTACACAAAGTTAAAATGTCACCCAATCCTCCAAAGTAGAAATGTCACTTTTTATTCAGAAGAACAGGGGATTCTATCTTCGTAGGCTTGCTCTAAATTCCTCTGGATTCGCTAAGACTGGATTGATGGCTCGGAGTTGTTCCTGCACTCTGGCTTGAGCCAGTTTTAATACTGTACCAAGACGTTTGTTATCACCCAGTCAATACAGAAGCGTTTTTGCGGTTTGGTAAGCAGAAATACTCTGTTGCATCTTAGATTTTAAAATAGCTTCCATATCTTTTAGTATGCAACTGTATTTATTTTTAGAGTTTTCACGTATGCCTTATCATTCTAATGCCACTCCGTACTTAAGCATTGACCATGACAGCATCGCTGACTGGAAATCTGCGCTGTCTGGGCAGTGGTTTATTGGTGTAGTTGATACAGAAAAGCGTTCCGTAAAATTAGCTCCTGTAAATATATTCGATGCCAGAGGAAATCTGGATTCAGCGGTATTAAATAATACTTCAATGCAGGGCATGAACCGCTATGCTTCAGGCGCTGCCGGTGAGAGAGTTGGTGACTCAGCTATGCCTGAATATCTTCTAAATCGTGCTGCTGGAATGACGCACCATACCGCGGTGGTGAAGCAAGCTGGTTTTGATCCATCCAGTTCCCTTGGGTTTAGCCTGATAAAAATAAACTGTCATTTTGCTCAAATGAAGATGGCATCTAATTCCCTGAATGCTGATAAACCAGGCGCAAGGTATCACCATAGCTTTTCTCGTGCGACATCTATGAAAAGAGATGGATACTTCCCGGGAAGTGCCCAGTTACCGCTGCAATGGCAACATGCTTTAACTCTGTTTTTTAATACAACCATGAACATTCCGCATGTATCTGTATCTAATGATTGAATTGTTATATACCTCATACCGGAAGGTCAGATTTCTCTGTTGCGCTGCCTATCCAAAGAGGGCTGTTTGCGCAAAATAGCTCTATGCCTAGGTCATGTAGGGCACGACCATACTGAGTCACGGCAGTATTGCGTTTTTCTGGTTGGTTGACTCGAAATATAGAATGATTACAACTTTGCTACTACAACACTGGTGCGCATAATGTATATTATGTTAAATTGAAATTATGCATAACCAAACCATACGCGCTAGTCAATTCCGCCCGTAATCCGTTAAGCTGAACCTGGTTCCCTGCGATCCATCTTTCAGCTACAAATAGCAAAAACTGCGAATTAAAACCCCTTCCCTCATTTTTGGCCAGTGACGCTACGTGAAATCTGTAGAACTGGCAGCATGATTGCCCGTCAGATTTCACCAAACAGCAGACACAAAAAAGCCCGCATTTATGCGGGCCAGTTGTCTACATCAGATTATGCAGGTTTATGTGAATGTCGCTCAGCAGCGTTAACCACGCTCATAGATAGCTCCTGATCAACTGCCGCTATCCACTCCTGAACTGATCGGTTTGGCCGTATTATCCAACGCCCTAATGGATGGTGTCAGCGACGCGGCGATAGTCGCAATAATCACCGCCACTGCTGAGGCGAATAGGACGGTCGAACTGCCGTAGCGCATCGCCAGCGGACCTGCAGCCAGTTCCCCGACCGGAATGGCGATAAATGAGCCCAAAGCATCATAGGCATATACTCGCGCAAGTTTGTCGGCAGGAATATGGGTTTGCAGAGCATTCGCCCACACCACGCCGAATTGGCCAAAGCCGACACCCGCAATAAAAAATCCCGCCATCAGGATCGCCGTCGATGAAATCATGCTGAGGAGAATAATGGGAATAGCACAAAGCGAAACCAGCATGACCCCAATAAATAGATCGCGTCGTGGACGCCAGCGGAGCGCAATAAAAGAACCCGTAATGAGACCAATACTTTGTGCAGCAACCATAGCGCCCCAACCTACCCGGCCGAATGAGGCATCAGCCACTATCGGGCCAAGGATCATGACCACGCCACTGAACGCGGCATTAACAATGGTGAACTGGGCAACGATAGACCAAACCCATGAGTGAGCAATGAACTCTCTCCAACCATCACGCAGATCCTGCAAGATATGGCGGTTCGACTCCACAGCGAGTGCGGGATTAATACGGATGAAGAAATATAGCGGTGCGGCGGCGGCAAATCCTAAGGCGTCAACCGCTAAGCCCCAGCCAGGCCCAATGGTACTGGTCAAAATGCCACCCAGAGAGGCCCCCATGATGGTGCCGGCATAGATGCCCACTTGGATAAAAGCGTTTGCTGCCCGGAGGTGATATGCCGGTACGGTTTGTGGCACCATGGCCGACGATGCCGGCAGTGCGATGCCCGCAGCGGCACCATTAATGGTGCCAAGTACCGCCAACCCGATGATGGTTGCGGTGCCATCCAGCACTAACCAGGCCACCACCCCTTGAGATAAGGCGGCAATAGTAGATGAAGAGAGTAGAACAATACTGCGGGAATAACGATCGGCAAGTACCCCGCCGATCAATAAGAAAGCGACATTGAAAATAGAGCGCGCAGCAACAACCAGACCTAGATCAGTTGCGGAGCCGCCGATATCCAACACCGCGAAAGCTAATGCAATAGGGGCAATTCCATTGCCTAATACGGTGAGCAGCCGAGCAAAAAATAAGTTTCTAAACGGTGCATAGTGAAACAGATGTCGGGAATATGGGACGGCGGTATGCGCACTCACTCACGACTCTCCAAACACCAGTAACAGCCACTACCACGCCCCATTAAAACGGTGAAACAACGGAGCCAATACGTTGGCAAAAATCATCGTAGGCATCACCGAGTTTTTCAAACAATTGGCGAATATTGGCTAAGTTTTTCATTTGCTGCTCCCCTGAAAGATTGGCGTGTTCTATGTGATGTGCATCACAAAACAGAGCTTACTGTTTTTAAAACACCATTTCAATAATTTTGTGACAATGGTCAAAAAATAGTTAGCCACAAAATTAATCACCCCCCTTAGCGACGAGCACGACCAGGATTACGATCAATTCGTCGATAACAGTGAGAGGCCGTCGGTGTGGCAGAATTACGCCCAATCTCTCCGAGTTGCTGCCATGGGTAAGCACCTCCTCCCGGACGCTCTTCGCTGCCCGGCTCCACACCTTGATTCCACCATTTAGCTTCCCAGTTGTAGCCATTCCAAGAGACTTTATCACCGGTATTGTAACTCTGTGTCGCACTCCAGAGCGGGGCGGCATCGGCAGCTTTCACCAAGATGCTATGTGATTGGCTAGCGCTCAGACCAAGAATATCCGTTGCTGTGAGCTTAAAGATCAGCGGAGTATCACTGTTCACCGTGGGGGCAGTAAAATTGATCACCCCATGGTTCAGTGAATCAACCTTCACCCCCTGAGGCACCGCCCAGAAATAACTTAGCGCAAAGCCTTCGGGATCATGTGATTGGCTGCCGGAAAGGGTGGCTACCGCCCCGCTGTTCACCTGCGTTGGCCCAGTAATCACCACCACTGGCGGCAAGTTCTGCCCCCCCGCCACCTGAATGAGAGACTCTTTGCTGTTGCTCTGTTTACCATCAGAAACGGTCAACGATATGGTATAGGTCGCTGCCGGATTGCTGGCTGGCACGCGAAGTTGAATGGTGACATTATTCATGCCATCAATCACTTCTAGCCCTTTCGAGGCACTCCAGTGATAAGTCAACGCCTGGCCTTCGGGATCAAAGGATTTCGCGCCGCTATAGGTCAGTGGCTCGCCGGGTGTTACCGGGTTATCGGGGCCAGTAATCACCGCGACCGGCGGTTTATCAATCGGCGATGGCCCGACATTCACCCCCTTAAAGTAGAAGGGTTGCATATCGACAACCTGAGTGGTGACATGGCAGCCCAATCCTTCCCGCACCGCATTGACTAACAGGCCATTGTCCTGGTCGATGGTCCAGGTAAATACCCCGCCCAGCCCTTTGCTCAAGGCGTAGGCTCCCTTGGCTTTTGCGCTGCGTGGAGTATCCAGCGACATAAAGAGATGAGACTGTGGACTGTACAAATAGTCTGCGTCAGCTTTTTCATCGGTATACAGCGAAAAGCCGTTCTTACCTGCTTTCCCATTGAGATCCAAATAGTTATAGAGAATATCAAACCATTCGGATGTCCCAGACTCAAAGCTACCGGTCGTGGTGCCCACTTCAGGCTGCGGAATATAATGACCACTTAACGGGGATTCACTCTCAATGGTCGCATTATGACCATTACGGGTGTAACCCGCATAACCAATATTAATATTGGCCGAGTTAACCCCAAGATCTAACAGGTAATTGACGGCGGCATCGACGCTAAATGCCGTTTCCGTGGTGCTGTACAAATTGCTATGGTGATTCAGTTTTGCCGCCCAAGGGGTGCCGAAGAAATCGTAGGTCATCAGGTTGATGCCTTCCACTCCGGCGCTGATCAGTTCCGGTATATGTGCTAGCGCCATCACCATCGGGTCGGCTGAGGTCGCGATGCTGATTTTCACCTGACCTAGCCCAGAATTCGTCAGCGCGGCTTTCAGATCTTGCACTAACAATTTGTAGTATTGCCAATCGTCCGGCCCATAGCTATTGCCGTTACCCGGAGCGCCGGGATATTCCCAATCCAGATCCAGCTCCGAGAACATGTCAAAACGGTGGAGTAGATCCACCACGCTGGCACAGAAATTAGCGCGTTTCAGCGGATCGCGAGCCGTGTGGTAGAAACCATCACTCATGGTCCAGCCACCAATACTGAATGATAGAATCAGGTTATGACCCGCCCGTTGCGCGGCGGCTTGTTTATCACGTAACCCGCCTAATACGCCTCTGACTTTGTCCTGATAAAAATCACGCGGTAGCTGAATGTCGGCCCAACCGTCAAAACCATTGTTTCTGGCAGATTGGCAATCGCCCCAAGGGTCAAGGAAGGTCACCTCACCTAATTTGGAGCGGGCAAATTGCGGCGCTGCGGCAGAGATCTCCCGCGATTTGTCGCCCTGATCACCCAGAATCCCCACAAAGCCGATAATAATTTTATCGAATGCCATTGGGTCCAATAGTGCTAAATCGACCCCGCGTCCACGGGAAGCGGGCGGGCAATTAATATCTTCCAATCGTCCGTCATATTGTGACCAATCGGTATAGTAACCAAATACTTTTGGTTTACCCTGAGTCGCATAGTGATTATAGAGCGGGTTAACTACCCGCGCGGAGGTATAACTCAGTTTCTGTGTTTCTGTTGTCGGAATAAAGCCATCAATAACATAAGAGTGATCGGTGGCTTGATCCGGTTTGGTAATATTAGTCATGTGATTCCCCTTGTAATAACGCGTGATAACAACTGATTGCCAAGATGAGATGACAAGTATCGGCTTGCCATCTGATATGTAAATTTCATTTATTAATTCACGCTTAAGGGAACCTGTAATTAAATCGGCACTACGCCAGTTTGACGACTTTAAATAACGCGGTCATCGGGCTTAGCATAAACCCGATCACCATCTTGAATGGGTGGCTCGACATTCGCGTAAGCCCCGCGAGCACGCGAATTTAACTTAAGACATCGCCAATCAGTACCTCCACCATTCGCCCATGAATTATCACTCTATTTTGCTGGATACCCCCTATTCATCTGGAACAAATGGTCACCGTTGTTTAGTATGGGGGTATTCTCTTTTCGCCATTAACCAATTTGAAATCTATGAAAAAAATCATTAAGCGGCTGGAGATCATTAAAAGCGCCATTGAGCTTGAAGATGATGATATTGTCCGCCAGCAACTTCCCTACCTTAAAAGTGAAGCTGAAGATGTCGCGTTGGGGTTTATCGTCATGGCGATTGAACAGGGGAAATTTCACGATGCGCTGCAAGCGATTTCGGCGTGGCTGAACAATAAACAGGGGGTCACGCAGTGGCAGGATCTTGAATTAGCCGCCTGTAAACTGGAGCTAAAAGCGCTGGAGGAGCAGTTACGCGAGTTAATCGATAAACGTAACGAGCGCATCCAGTTGCTCGATGATTTTAACGATCTCTACCATGTGCGTCTTGGCCCAATAACGAAGCAGATCCTCAATTTACGCAAGCAGTTAGCGGAAAGTACCCTGCGCAAAGCTGAGGCCGAAGCCCGCCGCAAAGAGCGCGACTATCGTCACTGCCAGCACTATATTGCGCAGGCCATTGATGAGTTGGCGGCGTTAAAGCAGCGCTGGTTATCGCTCTCCACTGTTTCCAATGAAACCATCGAGCTACGTCAGCAGATCCACCAAAAAACAGAGTTGGTGACCTCTCTGCTGAGCGAAATCCAACAGTTTGAAAACAGTTGCTATACCCATAATACCGAATCAACCCGCAGAGCCCGTGAAGAGGCGAAAGAGAAGTACGAAAGCTATCAGGAGCAGCAATATAGTGCTGAGCAGCGCCATGACAGTGATCGAAAACTCTCAGATGATCAGCGTCTGGAGCTAAAACGCTTGTGGCGGCAAGCCAGTCGGCTATGCCACCCAGATTTAGTGGCGGATGAATTTAAAGAAAATGCCCATCAACTGATGGTTGAGCTTAATCAAGCTCGCCAACGAGGCGATTTCACGGCGATCCACACTCTGCTGGGGAGTTTAAAGCAAGGGCTGGAGCCGTTGATGGCGAGTGATTGCATTGATGATGTGGAGCGACTTCGCCGCAAAATCAATGAAGTTAGAGACCAAATTGATGCCATGTTGCGCGAACTGGATGAGCTGGAAGGTCAGGAGTCCTGGCGGCTGGTCACCTGCCACGCCAATAAAGATGAGTGGTTCAAATCACAAGAGAAGGTGTTATCCAAGATCCTCAACAGTCTGGAGCGGCAACTGGAAGCCGCCACATCAGAGGTGTTGCATGAGAGTGCATAATGGATTGAATGGCGTTAATTGACTGAAACTCGCTCAATTCTGCGGGAGTATGCAATAGTAGAGATAGCATAATTTCTGCGGCTATTATGCGTATGATCAAGTTCGTCTTCATTCTCAACTAAGGTAATCCATGATGAAAGATAACGAATACCAGCCCCCGAAGGTCTGGCGTGAGAACAGTGAAAGCGGCGGTGTATGGTCGAAAATCAACCGACCTACCGCCGGCGCCCGCTATGAAGCCACCCTGCCGGTGGGTAAGCATCCGCTCCAGCTCTACTCGATGGCAACACCCAATGGGCAGAAGGTGACTATCCTGCTGGAGGAGCTGCTAGCGCTCGGTGAGCAAGGGGCGGAATATGACGCACACCTCATCCGCATTAGTGAAGGCGATCAGTTCTCCAGTGGCTTTGTGGCGGTCAATCCCAACTCAAAAATCCCGGCGCTGATGGACCACTCAACATCCACGCCAATCAGGGTATTTGAGTCCGGGGCCATTTTGCTCTATCTGGCTGACAAATTTGGTCATTTCCTGCCGAAATCCCCGGCGGGCAGAACCGAAGCACTGAATTGGCTGTTTTGGTTACAGGGGGCGGCCCCCTATTTAGGCGGTGGTTTTGGCCATTTTTATCACTATGCGCCGGTGAAGATTGAGTACGCCATCGACCGCTTCACCATGGAAGCCAAGCGCCAGCTCGATCTGCTCAATACCCTGCTCAAAGAGCGTGAGTATATTGCCGGTGATGAGTACTCCATTGCCGATATCGCCATCTGGCCTTGGTATGGCAACCTGGTGCTGGGTCTGCAATATGAAGCTGGGGAGTTTTTAGATGTGAAATCCTACACTCACCTGCTGCGCTGGACCGAAAATATCGCCAAACGGCCGGCGGTGCAGCGCGGGCGCATTGTTAACCGCACCTGGGGCGAGCCGGAAGAGCAGTTACCGGAGCGCCACGACGCATCAGACTTTGATCATTTGAAGTAACAGCGGAAAAAGCACGGCACTCGATACCATCAGTCGTGCCATGGGCAATAAACATCGGGCAGGAGAATAACTCCCTGCCCGAGTTAATGGTTTGCGGCAACCGCTACTGCGCTACCTCCCCGCCACCCTCATAGGGCACTTTTCCGGCGATTTTCATCACCTCTGCGCCAAGGGTCACAAAGGGGGCGCGTCGGCTGGCGTAGATGATCCCGCCCGCCTGGGCGCGGACCGCTTTTACAGTGTCGGTGATCGGGTCAATGATTTCAGCCACCACCTCCCCCTTGCCGACCCATTCACCCGGTTGACGCAACAGCAGCAGAATGCCGCTGGCCGGCGCGCTGACTATCTCGCCGGCACTGAACGGCAACATCACGATTTCCCGCTGCGGCCTGACTGGCGCTGGCCCGGCAAGCGCGCCACGGTGCTGCAAGTAGTGGTAAATAGCTTCGGCATCGGCACTCGCCACTGCGTGGCTGACATCCTGCTGGCCGCGCAGCTCCACGGTGACCGCCATGCAAGCCGGTGCCAGGCTGAGATGCGGATAGTGCGCCGCCAGCCGATGCCACGGCAGGCCGCAAGCTTCATCAAAGGAGCCGCC
Source organism: Yersinia bercovieri ATCC 43970 (assembly GCF_013282745.1). Taxonomy (NCBI): domain Bacteria; kingdom Pseudomonadati; phylum Pseudomonadota; class Gammaproteobacteria; order Enterobacterales; family Yersiniaceae; genus Yersinia; species Yersinia bercovieri. The sequence continues at coordinate 3,532,521 of NZ_CP054044.1, forward strand.
ACCGCTATCTTGTGACAGCAGCACGGTGTCGATAGCCAAAAATTGCGCCAGTGTCTCCACCTGCTCACGCCAGGCGGGATCGGCGTATAGGTGCAAAATGGCGCGGTCGTCACAATGGAGATCAAGCACCAGATCAGCATCACAGGCCAACTGCAACAACTGTTGACGGATGGCGGCCACTTCACTGGGTGCAGGCAGCTCATGCAGTGCCTCAACCATGGCGCGGCGGATCTGTTGCCGCAGAGACTTTTGCTCGCCCGGACTGTTATCACTGTCCAATAGGGCCGCACTCAACCGGGGTTGCGCCAGTCGGGCCAGATCAGGAAAATCGCGGTTGAAGTTGCGACCACTCACCAGATCGAAACGGCCGATGCCGCAGTTCAACAGCAGCTGCGCGCTACCCGCCGGGTTTGCCAGCGGCACAATAACAATTTCACTCTGAATATCACCGCGCCGTTCCGCCTGACTCAGTAATCTTTTAAGATAGTGCAACACCAGCATGCCGGGCAGCTCATCGGCATGGAGACCCGCTTGCAGGTAAATTTTTTCGCCAAGATCCGGCTGGCCGAAATGAAAACTGGTTAATTGCCGCTGCCCACTCAGGGCATGTTCAGGTAACTTATGATGATTGATTTTCATTGGACCTCCTATCTGTGGAAAAGAAAGCCCGACTTGACCGAATTGACAAAAAAATCCTTGAAATACTGAGCCAGGATGGCCGCATCTCTTATCAGAAGCTGTCTGAGCAGGTCAATCTGACTGCGCGCCCTTGTCTGGAGCGGGTTCGGCTACTGGAGCGTGCCGGTATTATTCGCGGCTACAGCGCCATTATTGCGCTGCCGGAGCCAGAGCATACTTTTGTCATTCAGGCGCAAATCGCCCTGGCTGACCATGGTCAATCGCAAGGGGCGTTCGAACAAGAAGTGCGCAAAACGCCGGAAGTTCTGGATTGCTGGCTGGTCGGCGGCAGCTTTGATTTTCTGGTGCGCATTGGTTGCCGCAACATGGAGCATTACCGCTTACTGGCCGATAACTGGCTGACCAGTAAGAAATTTCGGGTCGATAGAATCGTCACCCTGACCGAGTTACAAGTGATCAAATAAAGCTGAACCCGCACTCAGTCGTGGCGGGCAAAGGCCAGCCAGCGCCGTTCTGCCCGCGAAAATAGGAAGATCAGCATAAAGGTACAGAGCAGATAGAGTGCCGCGGCCATCAGAAAGGGGATAAATGGCGAATAGGTCGAGGCATAAAAAGAGCGCGCCACACCGGTGATATCCAGCAAGGTGACGGTGCTGGCCAGCGAGGTGGCATGTAGCAGAAACACCATCTCGTTATTCAATGCCGGAATACCGCGCCGCAGTGTGGCGGGCAGCACCAGCCGACGAATAATCTGCCACTGACTCATGCCGAACGCCTCGCCCGCCACCCACTCCTGACGCGGAAAGGTCACCATCATGCCCGCCAGCAGTTCGGCGACATAAGCGCTGGTGTTGAGCACCAGTGCCAGCGTGGCGCAGAAGGTGGCATCACGGAACAGCAACCAGAACGGTTGATCCTCCTGCCAACCCAACTGCACGATGTCAAATTGCGACAGGCCATAGTAGATCAGCATTAATTGCAGATAGAGCGGCGTGCTGCGAAAGAAGTAGCTGATGCTGCGGATAAGCCAGGATAGCGGCCGAGGGCCAAACGCCTGCCCGACCGCCATCAGTAGCGCCAGCAACATACCCGGCAGCACCGACAGTAAAAACAGTTTGGCGGTCATCGCCAGCCCGGTCGTATCCGAACCGTCGCTGAACAAAAAGGTGGGCGCGGCTTCCAGCATGGTTTGCAGGTTCATCACTGCGCCCTCGCAGCGGTTGAGGTTGATAGCGCATAGCGCCGCGCCAGCAGGCTAAAGCCCCAACTGGAGAGCGCGGTAATGACCATATAAATTATCGCCACCAGGAAGTAGAACAGGAAGGGTTTTTGCGTCGCTCGCCCCGCCTGTTCCGCCAGCCACACCATATCTTCCAATCCCAAAATAGAGATCAGCGCTGACGCCTTCATCAATCCCAGCCAGTTATTATTGATGCCCGGAATAGCAAAACTGAGCATTTGCGGCAACATAATGCGTCGAAACACCTGTGCCGGACGCATACCATAGGCCACCGCCGCCTCTAACTGGCCGCGATCCACCGTTTGAAACGCCCCACGGAAAGTTTCGGTGTAGTACGCGCCGAACACAATGCCAATCGCCAGCACCCCAGAGATAAAGGTGTTGAAGCGAATCGGCCCCAAACCAAATACCCCGAGGAGGCCATTCACCACCATTTCACCGCCAAAGAACAGCAGCAGCATGATCACCAGTTCAGGAATGCCGCGCACCAGGGTGGTGTAACCGGTGGAGAGCCAACGTAGCCAGCGCGGGCCAAACAGCTTGATCACCGCATTTATCAGCCCGAGGGTCAGTGCTACCGCTAATGACAGCAGCATGACACACAGCGACAACCCCGCCCCCTGTGCCAGTAGTGGCAAATAGTCTGTGACCATTATCGGCCTCCCGCCGGGTTTGGCTTGATCAAGAGAAGCAAATGGCTATCAAGCTGCGTGGCCAGCAATATCTTCATCGCCGTCAATCGCTTAGCCGCCGTAGATGTCAAAGCTAAAATATCTCTTCTGGATGGCGTCATAGGTGCCATCGGCGCGGATCGCCTTAATCGCGCCATTCAGTGCATCACGTAATGCCGGATTATCTTTACCGACCGCAATGCCCACATCAGAGGAGATGGTGTCATCCTGAATAACCGGGCCTGCAAAAGCAAATTTCTGCCCACGCGGCGTATCAATAAAGCTACTGGCGGCCTGAATATTATCTTGCAGTGACGCATTGATACGACCAGAGAGCAGATCCAGATAGACGTTATCCTGATTAGCATAGGAGACAATTTTTACTCCCTGCCCACCCCAATGTTTTTTCGCGTAGGTTTCATGAATCGACCCGGTCTGCACGCCGACGGTTTTACCTTTGAGGCTAGCCACTTCCGGTAGTAGCGGGCTACCTTTACGCGCCACTAACTGCGCGGCGCTGCGATAGTAGCGGTCGGTGAAATCCACCTCTTTTTTGCGCTCATCGGTAATGCTGAGTGAAGCAATAATGGCATCAAATTTGCGGGCGTTAAGGGCCGCAATCATGCTTTCAAAGGGCTGTTTCACGAAGACGCATTTGGCGTGCAGATTGTCACACAGCGCATTGGCGATATCGATATCAAAACCGGTGATCTCCCCGCTGGGAGAGAGCACGTCAAAAGGGGGATACCCCCCATCAACCCCAAAGCTTATCGTCTCAATCGCCGCAGCCGCAGCTGTGGCCGAAAGCATCGGAGCAGAAAGTATCATGCCAGTCAGTAGAGCCGCTAATGTCTTTTTCATGGTTAACATCCCGGTGGTAGCAAGTGGTGATAAACGAAAAATCGTTAAAAACAGTCGTCATTAGAAACGCAGTGAGAGGCAGGTCAAGCCGCCATCCATCTTTTTAAATTCATGGGTATTGAGCTGGATGATCGGCATCCCCAGTTTTTCAATTTGCGCCAGGGTGTCAGGATAACCCTGAGGGGTTATCAGCGTATCATTGATCCATAAGGTATTACCGGCGTAAGACTCCGCAGCAGGGATCACCATGGTATCAAACGCGGCAAATGCGGGATGGTGCTGATAATCCTCCGTCAGCAGCAAGGTGTTGCGGCCCACGTAGTTAACGATTGATTTCAGGTGTAACCCGGCACTCACTTCAATGGCGGTAACGCGATAGCCATAGCGCGCCACCGCGTCGGTAAATTCAGTGATACCCGCCTGATCAGTGCGTGATGTCAGCCCGATAAAAAACTGCTTATCCACCAACAGCACATCGCCACCATCAAGATGGCCGCGACTGCTCATCCGAAAAACGGCGCGGTCAGTAAATAGTGGCTCGATGGTCTCCACCTCCCCCTGACGACTCGGCGCACCGGGATGCGTTATCACCGCCAGCTCAGGCATCACCACCGCCGTATCCTCAACGAAATGGGCATCGGGATAGGCGGGGGCCGCCGGTAAAATAGTCACTTTCAGCCCCAGTTGCAGCAAGGTATCCACATAGGCCAAAAACTGCTGACCGGTGGCGGCAATATCCGGTGCCCCCAGTTGGGAAGTGGTCTGGCCGCTAGCACAGGTTTCCGCTGGGCGTCTGGCGATGGCTTGAGTAAAGTGCATAGGCGATCCTGTTAATTAAGTGTGACCAAAGGTGTTGATCTGATTATTAAACAGATGCTGTCACCAATCAGGTTGAATCAGCCTATTATCGCTATACATTTACGCTGTATATGACTTTGCAGGCGACCTATTCCGCTGTTGCACATATAATGAGTTATCGAATGATTTAAATAGCGCGGGACACCAAATGAAGATATTACCGGTAGTGATGATTGCCCTACTCTTGCTCGGCTGTGCCAATAGTGGCCATGTTGGGGTGAGCGGCGGCTCAGGTGGCATCTCCAGTATCACTATTGGCACCGGTGTTCGCCGCTAATGGCGGCAACTTTAACCCCCTACTTATTTCACGCTGTGATTATTCCCCCTCTGCTTATTCACCGCTATAACCTATTATTTTTACAGAAAAAAATGTTTATCCTAAAGTGGCGCTGAGTCATTGCTCACACAGATCTCGATGACTATCATCGCCCGATGAAAACCACCTCTACACCTCATGATGCACTGTTTAAGCAGTTTATGACTCGCCAGGAGACCGCGCGTGACTTTCTGGATATTCATTTGCCCCCCGCCCTGCGGAAAATCTGTGACCTGAGAACCCTGCGGCTGGAGCCGGGCAGCTTTATCGAAAATAGCCTGCGGGCTTACTACTCCGATGTGCTCTACTCGCTAAAAACGCAGCGGCAGGACGGGTATATTTACGCCCTAATCGAACACCAAAGTTCCCCTGATAAACATATGGCTTTCCGCTTGATGCGCTATGCCATTGCCGCTATGCAACACCATCTTGATAATGGCAACGACAAACTGCCGCTGGTGATCCCCATCCTGTTCTACCATGGGATGGTCACGCCATACCCCTATCCCATGAGCTGGCTGCAAGGGTTCAGCGAGCCAACACTGGCGGGGGAGCTGTATGGTGGCAACTTTCCGCTGATTGATGTGACCGTTATCCCCGATGATGAAATCATGACCCACAAGGGTATCGCCTTGCTGGAACTGTTGCAGAAACATATTCGTCAACGTGACCTCTCCGAATTATCGGGTAAACTGGTCAGGTTGTTATCGAACAGTTACACTACCAAAGATCAGCTAATCTCGGTGATACATTACATACTACAAAATGGTGAAACGACTGAGCCGCAAAGGTTTATCCTGGATCTGGCCCACCACTTGCCACAGCACGAGGAGGAACTCATGACGATTGCGCAGAAATTGAAACAAGAAGGCGAAGCTAAAGGCGAGAAGAATGCCACTCTTAAAATTGCCCGTACCATGCTCGCCAATGGTCTTGATCGCGTCACGGTAATGAAAATGACTGGGCTGAGCGATAAAGAAGTGGCGCAAATTTGCCATTGATGCACTAGCTAACTCCCTACTTTTACAGGCGATGTTGCCTTAAACGTCGCCTACTTGCCTACTATGATTACCCCGCCCCATTAGCGGAACGGCGGCTCATTGAAGGTGCGCAATTTACGTGAGTGCAGTTGATCGCCCTCTGCCCGCAGCAAATCTATCGCCCGAATACCAATCTGCAAGTGCTCAGAGATCGCCCCTTCATAGAAGTGGTTGGCCTGCCCGGGTAATTTTATCTCACCATGTAGCGGCTTATCGGAAACACAGAGCAAGGTGCCATAAGGCACGCGGAAGCGATAACCTTGCGCCGCGATGGTGGCGCTCTCCATATCCACCGCCACCGCCCGACTTAAGCTAAAGCGCAGTGCGGAAGCAGAAAAGCGCAGTTCCCAGTTACGATCGTCAGAGGTCACCACCGTGCCGGTTCTCAGCCGCTGTTTTACCTCGACACCCGGCATACCACTGACCATTTTAGTGGCGTCATACAGTGCCCGTTGCACCTCGGCGATGCTGGGGATCGGGATATCTGGCGGCAGCACCGCATCCAGCACATGGTCGTCACGCAAATAAGCATGGGCCAAAACATAATCGCCAATGGCCTGACTCTCACGCAGGCCACCGCAGTGCCCTATCATCAACCAGGCATGAGGCCGCAACACCGCCAGATGATCACAGATGGTTTTGGCATTTGATGGGCCTACACCAATATTCACCAGCGTAATGCCATGCCCACTCTCCGCGATTAAGTGATAGGCCGGCATCTGATGCTTTTTCCATGCCAGATCAGAGGTGGTTCTCTCTGGATCGGCATTTTCCGTCGTGATGTAGCTGCCACCGGCGCAGGATAGCGCTTGGTAGGGGCTGGTTGGGTCCAGAATTTGTTCGCAGGCCCAACTGACAAACTCATCAACGTAGCGGCTGTAATTGGTAAACAGAATATAGGGCTGAATATCTTCTGCTGGCGTGCCGGTGTAGTGTTTCAGCCGCGCCAGTGAAAAATCGGTGCGCAGCGCATCGAAATGCGATAGCGGAAAATCGGCCGAACCGGTATCAATGCCATCAGTGATGCTATCACCAATTTTTGATAGATCAGTGGTCGGGAAGTGTTGAGCCAGCCCCGCCGTCATTGAGCGGTCAAGCACCAGGTCGGAACCGTCGATAACAAAAGGGTATGGCATCTCTTGTTGTGACGGTGTCACTTCAAACCTCGCGCCGTACTCACTCTCCAGTAACGTCAGTTGCTCGGTCAGATATTCGCGAAACAGCGCGGGCCGCGTCACGGTGGTGCTGTATTGGCCCGTGCGTGAGAAACGCCCATAGGCGCGGGTGCGTTGATGGTCACGGAATCGGCCATCCCAACTGACACTCAGTTGCGGGTACGAAAACAGCCCCTTGGCCCGCTCACCCACATCAGGCAATCTACCGTCGTGAATAAATGCACTGATAGCATCACGTAATGCCGTCAGCGCCGACTGGTATAAACTCTCCAGTTGATCAATCGCCTCGGTGGCTGAGAGATGGGTCGTCGCTTGTGATTGATTCAAGATAACTCCTTGCAATACGTGTAAAGGCGGTGATGAGTTTACCCTACACCGCAATGCAGCAAAATGCGCTATTTCACAGCAAACTTATTGAGTTAGGGCCAACCTCTCGGCGCAGCTTTTCATTACCCTCATCCTGTGGCGATCCCACTTTGCCCGCTAAACAACGGCCGATTTTGCCACTTATTCCGGCGTTTGATTTCCTTTATCAGCACTAAAGTAGTGGTTGTCGCAGATAGCACACTATTTTCTGCCTTGCTCTTCTTACAAAGGTCTCTTTTGCGTGGCGAAATCATTTTTACGCAGTGGTAGTTTGGACGATATTCTGGCGTTGGGCGAAAACGGGCAGCCGGTTTATGTCTCAGCGCTGCAGATTAGAGAGGCATTGCGCCTTAAAAAACAACAGCATATTGCTGATTGCCTCGCCATTCCTCAGCTCAATGAGCAAGGTGACCGCATTGATTGGTACGCCCCCATTGAAGGTAAAGTGACCTCATGGCTGGCGGCCAGTAACGCGGAGCGCAAAGCGGCGATTAAGCAGCTGTCAGTCTGTCTGGCGAGCGCCAGTGATTTGTGTCAACGTGCGCAAAAATCAGACCAAGCCGCCCAGCGACTGTTTGGCGTGTTACTCGCCAAAACCATGCAGTTCCCTGATCAGAGCTACCTCTATTTGGTGGCGGGGAAACCGGTGCTGAGCTTCTGGGGCTTTGTCGGTCAGGATAAAAAGCCGCGCACTGACCCACTCGATTGCTTACGTCAAACCGCAGAGATCATTGAGCCGCCAATCACCGCGCTGAGTGCCGCACCGCTGGCGCCAGTGGTCACCCCGGTCGCCCCACCGCCGCCAGCGCCAGAAGTGCCACCCGCTCCGCTGCCGGCCACTGAACCCGCACCCGCTGTAGATCCGGTCAAAAAAACCGGCCGTTGGCTGCGATTTAGTTGGGCGCTGCCTGTATTGGCATTAGTTATCGCATTAATAGTGCAATTTAGTGGCGGAATGACTGAGCAGCCATCTGCGGTGCCTGCGGTCAAAGCGGCCGAAGTCCAAACCGCAGCCGCTGAACCGCAAAATAGGGTTGCCGCCCCTGAAGCCAACAGGACTCAACCGCCGCTGGCACCACAACTCCCATTGAACCCTGCCACCGTGATCTCTGCACCCAGCGTGGCGGAAGCTGCCGCAATCCCGGCTGTGAGTGCCGCGGAGAGTAAAACGGCGCTGATCTTGCCTTTTGAGGCCGTCAAAGTGGGTTCAACCGCCTTCCTTAATGGTAACTGGCGGGTCACTCCCGAGATTAAAGCCGCCCAAACAGGTAGAGCACCCAGCTTGAGATATCAGATTAACAATGGCAAAGGCACAGCAAAAATCACCCATGGTGATAATGTCACTTGCCGTGCCAACATCACCGCCGGCGTGATGAAGTCAGGTAATTTGGTGATCAATAGCCGCTACCGGGCGCAGTGCAGCGATGGCTCTAAATATCAAATACCGGAGATTGTCTGTAAGCAAGGTGTGAGCGGCGTTGCTGAGTGCAAAGGCCGATATGATGCCAATACGACCCTTCCCATGACGATGAAGCGTGAGACTAAATAATATTATGCTGGCAACCATCACTGATTATAAACAGAAAATCACGCTGATTCAGGACAGTGGCATCCAGTTTCTGGACTTCGCGTTAAAGCCCGCAATTGATAGCGAACTGCCAAATAAATTTGTGCGTAAAAGCGCCAATGGCCCGCTACTGCGCCTGAACTACCATCCCGACAATGGCAAATATTCGCTGTTGGTGCCCGGTGCCGCCCCTGAGATTGTGAAGCCTGAATTTAGCTTTCCGCTGGAGCAGTCGCTGCAGCTACTGAACAAGATCTGGCTGCCGCTGCCATTTTTGCGTTTTAACCCGCCGCGCACCTTTCTTAATGGGCCGGACAACTGGGCCAGAGTGCAAATCTTACTCTTGGAGACGCCGGATCAGGATGGCAATACATTACGGGTCACCATGGCCTTTGATACCAAAGCTTACCCTGAAGGTCACGCCAATGAGTCTCTGGCCCCCAATGAGAACGACATCAAAAGCGGATTAAGTTTTGCGCTGGCTTACCATAATGAAGAGCTGGCGGAGTTTCTTGATTTGACCTGGGTCGACGGCTGGCTACGGGAAGTGTTTACCCAGCAAGCCGGCGAACAAGAAGCGCGCAGTGCCCGGCATATCACCGCCTCGTTGCGGGAGTTTGAGTATCAAGCGCACTACCTTAACCTGCTGGAGTTACTGGGCAGTCAGATTGGCGTGCCTGAGATCAAAATCAATGCCCGCAGCGGGCAACAGCCAGTGGTCAATGTCGATCTGATTCTTGATGTCGGCAACTCCCATACCTGCGGTATTTTGGTGGAAGATCATCATGATGAGAGTCATGGGCTGCAACAGAGCTATGAGCTACAGATTCGTGATTTGAGCGAGCCTCACTCGCTGTATAACGAGCTGTTTGAGAGCCGGGTTGAGTTCGCCCAGGCGAAGTTTGGTAAGCAGAATTTCTCCGTCGAGAGTGGTCGTGATGATGCCTTTATCTGGCCGGCCATTACCCGTGTTGGCCGCGAAGCCAGCCGTATGGCGCTGCACCGATTAGGCACCGAGGGGTCTACTGGCCTCTCCAGCCCACGGCGCTACTTGTGGGATGAAGAGAGTTACGCGCCGGGTTGGCGCTTTAATGAAACAGCAACGGCGCAGACAGATGAGCCGCCCGCCACGGCACTGCCGCTGACCCATCTGCTCAATGATGAGGGTCAACCGCTGTATAGCTTACCGCTGGATGAACGGCTGCCGGTATTTTCCCCCCATTATAGCCGCAGTTCATTGATGACATTAATGCTGTCAGAGCTACTGGCGCAAGCGCTGATGCAGATCAACAGCGCGGCGCAACGGCTAAAGATGACCCATAGCAATGCACCACGGCAACTGCGTGCCATCATTCTGACGTTGCCCTCCGCCATGCCAAAACCGGAGCGCGAAATTTTCCGCCGTCGGATGCATGAAGCCATTGCCTTAGTGTGGAAATCCATGGGCTGGCACCCGGCAGATGATCCTTTTGCCTCCGCGTCAGACCGCGCCAAAAGCCAAATTCCGGTGCCAGGCGTGCAGATGGAGTGGGACGAAGCGACTTGCGGTCAGATGGTCTATCTCTATAACGAAACCCAGGTTAATTTCGGCGGTCGCACTGCCGCCTTCTTTGCCAGTATGGCGCGGCCCGATAAGCAGTTGGCCGCCGGTGAAGTGGCCGGAAAAACCGTGCGTATCGCCTCGATTGATATTGGCGGTGGCACCACGGATCTGGCGATTACGCAATATTGGCTGGATGATGGTGTTGGCAATAATGTCAAAATCAGCCCGCGTCTGCTGTTTCGCGAAGGATTCAAAGTGGCGGGTGACGATATCTTGCTGGATGTTATTCAGCTCTATATTTTGCCAGCCTTGCAGGCGCGATTGAAAAAAGCCGCGGTCACCAATAGTGATGCGCTGATGGATAAATTATTTGGCAATGATGGCCGGATGGATGGGCAATCGACACTGCGCCAGCAAGCGACACTACAGATATTTATGCCCATCGGGCGGGCCATTTTGGCAGCCTATGAAAACTTTGATCCGCTAGATGCAAATGCCGAGATCGAAGCCAGCTTCGGCGAACTATTACTACAACGCCCGACCCAAAAAGTGTTGGATTACATTAACAGTGAAGTTCAGCGTGAGCTGCCGGCCGATGCCGGAGAGTTTGATATTTTGCAGTTGCCGTTGGTGCTGAAGCTGAGCAAATTGCACGGCGAGTTCTTATCTCACCGCATGAGTATTACGCAAAATCTGCGTTCACTCTCGGAAGTGGTTTCGCTCTACGCCTGCGACGTGCTGCTGTTGACCGGCCGTCCGGCGCGCTTCCCCGGGATTCAGGCGCTATTTCGCCATCTACAACCGTTGCCCAATAATCGTATTCTCTCGCTGGATGGCTACCACACCAGTGATTGGTATCCGTTTAACAAGCATGGCCGCATTGATAACCCAAAATCCACCGCCGCAGTGGGGGCGATGCTCTGTTTGCTGGCGCTCGATTTGCGCCTGGCCGGTTTTTACTTTAAAGCGGGCGATTTCCAACCCTACTCAACCATCCGCTATCTGGGCATGTTAGATAGCCGCGACGCGCTGAGCGAAGAGAATGTTTACTATCGCGATATCGATCTGGATAGCCGCGATTTTGCCTTGCCCACCGAGAGCCGTTTTCAGGTAACAGGCGCGTTGTGCCTGGGGTTCCGTCAGCTTGACAATGATCGCTGGCCCGCCTCGCCGCTCTACACCCTGTCGATTGTCGATCAAGAGCTGGCGCGTAAAGTTGCCGGTGACAGTGTGTTGCACGTTAGGTTAAAACTGACGCAAGGTGAAGCGCAACAATCTGATAAACAAACTGAAAATAGCCCCGAGCGTTTTGAGATAGCCGATGCGGTGCTGCAAGATGGCAGTCCGGTTCCGCTGCATCATCTGCGCCTCAAGCTAAACACATTAGCCAGCCATGGCTCAGGATCAACCCATTATTGGATTGATAGTGGGAGCGTATTTAGAAAATGAGATCATTAACCAACCAGCAGCTCAATCACCAACTTCAGCAGATAACCCAAGGCATAGACCAGGCGATTGATTGGATGAGTGATGCCCGCCAACACGCCATGCGGCTGGATATTGAAGCTGACCTGCTGACCATTAAACTGCGCCGCCATCACCATCAGGCGCGGCAGTTGTCAGATAGCGCATTGACCGCCATGAGTATCGGCTTTTTCGGCCACTCCGCCGCAGGAAAACAGCACCTTATTTCAGCACTGGTGGCGGATGGCAATGGCCGACTGGAGACCTCGCTCGGCGGCAAAACTCTCGATTTTTGGCAGCAAGTCAAGCCGGGATATCAGGCCAGTGGCGTAGTGACCCGCTTTAGCTATCAGGCGGCGGTCAATCATGCAAGCCATCCGGTGCTGCTCTCCTTACTGAGGGAAGTGGATATTGTCACCTTGGTGATAGGGGCCTCTCTGCTAGATAATCAGCAGGATGAGCAACGGCATGCACTGGATGAACAACATATTGCCGATCACTTGCAGCAACTGATCATGCGCCGCCAGCCGCTGGCCATCGCCGGGATCAGCGGTGATGAGGTGATTAGGCTGTGGGATTATCTGGCCCGCCATGATGCGCCACATCAGCAGATACTGAACTCTCACTTCTGGCCGGTGGCCATTGAGTTAGCCCCCTATCTTAGCATTGATGATCGCGCCCGTTTGTTCTCGGTGCTCTGGGCAGAACGCCCGCCATTGACGGAGGCTTATCGTCATTTCGCCTATACGCTGCAACATTTGGGCGGTGCGGCCCAAGTATTGGCCCCGCTTAGCGTGTTAGTCGACGATATGTTACTGCCAGCCAATGGCATCATGAATGTCGCGACCCTCGATGACCTGAACACCCCTGCGGATACTCATATTCAGGTGCTGCCATGGGTTAATCATCAGGCGGGTAATTCAGTGACGTTGTCACTTGCCGAACTGACGCTGTTAGCTGTTGAGCTACAGATCCCACTATCAATGCCCGCCACTGATAATATCTTTGCATCCGTCGATCTATTGGACTTTCCCGCTGTTAACCCCAGCTTCAATGCAGCGCCCCCCCTTGATCACCACGTTTATCCGCTAGCGGCACTGCTATCACAGGCTAAAAATAGCTACTTACTGGAGCGCTACACCGACCAGCAGCAAATTAACCTGTTGTTGGTCTGTAATGCGGCGGCTCAACGCGCCGAGGTCAAAGTGGTCGGTAAGGCGCTGGACTATTGGGTTAAACAGACGCAAGGTGAAAATGCGCAAGTGCGTAGCCGCCGCAACCCAGGGTTAATCTGGGCGCTGACCCCTTTTGATCAGCGCATCACCTCAGATCAATCAGTGGCGGGCGCGACGAATTACGACGAAGCGGTGCAACGATATGTCGGTAACCCCGGCGACAGCTGGGGCACCCTGCTGGCACTGGATAGCCGGGGGATTGAGCGCATGGTCACTTACCTGACCCAAGAGATTCGCCGTGATATCAAAACAGAACGTATCAATGAACAACTCATTGAGTTACAACGGGAATTGACCGAGAACCTGCTGGCGGACTGGACACAATCGGCGGCCAGTGAATCACAACAAAAACAGCGGATCGCCGAAACTTTGCTCAAAGCATTGCAAACGCGCACCGGCCTGCACGGCGAGTTACTGGAGCGGTTGTTACCCTGCCGCGATGAGTTACGTGCGCTCTATTTACAGCAGCCCGACTCACGGCAACCGCAACATCGAAGCGCCGAGTTGAGCTTAACTGCGGTCAACCCCGAGCCATTTAGTATCGGTATTGATATCGACTTATTCAGCGACCTGCCCTTGTCGCCTGAAGTAGAGCGGTCAATGACCCCCGCCGCCGGCTATGATTATGAAACCGAATATGCGGCGAGGGTGCAGCGCTATTGGATCAACCACCTGCGGCAGTTGCCAGATAATGGCCCATTAATTGAGCTATTGGGGATCAGCAAACCGACCCTTGAGTTGCTGGTTGCGGAGCTGATTACCGCGAGCATTCGATTGGATATTGCCGGGCAGTTGGTCACGATATTGGCGGACAGCGAGCAAGTGGGTCTGCAGCGCGAAGCGAAAGCGGATCGCCAGGTCTCGCGCGCCCTGACCATTTTGGGTGATTTCGTCGCCTGGCTCGGTTTCTTGCAAATCAGTGAAGCACAACGCCCTGATAGCCGCATTAATCGCGGCGCGAAGATCTTTGCTCAGCCGCCTAAATCAGCCACCCCACTGGGAGCCGCTCAGCGATTAACCAAATTAGCCCACACGCCGACCAATAATACGGCATTTTATATTTATGACTGGCTGGTTGGCTTAGGTGAAATCATTATTCAGAACGAGGGGTATTCAGCCAGCCGTGAAATAACGGCGCACCATCGCCAACAATTAGCGGCAATTTTTATGCTTTTTAAAACAGATTACTCAAAATAGATTACTCAAAACAGACTAATATCCCCACTGGGTAAATAGTGAGAATCACAGTCGTGGTAGCGTAAATATTGGGTAGCGCAGATCTTTTGTAGTGTAAATATATCACCATCACTCCCGATCTATATCGGGAGTGCATAACCATAATTAGCCATTGCAGAGCTGGCCGTTAGAGTATCAGCAAATATTTTTCGACTAGCGCATACAAAATAGCGGCGGTTTCAATATCGACTTCGCCGTCATAATTATTCGGCCTAAAGTGTAACTGAAATGCCCGGACTAAGTCGTGGTAGCCTAACTCACTGCTGGCAATAGTGGCGTCATAACCATAAGTGCCGAAGTGCGCGACTATTTCCGCTTTGTTCGGTAACCCCTCAGCGGTAAATTCCTGAATAAATTTCTCTTTAGTCTCGGGGTCATACCAGGCACCAATACCCTCTTCATATAGCTCTTGCCAGGGGAACTCGGGGCCGGGATCACTCTTACGAGTGGGGGCAATATCAGAATGTGCCACCACATTTACCGGCGAGATCTCGGGGTAGCGTTGTAAAATATTGGCCGCCAGCTGTTTTACCGCCGCAATTTGCACCGCAGTATAAGGCGGGAAATGCCAAACACCTTTATTTTCAGTGGCTAAATTGACGATTTCAATACCAATGGAGGTGTCGTTGAGATTGGTGCGCTCTGCCCAACTACTGACTCCCGCATGCCATGCGCGGGCATTTTCATCCACCAGGTTAAATATCTGCATATCTTTAAATCCGGCCTGAATATAACTTTCATCGGTAATATCTGGCACCAAATATTGAACACTGACGTTATCACCAGTTAAGGACTTTATTGATCCTTCAAAATTTTCAGCGGTGTAGTGTAAAACTAAAAATCGTACACGGGAGTTAAAGGATTTAACAGCACGAAAACTATTATAGTCAATCATATACATATCAAGCTCCTTGGACTTATACCTTAATCCAGATGAAAAAGTTAACTGCGAAATATTTAGGCTTATTGATTCTTAACGCAGTGACCACTTCTCTTGCTAGAAAAGAGTTCTAATTTTAATGGCTGAATTTTAAACATGACATCAACAAAGGCTAACTGAGTAGCATTGACTTATAATAAAATAGATCCCTACCCCACTAAATTATAACAACAGCCTCTATTTAAATTTAAGCAAGATAATTTCACCACACCTCATCCCGTGATTAGGCTAATAATAACCTGCCACTCTAATGATGTGGCTGCTATTTTGAAAATGCAGCTAAATTAAATGATTTATTAGCTAATAAAATTAATTTCATTATATCAACTTAAATCTTGCGCCATATAATTTACCCGTCTACGTTTAAAACTCTTACTCATATAACACGGTTATTGAATCATGATTAGTAACACCGCAAATAAATTGCAAGAAGAGTTATTAGACTCCCGATTTGGTTCGCAATCCTCTCGCTATATTGCTGAGTCGAGCCATTTCCCGTTAAAAGAGATGCGCGAGGATATTGCTTTTCAAATTATTAGTGATGAACTTTATTTAGATGGTAATGCACGACAAAACTTAGCCACTTTTTGTCAAACTTGGGATGATGAATATGTTCATAGGCTAATGGATTTGTCGATTAATAAAAACTGGATCGATAAAGAGGAGTATCCACAATCAGCGGCCATCGATTTACGCTGCGTCAATATGCTGGCTGATCTTTGGCATGCGCCAAAGCCCATTAACGGCCAGGCCACAGGCACCAATACCATAGGTTCATCCGAAGCCTGTATGTTGGGGGGTATGGCGATGAAGTGGCGCTGGCGTAAAAAGCAGTTAGCTGCCGGTAAACCTACCGACAAACCTAATCTGGTCTGCGGCCCTGTGCAGGTGTGCTGGCACAAATTTGCCCGCTATTGGGAGGTGGAAATCCGCGAAATTCCGATGGAACCGGGAAACTATTTTATGGATGCGCAGCGCATGATTGCTGCCTGTGATGAGAATACCATAGGTGTTGTCCCTACTTTCGGCGTGACCTATACAGGAAACTATGAGTTTCCCGAACCGCTGCACCAGGCATTGGATAAGCTACAGCAAGAGAAAGGGCTAGATATTGATATTCATGTCGATGCGGCCAGTGGCGGTTTCCTCGCCCCTTTTGTCGCCTCAGAGATCAAGTGGGACTTTCGTCTGCCGCGAGTGAAATCCATCAGCACCTCAGGCCATAAATATGGTTTAGCCCCGCTGGGCTGCGGCTGGGTTATCTGGCGTGATCAAGCCGCACTGCCGGATGAGCTGATCTTTAATGTGGATTATCTCGGCGGGCAAGTAGGCACTTTTGCTATCAATTTCTCCCGCCCTGCCGGGCAGGTTATCTCTCAATATTATGAATTTATCCGATTGGGTCGCGAGGGTTATACCAAAGTGCAACAAGCGGCCTATCAGGTCGCACACTTCTTAAGTCAGGCGATTGCGCCATTGGGCCCCTATGAATTTATCTGCACCGGTGATCCTAAAGAGGGGTTACCCGCCGTGTGCTTCAAAATTAAAGCGGGCGCTAACCCGGGTTATACCCTGTATGACCTCTCTGAGAGATTGAGGTTGCGAGGTTGGCAAGTGCCCGCCTTTACCCTAACCGGTCATGCCAGCGATATTGTGGTGATGCGAATTATGTGTCGCCGCGGATTCGAAATGGATTTTGCCGCGCTATTACTGGATGACATTAAATACTCGCTCCACTATTTGCATGAGCACCCCGAACTCCATGGCGTTGCCCAACAGAATAGTTTCAAGCACACCTAGAACTTGCCAGCTTAATTGCAGAAATTAAAGGATGGATATCTATGGCAAATAATCAATCCAGGCCGATGGCTACCAAAAAACTCGGCATCGCCACATTAGCTATTATGAATATTGTTGCCGTTGTCAGTTTAAGAGGCTTACCCGCTGAAGCTGAATACGGATTAAGTTCTATTTTTTACTATATTTTCGCCGCCATTTTTTTTCTTATTCCCGTCTCTCTGGTGGCAGCTGAATTAGCGACCGGTTGGCCTGAAAAAGGGGGCGTCTTTCGCTGGGTCGGTGAGGCTTTTGGCCCCCGCTGGGCATTTTTAGCCATGTTTATGCTCTGGATAGAGGTCACGGTTTGGTTCCCGACAGTATTAACTTTTGCCGCGGTCTCGTTGGCGTTTATTGGCCCCAATCAGCGCTGGGATGAGGCGCTATCGGCCAATAAATTCTTCGTACTGAGCATTGTGTTAATTGTCTATTGGCTGGCGACCTTTATTGCCTTTAAGGGGGTTGCCACCTTTGCCAGAGTATCCAAATGGGGCGGTATTATCGGCACCATCATTCCCGCCATTATTCTGATTATTTTGGGGTTTACTTATCTGTTTGCAGGCGGAACGCCACAAATAACACTGGCATGGGATGAAGTTATCCCTGATTTTTCCAATTTTAACAATATTGTTTTAGCCGCTAGTATTTTTCTGTTCTATGCCGGCATGGAGATGAATGCAATTCATGTTAAGGATGTGGATAATCCTAATCGTAATTATCCCATTGCCATTATGTTATCCGCGCTGGGAACCGTGATTATTTTTGTCTTTGGCACTCTCGCCATCGCTTTTATTATTCCGAAAGCTGATATTAATCTGACGCAAAGTATTCTGGTGGCCTATTCAGATATGTTCCAGTGGGCCGGATTGCACTGGCTCAGCCCGATAATGGCGATTGCGTTGGCTATCGGGGTCTTGGCCGGAGTGGTAACCTGGGTCGGCGGCCCTTCAACCGGGCTATTGACCGTGGCAAAAGCCGGTTATTTACCCCGCTGGTGGCAACATACCAACAAGAATGGCATGGCAACACATATTTTATTATTACAGGCGCTGATCGTCTCTCTATTATCAATATTGTTTGTCATCTTACCTTCGGTGCAAGCGGCATTTCAGATCCTCAGCCAATTAACCGTTATTCTCTATCTCATTATGTATATCCTGATGTTTAGCGCCGCCATCTATCTGCGCTATAGCCAATCACAACGCCCTCGCCCCTATCGTATTCCTGGTGGGAATATTGGTATGTGGGTAATTGGTGGCGCTGGATGGATTGGTTCAATTTTGGTTTTCCTGCTCAGTTTTGTGCCACCCAGTCAAATTGCCATCGGCAGCCCAGAAACTTATGTCGGCATCTTAATTATCGCCACTCTGTTCTTCTTTATTTTACCGCTGCTGATTTATGCGGCGCGTAAACCCCATTGGCGTGATGAAAAAACTGATTTTGCCCCCTTTACCTGGCAAGCGGCAAATAGCCATCCCGGCCTGCCCGCAGAGAGGTTAATAACTAAGGAGAACATGAGCATTCAGGGTGAGACTATAGATTAGAAAACATAAAAACCAGAGTAATCAACGGGCTGATAACTGCAACTCACTGTGGAGTGGGATGATGAAACCTGACTTAAAAGTGCTGCAACACAGCGTCAATAAAGCGCATCGACAATATTCAACCACCGCTGGCGGGAGTAACGCCAATTATATTCCCTATCTGGCCAGTGTCCCATCATCATTAGTTGGCCTGGCGGCGGTGACCATTGATGGCGATATTATTGCGGCAGGTGATACAGAATATCGCTTTGCCATCGAATCTATTTCTAAAATATGTACACTCGCACTGGCACTGGAAGATGTCGGCCCGCAGCAAGTACAAGAAAAAGTCGGCGCTGATCCTACGGGCTTACCCTTTAATTCAGTTATGGCGCTTGAATTACATCAGGGCAAACCGTTATCACCACTGGTCAATGCCGGTGCAATGTCCACCGTGAGCATTATTCAAGCCAATAGTAGCGAGGCGCGTTGGCATGATATTCTGCAAATCCAGCAACAATTATCCGCAGCCCCCATTAGTTTATCCGATGAAGTGAATCAATCGGAACAGACAACCAACTTTCATAATCGGGCCATTGCCTGGTTACTCTACTCTGCCGGCACGATGTATTGTGACCCGATGGAGGCGTGCGAAGTTTATACCCGCCAATGCTCAACATTGCTAAATACCATTGAGCTGGCAACTATCGGCGCCACCTTGGCTGCCGCTGGCATTAATCCTATCAGCAAATTGCGGGTATTAACTGCCAGTAACATCCCCTTTATTTTGGCTGAGATGACGATGGAGGGCTTATATGGTAGCTCCGGTGATTGGGCATACAGTGTCGGCTTACCGGGTAAAAGTGGTGTCGGCGGGGGGATATTAGCGGTGGTTCCAGGGGTGATGGCCATTGCCGGGTTTTCACCGCCGTTAGACTCTATCGGCAATAGTGTTCGCGGACAGAAAATGGTGGCTCATGTGGCAAAAGCGCTGGGGTATAATCTGTATAAGGTGTGACTCAGAACGGATAGCTAATTTTAAATTGGCCGTTGCGGTAATATGCCGTTAACGGCCTCTTCTGGCTAACAGAGTCGGTCAATTACGCCAGCAATAACTTCTGTAATTCAGCTAATGAGCTGACTTGATAGCGTGGTGAAATATCATCATCCAGTGCGGCCCCATGCATATTGAGCCAGCAGGTATCAATACCGGCATTAATACCGCCCTGAATATCCGAATGGAGGTTATCTCCCACCATCAGAATCTGATCTTTCGCCGGATGATTCATTAAATTAAAAGCATACTCAAAGATCGCCACATCAGGTTTAGCTGCCCCGACCTCTTCAGAAATAATGAGCGGAGAGAAGATATCTTTTAAGCCAGTGCGCTCTAACCGAATGGTCTGTAATCCGGTAAAACCATTGGTAATGATGCCCATATTCACTTTACCGCTCAGCGCATCGACCAACTCACGGGCGCCCGGTAATAATGAACAGATATCAGCCATCGCCACTAAAAACTCACTGTTCAGCCGCGTTGCCGCCACACCTAATTTTTCCGACCACATTTCAAAACGGGTATTTTGTAATTCACTGGCAGATATCTTACCGTCCTGATAATCAACCCACAGAGGCTTATTAACCAATTGATAGTGATCGAAATCCTGCACGGAGAAATCCACATTAAAGCGCGAAAACATCAGCTTTAACCCTTGATAAGCATCAAAGTGAAATAAAGTTTCATCCGCATCGAACAATATCCATTGGTATTTCATCACTGTTATCTCTCTAATATCATTAGGCGCGCTATGGTAGCGGCTATTACCGCTTAGCTCAAGCTACGCTGACTATCATATAAGCAGTGCTGCGGAGATATCCCGGTTAATGGCAATCGTCGCCTCGCCAGTGATGAGTGGCGCTTCAAATGCGGCTAAAATTTTGCGGTTAATCTCAACCAGCGCATCATCGAGTTTAACCTCCATATCTGCCGCAATATCAACCAACTTCTCACGCTCCCAAGTGTCACGTGAAATAAGCAATTTCAAGAAGGTAGCTGTGCTCTCAGCTAAATTAGCCGCGATGGCACTCATTGATTGTGGATGAATCTCTTCTGGGGTCTGCACCACGACATTTTCGGTGACAAATAGGTTTTCGAGCAATTTTACCAGCTCCAGACTCTCACTCTTTAGCAGATTAATCCGATCGGTATTATTAATAATTTCAGCTGTTGGCGATGGTAGACTTAATGTCATTGGCGTAGCCCGACTATCAAGGTCGGTATAAACCCATTTGCTGTCTAAGGCAAAACGCTTATACACCCGCTCAAGGAATTTCACTTCTTGCGGGGTGATAGTTCCCTCAACTTGCATTAAGTGTGCCAGGAAACGCGCAATAGCACGGCGATTATCCAGCGAGAGCGGCTCTAGATTATTTTTCAGTGCCAACAAGGTGTTATTTTTTCTGATACCCGGTTGGAGATAGGCTTTTAGGCGCATACGCTGACCTGGGCTCAAATAACCCCAGGCATCAATATGCCGAGTTAAAATCAGTGACTCAGGCTCGCCGATATGCCCATCGATCATCACCGCAGCACAAGCGAGCTCCACTGCCAACATAGTGACACGATATGCGGCAAAGCTCGCAGATTCAGCCACCATTGATTCAATAGGAAATAGCGCCACAGTATCTTGCAGCACTGGAGTGCGATTATCCGCTCTGACATCAGGTTCAATACCCACTTGCAAAGAGGCGAGAGCAAAAGTGAGTGCCATCACCTGACTGCGAGTAATGCGCTCTAAGGGTTTGGTATCACACGCGGTGCTGAGCCGAAGAAAAATCTCCTCCAGTGTGATCAGCAATAAACCATAGCCCACTCTGGCTTTGATGCTCTCTAACTCAGTTTTTAATGTCGCAGACCACAAAGGTATCGGCATTAATAACTGCCCCTCCAGCGACATTTTTTTCTTTGGATTAACACTGGCGAAGCGGTTATAAATATCGAGGTCTTGCTGACAAGACTCAAATATTGCCCGTAGTTTATCTCGGTGAGCTTTGCATACAGCCACATTGGGCAACTCGCCCATTTGTTGGAAAAACTCTTGCCCCATTAACCCCGCAGAAGCTGGCCGGTAAAATATCAGTAGCCTGGTTTTATTAACGGGTAATAAAAATCCATCGCCATACTTCTCCTGATAACGCTGTTGAAACAGCGCGGAGAAAATATCAGCACAATGGGCCATCGAGACATTCTGATTTATTGCCGGATCGGCTTCCCCCCAGGCAAGTGCCCAGGCTGCGGGCAATGGTTTTTGGTCAACAGCTAACTGCCCTAACCCAACCAGCAGTGCCAGCGGTAACTCCGTTGACGAATCCCGTGTGGGTGGCGGAGGCGACAAATAGAGTTTCTCTTCGATATTTACTCGAGAGAGATAAACTAATAAATTCTGCGCGTAGTGGTTGAACGCATTATTTTTTCCATAAATTCCTAACAGCCGGTTAATCTCTGCCTCAAGAGTAGGCAGTTCCCTTTTCGCCACGGGATCTATGGTGGCATCAACCAATATTCGGTGCTCTAAGCCATAGAAAAATAAGAAAACATAACCAATCTGCGCTGTAGGCGATTTACGACCTTCTGATAACCACTGTAAATAGGCTCGTCTTGCTTCCGGTGAGCATGTCGAATAGTCGGGCGCATTATCAATCAGCGGTAATGAGATATCACTCTCTGTTTCCGCGACATCCATTGATGGATTAATAAATGCAGGCTCGGCACCGGTACGATTACTTTTGTATTTATTACCAATGTAAACCATGCCATCCGGCAAGTTAATTCCGGCGACCACCGCCAGTTCACCAGGACGCAGCCATGATGCACGGGCTAGAGAACCGCGGGATATTTCGGGCTGTTTCGCCTCAGGTTTGCTGGCCTCTTCCACGGGTGGATTTTGCTTAGTGTTATTGTTATCCGTGGTATGTTCCGGTTCCAGTTGCGAAGGGGTTATCGGGTAATCCCCCAGATCGGGGATAGCGGCAGTTTTCTGCATGTCACTGCTAATCACTGGACTCAGGCGGGGCTTAGCCCCTTTGAGGTTTTGCCAAACAAAAAATAGGCATAAGATAGCCGCGCTTAGTGCAATCCACGCCTCTCTTGGGATTCCGGTGATCAGCCCTAAAACGACTATCAGTAGGATAACCCAGCCAGTACCGGTAGATTTTCTCTTAGCCACGATGCTTTATATGCCCCTATCTTAAACTGCTAATTTTTATACTGCCTTTAATGGCGATTTTTAATAAAAAATTCTTTTTATACACGCTTTAGTTAGCAATGGATTAGAGTAAAAAAGCGTATAAAAAGCCTTAATTTGTACTTAAGTCAAATTTATAGGTTAAGTAATAAGTCAGTTTTAAATTTAAATATTGTCCAGACAACAATACAGTAGGCTTAAGCCTCTAATAAATCAATTATGCCAGTTGATTATGCATTCAGCTAGTAAAGTCTATGCAACCATGGCATAAATTCCGTAGCTTTTGGTGAAACATCAACCCGTAACATTGAGCATCACGGTGGGATATATGCAGAAATTAGCTGAAATTATTAATATGGTTGCCCATCCAATCAGCGATGCGCTGTTCATTGCACAGTGTAAGAGCACCCTTGAAACCTCCGGTGTACTGGTATTATCGGACTTTTTATTAGCTCCGGTGCTGGCCAGCATTAAGCAGGAGGGGATCGAACAGCAGTATCAAGCCTATTATGCCGCTAATCAGCATAATGTTTATCTAACCAAGCCAGACCCCGCCTTCCCCGCCGACCATCCGCGAAATCGGTTAGTCACTTCGTCAAAAGGCTGTATTACCGATGAGGAGATCCCGGCGAATTCCGCACTACGAACACTCTATGACGCCAAAGATTTTCAAGATTTTCTGTGTGCTGTATTAGATGAAAATCAGCTCTATCCCTACGCAGATTCGCTTTCATCAATTAACTTACACTATGCCAGTCAAGGCCAGGAGCTGGGTTGGCATTTTGATAACTCGTCGTTTGCTATTACTTTATTGGTACAAAAACCTCAGGCCGGTGGCGTTTTTGAATATATTGAAGAGATGCGTGATGCCGATAATGGCGAGATGAATTACGCCGGCGTGGAACAATTATTAAATCAACAGATTGTCCCTAAAACATTGCAGATTGAACCCGGTGATTTGGTGTTATTCCGTGGGCGAAATGCTATTCACCGTGTCACCCCCACCCAAGGGGATATTACGCGCATGCTGGTGGTGTTGGCCTATAATGCACAGCCAAATATTGCGTTATCCGAAACGGCCAGAGTGACCTTTTATGGCCGCATTTAGTTTTTTATTGTGAGTTTTATGTCGCGGGCTTGCCCTGGCCCGCAATTAAAGCAATTGAAAACCAAGATACTTTCCATTTCCCCGCCCACCCCTAATAGAGATAATTAAGGTCATTGTATTGTCGGTGGTAGTAGCATGATTATGTTGGCAATTAAAACCAACACTTATATATCTGTTGATAGATAGGAGAAAATAATCATGTCAAATCAATATGAATTATTTAGTATTTCAAATGACAAATATGCGCCAACTGGAGACGCGAGTGTCAGCTACCCTCAATTATCTATTCGCACTAACCGTACTGCCGAGCGTTCAGATTTAAATGAAGTGATTAAAATCGCTGACAATGCTGCAAACCAGTTCCCTGCCGATGATAAAGAGAATCGAGCTAAGGCTGTTGTTAAAGTGCTGACGGAACTATTTGGTGGTGGTAGTTTTGGTCATGCTTGGATCATATTTTTTTATAGTGCTAAAAAAGGCGATTGTACCACCTATGCCTATCATGAAAAATATGGTTTTGTGAAAAATGGTATTGCATCCGATAGAAATGATAGCCCCGAGCGGAGGTTCCATCTGCAACGGACAGTACCTTTAACCGATCCTGGAAAACATCCAGCCACCTTGGAGGAAACTATTATTCCCAGATTAAATAAAGAAAGTTATGCAATTGCAAATATTATGGGTATGGAAGTGAAAGATCCAAAAAATGGGGCATATACGCCCATTAATAACTGCTCCTGGTTTGCTGGCAAACTGTGGAATTATGCCTCAGGTGAGAAATTGATATTTGAACAGGATTTTGATGGCGCTGCTCATGCCGATAACTGGGGGATGTCTTTCCTCTCTTTAGTTAAGAAAATTGCTGATCCGGGGATGATTGCTGAGAGCCTTGAGGCACAATAATCTGATGCAATAGCGGAAATAAAAACGAAAAATCCCGGCCATAACTATACCGGGATTGTTTAATCACCATGGATGATGACTTATTTAATTGCCATGGCATCGCGCATGGTAAAGAACAGATCAGTTTGATCCGTCAGACCCACAACGTTTGCGGCGTGCGGGCCGTAAGCGGCGATACGTAATTGCGTACCGGTATGCCCTTGCGAATCATCTTCAGAGTTGCCGTAACTTATCGCCATTACCGCCCCATCTTTGGTGGTTAATGCCTGGGTCAAACCAGGCGCTTTAGCATCGGCTTCGATAATCTGGCTGGAGTGCGCATGGTCTGCCGTCACAATGACCAATGTATTACCGTCAGCGCGGGCAAACTCCAATGCTTTTTGCACCGCCTCGTCCAGATCAACAGTTTCACCAAACTGGCCGCAAGGGTTAGCTGCGTGGTCTTGCTTATCAATTGACGCCCCTTCCACTTGTAAGAAGAAGCCCTTCTCATTGGTTTTCAGCAGATCAATCGCTTTTTCCGTCATGACCGCTAAGGTTGGAACCTCTTTGGTGCGCTCAGCATTGTTTTCACAAACCACCGGCGGTTTATCCAGGTTGCCATGGTAGGAGGCTTTCGGCCCCTGCCAGCGCACCGGCATATTGCCGGCGCTGAATAGCCCCAACAGCGGTTTTTGTTGGTCAGCTTGTTTGATGGCATTCAGCTCATCAAGATTTTCGACAATCACATAACCTCGGGCCAAGGCTTGGTCACGTAAGGATTTATCTTTCCATTCACCCGCTTTGGCCACCTGGCTGAAGGATTTAGCGCCACCGCCGAGGGTGACATCAGCACGGCCGGCGATCATCTGCTCGGTAATGGAGCCACGCCCACCATTTTCCAGCGCATTAGTGCCGCACTTCTCACTGGTCTCTTCTGGGCCATAGCATTTTCGCCCAGTGACGTGAGCAAACTGCGCCGCAGGGGTGGCATCTTGCAATTCAGCGGTAGAGACATTGCCGGTTGCTTTGCCCCCTTTTTTAGCCAGTTCCAGTAACGTGACCTGATCTTTACCAAATACATCAACACCTAAGGCACCATTATAGGTTTTCACGCCGGATGACCATGCGGTAGCAGAGGCGGCGGAGTCAGTGACGTAATCCGGTTTTTGTGTTTTCTTATCTAATGAGTAGTGCGTGTATTGCCCCGTCAGCGGCAGGGCATCAATCCCTTTAAAGAAGCCGCCAGCGCCCATGGCATAGTTACGTGCCGAGGTGATCTCTGAATCCCCCATACCATCGCCAATCAGTAAAATGACGTTTTTCACTGTCTTATTGGAGAGCGAATCGCGAAGTGCCTGGGTTTGATCACCGGTCAAACGGCGCGCGCCACCAAATTGTGTGATATCACCTTGGGCGCTGCGATCATATAGACCGGTGGCGGCGGCAATGGCATTGGGTGTGAATAGCGTGCTACTTAGCATCAGGGTGGATAACGCGATCACGGATAGTGAATTACGACGGATAAAAGAGGATTCGCGGTTCTGCATCAGTATAATTCCTTGTTGTAAAACAGTAATACAGTTTGTATTAATTGGTTACAACGGATACTAGAACAAGCGAATGACGCTTTTATGACAGTCGATATTAATTATTCCTGCGGCTGTTAGGTTACCCCCCAGATGCTCTCTTAGCGGTTTCATCTGTTACGTGTCGGTAATTTGCAAGATAGCGATATGGTGGCTCGCCGCGTCGCACTGCTACCACAAGCCACCTGTGCGACACCGCAATATTTACAGCAGCACGGCACACCTGTGACCACGATAGCAGCCGAACTGTTCTGCTCGGCTGCTACTAGCGATTAAAGTGCTTTCTCAACGGATTGATAGATATCGATATCAAAGTAGCCGTCGGTCAAACCATCATTGAGGTAGACCTCATAACATGCCCCTTCCGCCGGGCGATAACCACTTTGCGGCAGGTGATGATGATACAATTCACCCCATGCTTTGGCGTAATCATCGTCTGTCACGCGGCTGTGATAGACCGCGTACAGACCACCGGGGATCTGTTGCAGTGTCAGTTGATCACCCAGTTGTGCCGGCAAAATATAGTCATCAGCAACAGACAGGGAAACATCCGCTCGTAATTCAGCCGGAGGATTGGTTTCTGGATTGTCCCAGTAGAGCGCCAGCCACTCTATAGCGGGAAGCTGGTGCTGGGAGTAGAGTGATGAAAGTTGCTTAAAACCTAGCGGGATAGTTTCGTGATAAGGGCCAATGAGCCGGATGCTGACGATTTTTTTCGGCTGTTTTTCCACTATTTTAAATGTCATATCGTTACCTCGACTGAATGATTTCAATAAAGATTAAGTGACCAAAATTACGATTTCGCACAACAACTGTTTATTTATACAGCATAGCGATGTTTTATGACATTTATTCGCTTTTAACCTGAATCTGCGAAGAGCTTCGCAAAAATTCATCCGCCTGCTCAAGTTGGAGATGGCTGAAAACTGTAATCCCATGGCGGCGCAATAGTGCCGTAGTGACCCCCTGACCGGCACGCTGGCTGCCATTGAAGTGCCCATCATAGATACGGCTACTGCCACAAGATGGACTACCTTCAGTCAAAATTGCCAATGTGCAATGGTGCTTTTGCGCCAACTCCAATGCCTGATAAGCCCCTTGCAGAAATTCGCGGCTGACGTCATTGCCCCACTGCTCAATCACCCGCGCCTGCCCTTGCAGCACTGCCTCACCGTTACCTTGCTGAATTTCAGCGGGCGGGCGTGGTACTGGCATTCCGGCGGCTAATTCCGGGCAGACGAGAACTAAGCGCCCTTCGTCCTGCCAGCGCTGAATAATGTCATCGCTGACAGGGAGTGCACTGCCGTTATAGCGCACCGGTTTTCCCATCAAGCAGGCGCTGATCAGGATGCGTGCAGGTTTCGATTCCGATTCCACGTGGTTATCAACCTTAATGAATATTATGTGGCAAATAGGAGATGATGATTATGCCGATAATAGCTAATTAATAGCCTCTGGTCATGAACCTAGAGCACATCATTTCTACGCCAAATAGCTATTATCACCCTTTATGCGGGATCATTCAGTGTATTGAGGAGTTGTGGTAACAGCTGTGCCCGGCATCCTAGCGACTAATCGCCGTTTCACCCACCCTGGCCTTATAACTAAACTTTCTGCGTTATGCGATTATCATCACGATAAAAGCAGGTTTTTAACTTGGCACCATGATAGGTCGCTAGTGAAGCCCTATTTCATGCAATAATTATCGGCAAAATGTTTATCGGCTGATGGCAGCGATGTAGCGGAGAGTTATGAACAGATTTTTTATTGATCGGATGGCGACCCCGCAGGGTGAACTGGTACTGATAGCAGACGAAGAGCACCGGCTACGGGCCATTGATTGGAGCGACCATTATGAGCGCCTGCTAAAGTTGCTACGCCATCATTACCGCGCGGATAGCTTTACCCTGGTGGAGAAACGCAATCCCGGCGGGCTGAGTGACTGTATGCAGCGCTATTTCGCTGGCGAGTTGAGCATCATTGACGATCTGCCGGTGAAAACCGCCGGTACTGATTTTCAGCGGCAGGTGTGGCAGGAGTTGCGGAAAATACCCTGCGGCGAAACCATTAGCTATGGCGAATTGGCACAAAGAATCAATCGGCCAACCGCTTCGCGCGCCGTCGGCATGGCGAATGGCCTGAATCCTATCTCGATTGTGGTTCCCTGCCATCGGGTGATTGGGCAGCAAGGGGCATTGACCGGTTACGCCGGTGGGGTGGAGCGAAAACGCTGGTTATTAATGCATGAGGGTTATCTTTTAGCATGCTAACCGTTCTTGCACTTATCAGACGCCAGAAAAGATGTTAAAATTGACGCATATCAATATTATTGGGAATACCCTATGATCCCGGAAAAACGCGTAATCCGACGTATTCAATCTGGTGGTTGTGCAATTCACTGTCAGGATTGCAGTATTAGCCAGCTCTGTATACCGTTTACCTTAAATGAACATGAGCTGGATCAGCTCGACAATATCATTGAAAGGAAAAAACCTATTCAGAAAGGACAGGCGCTGTTTAAAGCAGGTGATGAACTCAAATCCCTGTATGCCATCCGTTCCGGGACCATCAAGAGTTATACCATCACCGAAGAGGGTGACGAGCAGATCACTGGTTTCCATCTGGCGGGCGATTTGGTCGGTTTCGATGCTATCAGTAATTTGCAGCATCCAAGTTTTGCACAGGCGCTGGAAACCTCAATGGTCTGTGAGATCCCGTTTGATACGCTGGATGATTTATCCGGCAAGATGCCCAACCTGCGTCAGCAGATGATGCGCCTGATGAGTGGCGAGATCAAAGGGGATCAAGATATGATTTTGCTGCTGTCGAAAAAGAATGCAGAAGAGCGTCTGGCGGCCTTTATCTATAATCTGTCACGCCGTTTTGCGCAACGTGGTTTCTCTCCGCGTGAGTTCCGCCTCACCATGACACGGGGTGATATCGGCAACTATTTAGGTCTGACGGTTGAGACCATCAGTCGTTTGTTAGGCCGTTTCCAGAAAAGCGAAATTCTGAGTGTGAAAGGTAAATATATCACAATCGAGAATACTGAAGCCTTGGGCAAATTAGCCGGTAACCCAAGAGCAACGCTGTAATATCATCGTAGACCAGATCAATATAATTGATCTGGTTCTCTTTCCCAGCTATCCACTTTCACTTTCATGGTTTACTCTTTAACTAACATACTGTTAATTCACGGTTGTAAGGAGACTCTATGGCAAAGTATCAGAATATTCTGGTTGCTATTGACCCCAATCAGGATGATCAACCGGCATTAAGACGTGCCGTTTACCTTGTGCAGCGCAATGGCGGCACAATCAAAGCATTTTTGCCTATTTATGATCTGTCATATGATATGACGACCTTGCTATCACCTGATGAGCGCACCGCAATGCGTAAAGGGGTTATCAGCCAGCGTTCTGCATGGATAAGCGAGCAGTGTCGGTTCTATATTGATGCCGGTATCCCCATTGAGATCAAAGTGGTGTGGCATAACCGCCCCTATGAAGCCATTATTCAGGAAGTGCTGAAAGCCAAACACGATTTGTTGCTAAAAATGGCCCATCAACATGACCGGCTGGAGTCGATCATCTTCACGCCAACTGACTGGCACTTACTGCGCAAATGTCCATGCCCGGTCTGGATGGTCAAAGATCAGCCCTGGCCGGAGGGTGGCACCGCGCTGGTGGCCGTCAACCTCTCAAGCGAAGACCCACTTCATGACCCGCTCAATCTGCGGTTAGTTAAAGAGACCCTAGAACTCGCCGAGAATGTTAACCAAACTCAAGTGCATTTGATCAGTGCCTATCCGGTTACACCGATTAATATCGCCATTGAGTTGCCTGATTTTGACCCGAGCGTCTATAACGATGCTATTCGTGGTCAACATTTGGTGGCGATGAAAGCCTTGCGCCAGCAGTTTGGTATCGATGAGAAATTCACCCACGTAGAGAAAGGATTACCTGAAGAGGTTATCCCTGATTTGGCTGAGCATTTGCGGGCTGGCGTGGTGGTGCTGGGGACGTTAGGCCGCACCGGATTGTCTGCCGCCTTTATTGGCAACACCACCGAACATGTGATCGACCATCTTAAATGTGATTTGTTGGCCATTAAGCCAGAAGGATTTACCTGCCCGATAGAAGGCCATGAAGATCAGGATGATACCGAGTAGATCCCCTTCCCTACTTCCTCATCATTAAGCTAAAAAAGGGCCACATAATGTGGCCCTGAGGTTATTGACAAAGTGCCGGTTGAGGAGAGAACAGCTAGATCGTAAAGACGCCGTAAATCCCTCCCTGGAGGCTCGAACCGCGCCATCCCTGGCGCGGACGCTTTACTCTTCTACCCGTCCTCTCCGTTCCAGATCGCATCATCGGGGTTCGTCAGCAGTCTGAGCGCCACATAATGTGGCCCTTCGTCTGTACTACCCGATCACTACAGTGCGCGTAAAATGGCTTCTACGCTCTCTTTGGCATCGCCAAATAGCATCTGAGTATTCTCTTTAAAGAACAATGGGTTTTGCACGCCAGCATAGCCGGTGTTCATTGAACGTTTAAAGGCGATCACACTCTGTGCTTTCCACACTTCTAACACTGGCATACCCGCAATTGGGCTGCGCGGATCTTCCAGCGCTGCCGGGTTAACGGTGTCATTAGCACCAATCACCAACACCACATCGGTGCTGGCGAAATCATCATTGATTTCATCCATCTCCAACACCACGTCGTAGGGGACTTTGGCTTCGGCCAATAACACGTTCATATGACCAGGCAAACGACCCGCAACTGGGTGAATACCAAAGCGCACTTTGATGCCACGAGCTTGCAGTTTTGCTGTAATTTCAGCCACCGGATACTGTGCCTGCGCTACCGCCATGCCATAGCCCGGAGTGATGATAACCGAGCTAGCATTTTTCAGCAGCTCAGCCACTTCTTCCGCATTGGTTTCACGGTATTCGCCCATCTCTTCGGCATTACCGGTAGAGGAGCCATCAGTACCGAAGCCACCGGCAATGACGCTGATAAACGAACGGTTCATCGCTTTACACATGATGTACGACAGAATTGCACCAGAAGAACCCACCAGAGCACCGGTGACAATCAACAGATCGTTGCTCAGCATAAAACCTGCTGCCGCCGCGGCCCAACCGGAGTAGGAGTTCAGCATCGACACCACAACTGGCATGTCTGCGCCACCAATAGAGGCCACCAAGTGCCAGCCAAAGCCCAGCGCAATCACGGTCATCAATAACAACGCGACCACTTGTAGGGCAAGGCTATCGGTTTTGACAAACAGAATCATCAGCAAGAATGAGACAACCAGCGCCACCAGATTCAATTTATGGCGTTGTGGTAGCATCAGCGGCTTGGATGAGATAATCCCGCGTAATTTACCAAAGGCAACAATAGAGCCAGTGAATGTCACCGCGCCGATAAAGATACCCAGGAACACTTCGGTCAGATGGATGTTCACCATCACCGCATCCATCACTGCCGTGCCGTGATCCAGATAGCTGTTGAAGCCAACCAGAACTGCCGCCAGACCGACGAAGCTGTGCAGGATCGCCACCAGTTCTGGCATTTCGGTCATTTCGACTTTCTTCGCCAGATAAATACCAATGGCTCCACCAATCACCATGGCAATGATAATCCAGGCCACGTTACCGGAGTCCGGCCCCAGAATGGTCGCGATAAGCGCGATGGCCATCCCTGTCATACCGAAGGTGTTACCTTGTTTGGATGTTTCGTGGCGCGACAGCCCAGCCAAACTGAAAATAAATAAAATCGCAGCAACTATGTACGCAGCTGTAACGAGACCACTAGACATCAGTTACCCCTTCATTCTTATAAGTCATGGTGTTATACCAACTGAGTTTTTATCGAAAAACTAGTTTTTACGGAACATTTTCAGCATACGCTGGGTGACGGTGAAGCCACCAAAAATGTTGATGCTCGCAATTAGCACGGCAATAAAGGATAAGAAACTCACCCAGCCGCCATGACCAATCTGCAACAACGCGCCGACGACGATAATGCCCGAAATGGCGTTAGTCACTGACATCAGTGGGGTATGCAGCGCATGGCTGACATTCCACACCACGTAATAGCCAACCACACACGCCAGCGCAAAGACCGTAAAGTGAGATAAGAACTCTTTCGGGGCTACATTCGCTAACCAGCCAAACAGCACAATCGCCAGCGCCATCATGATATATTTCGGCCATGGTGATGTTGGTTTAGCCTCCTCTTTCACTATTGGCGCAGCTTTGGCTGCCTGAGGCTGTGCTGACACCTGAATCGGTGGCGCAGGCCAGGTCACTTCACCGGTTTTAACCACGGTTACACCGCGAATAACGGTATCTTCGAAATCAATGTCAATCTCGCCATTTTTCTCTTTACAGAGCAATTTCAGCAAGTTAACCAGGTTGGTTCCATATAGCTGAGATGACTGAGTCGGCAAACGGCTAGGTAAATCAGTATAACCAATGATTTTTACGCCATTCTCGGTGACGGTCACTTTATCGGCGACGGTCAATTCACAGTTGCCCCCGGTCTGCGCGGCCAAATCGACAATCACGCTGCCCGATTTCATTGATGCCACCATCTCTTTGGTGATCAATCGTGGCGCAGGTTTGCCTGGGATCAAGGCGGTGGTGACGATGATGTCCACTTCAGCGGCTTGTGCGGCAAACAGCTCCATTTCAGCTTTGATAAAGGCTTCGGACATCACTTTCGCGTAGCCATCACCACTGCCCGCTTCCTCTTCAAAATCCAGCTCAAGGAATTCAGCGCCCATACTCTGGACTTGCTCTTTAACTTCCGGACGGGTGTCAAAAGCACGGACGATCGCCCCCAAACTCCCGGCTGCACCGATGGCGGCCAACCCCGCCACACCGGCGCCAATAATGACCACTTTTGCCGGTGGCACTTTACCGGCGGCCGTGATTTGCCCGGTGAAGAAGCGGCCAAATTCGTGGGCGGCTTCAACAATGGCGCGGTAACCCGCAATGTTCGCCATGGAACTCAGGGCATCCATCGATTGGGCGCGAGAGATACGCGGCACGGAATCCATCGCCAATACCGTCACCTGGCGCGCTGCCAGTTTTTGCAATAATTCTGGGTTCTGCGCCGGCCAGATAAAGCTGACCAAGGTGCTCCCGGCGCGCATTAGCGCAATTTCGTCCTCAAAGGGCGCATTCACTTTGAGGATAAGGTCGGATTGCCACACATCGGTGGTATCCGTAATGGTGGCACCCGCTTCTTGGTACGCTGCATCGTCAAAACTGGCTAAATGCCCAGCTCCGCTCTCAATCGCCACGGTGAAGCCTAATTTCAGCAATTGTTCCACCGTTTTCGGTGTTGCTGCGACACGGGCTTCATTGGCCAACCGCTCTCTTGGTACACCAATACGCATAATGTTCCCTTTTACCTGTCTTTGATGATAAATAATGTCATCCTGCCTATGTACTGACAAATCTGCTCGGTTATAGCTCCCTATAACCTACTGAAAATGTGACCGATGATCCATATTTGTCTGAGCTTCTGATGCAGTTTTTGCACTAAAACTGGCAGGCGGAAAGAACTCTGTATAATTCACTATAAAAATTATATTTACTAGCGGCATCTCCTGCAACTTTGCGCAAGAGTGACAAGTCTCGCGATAATAAGGCAGCCCAGTAGTGGCGCGGCATCAGGTTAGAAAAATGTAAATAACCCGCACTTATGACGTTAAAGCCACTATTCGTAAAGCTTATCCAGATTCTTAATGTAAAGTACTGATGGCGAAACTTCAGTATTCATACACCCAGTCATATAAATTGCTGAGACACCCGCCATTATTACATGTAATAATCATCCGCTATTCTGTTACACATCAATTGTTCCGCACGTATCAACGTTAATGCGCAAGGCGAAAGGATTTTTTATGAAGCTGAAATACACGATCATCGCGTCGGCATTGCTATCACTCACTGCGCTTTCTGCTGCACATGCGGCAAAAGAACTCGCACCAGAGCAAGCAGCAGCCATTAAGCCATTTGATCGCATTACAATTACTGGCCGATTTAATGCAATCAATGAAGCAGCTGATGCGGTATCCCGCCGTGCTGATAAATTGGGCGCGGACTCTTTCTATATTCAAGATATCAATAGCAACAATAATGGCGGCAACTGGCGTGTAACGGCCGATGTTTATCATAAAGATGCACCGGAAGTGAGCAAAGAAGCCCAGTATCGTGACTTTAACGGGGTGAAAGAGCTACCAAAAGCCGAAGCTTTTGCCTTGCAGCCTTATGACACTGTCTCTGTCAGCGGCTTCTTCCGCAGCCAACCAGATATTAATGATGCCATTTCAAAAGCGGCGAAAGAGAAAGGAGCATACTCTTTCTTCATCGTGCGTCAGGTTGATGCCAATCAGGGCGGCAACCAATTTGTGACCGCTTATATCTATAAGCAAGACGCCGCAAAACGCGCGGTACAAAGCCCAGATGTGATCCCAGCAGATTCAGATGCGGGCCGTGCTGCACTGGCAGCCGGTGGCGCAGCAGCCGCGAATGTTGAAATTCCAGGTGTTGCCTCTTCAGGTACACCAAGTGCTGATGTTGGCCGTTTCTTTGAGACGCAATCATCAACAGGTAAGCGTTACACTGTCACCTTGGCTGATGGTACGCAAATCCAGGAGTTGAGTAATACTACCGCTGCGCAAATGGCCCCCTTTGATTCAATTAGCTTTAGCGGTCACTTTAACAGCATGACTGATGTCTCCCATGAAGTCGCGAAACGCGCCGCAGCCAAAGGTGCGAAGTATTACCATGTGACCCGCCAATGGCAGAACCAAAGTGGTGGTAATCTGAGTGTTAGCGCTGACTTGTTCAAATAATCTTTGCTAGTCACGATAACCGCAATAAGGGCAGCCGCGCGCTGCCCTTTTCTATCTGTATGCCGCGCCCTTTTCACCACTCAACACGGACTGAATACTTTTTTGTCTAAATCGCATATCTAATCATTGCATGATGGCTTATCACTCCGTAAAATCCTCCGAAAATTCTGGCCTATTATCTGTTAAATATTGATTAATCCGCCTCATATAATGCTATTTACAAGCCAGTAACCATTCATTAATACTGTTAAAATCAGGAACCCTAATTGGAAAAAAAACTTGGCCTGACTGCGCTCACGGCGCTAGTCCTCAGCTCAATGCTGGGTGCCGGTGTCTTCAGCCTGCCGCAAAATATGGCTGAAGTGGCCAGTCCGGCGGCATTACTTATTGGCTGGAGTATTACTGGCGTCGGGATTATTTTCCTGGCGTTTGCCATGTTACTGCTAACGCGCCTACGCCCTGATCTGGATGGTGGTATTTTCACCTACGCCAAAGAGGGTTTTGGTGACCTTATCGGCTTCTTTTCCGCATGGGGCTACTGGTTGTGCGCGGTGATTGCAAACGTATCCTATTTAGTGATTGTTTTTGCTGCATTGAGCTTTTTTACCGATAAGTCGGGCACCACTATTTTTGGCGAAGGTAACACCTGGCAGGCGCTGCTAGGGGCCTCCTTGCTGCTGTGGTTGGTTCATGCGCTGGTGTTACGTGGCGTGCAAACTGCCGCCAGCATCAATATGGCGGCTACACTGGCAAAACTGCTGCCCATCGGGGGTTTTATTGTTTTGGCCGGCCTGGCCTTCAGCCTCGATACCTTCAGTTTTGATTTCACCGGTATCGCCCTGCACACCCCGGTCTGGCAGCAGGTGAAAGACACCATGTTGATTACCCTGTGGGTCTTTATTGGCGTGGAAGGTGCGGTGGTGGTCTCTGCCAGAGCACGTAACAAGAGAGACGTCGGCCGCGCAACCATGCTGGCGGTTATCTCTGCGCTCTGTGTTTACCTGCTGATTACCCTACTGTCTCTTGGCGTGGTGCCGCGTGCGGAGTTAGCCGGTATGCGCAACCCCTCAATGGCGGGCATTATGGTCGAGATGATCGGCCCCTGGGGAGAGGTGATTATTGCCACTGGGCTGATTATTTCGGTGTGTGGCGCTTATCTTAGCTGGACCATTATGGCGGCTGAAGTGCCAATGGTGGCCGCCAAACATGGCGCATTCCCGAAAATATTCAGTCAGCAGAATCAGCATAATTCGCCGGCAAAATCACTGTGGCTCACCAACTGTGCGGTACAGGTGGCACTGGTTCTGATCTGGCTGACCGGCAGCAACTACAACACCTTGCTGACGATTGCATCAGAAATGATTCTGGTGCCCTATTTTCTCGTCGGCGCTTTCTTATTCAAAGTGGCGTTGCAACGTCAGGACTGGCGTCTGATTCTGGTGGCCAGTGGTGCATGTCTGTATGGCTTGTGGCTGATTTATGCCGCCGGATTGCTCTATCTGCTGCTATCCGCGCTGCTCTATGCTCCGGGATTGCTGGTGTTTATTTATGCCCGCAAAGGTCATGATGGGCTTAGACTGCTCAACAAAGTGGAACGGGTGGCGATTGCTCTGGTATTGGTTGCGACCCTTCCCGCGACCTGGTTTATGATGCACTGAATGAAACAGGATATATAAAGTAGATAGTTGAAATATAGATAGCACAAATGGGCAGACTGAGCGTGACCTGTCAGCCTGATCTGTCCATTTGGCTAGCGAATAACGACGACTAACTATCTTCTGCGCCAGCGAGATCCACAGATAGACATTCGCCCTGCTGACTTAACCCCATGGTAGGTGGGAATTTTTGCTTAATCATGCCAAGCTGTGTCGTTTCCAAAGGATAAGGCAGTTGGATATCCAACCGGGTTATCCCTTGCTGTTCTGCTAACCGAATCAAGCGGATAATATTGGTTTCGTCACTGAGCTGGGTGGAGAGCACCTGTAGCGCCAAAGCCGTCAGTCGCTCCTGTGGCGTCTTCTCTAATTCTGCCTTCGACTTGACCACCATCCCAAAAATCGGCATCACACCATAAATTGCATCAATGAAACCCCAGCGTTTTTTGCATGACGCTGCCAGAAAATCCGTGTAATCGAAGCAAATTTTTTCACTCTGCGCTGACGCGCCGGTGCTTTCGCCACTCATCCCTCAGTCCTTAGCTGAACGGTACAGCTATTCATTACTCATAGATATTGATATAAACGATGGGCGTAGCTAAATAGAGATGACGATAAAATCACTTTTATTAATATAATGAAATGATTCGCCTGTTGTCTAGCAATCCGTCGTCCGCATTAATAACAAATTGAATAAATTACGTGCATAGTATTGCGGCTAACCACGCGCTATGCTGAATGCCGACCACTCTTATAAACTGAAAAACATGACCAGAATAGTTTTTGTCGAAGACGACCCGGAGGTCGGAAAACTGATTGCTGCTTATCTTGGCAAGCATGACATTGATGTGTTTGTCGAGCCTCGCGGCGATACTGCACAAGCGGTCATTGAGCATCAACAACCTGATTTGGTGCTACTCGATATCATGTTGCCCGGCAAAGATGGCATGACACTTTGCCGTGATCTGCGGCCCCATTATGATGGCCCGATAGTATTACTGACCTCACTCGACAGTGATATGAACCATATCCTCTCCCTTGAGATGGGCGCTAATGACTATATTCTGAAAACCACGCCGCCCGCCGTGCTGCTAGCGCGATTACGTCTACACCTGCGTCAGCACCATCAGCAGCAGTCGAAAGAGACGATTAGCCCACCGTTGACCGGCCATAATGCTATTCATTTTGGCTTACTTTGCATTGATCCGGTGAATCGGCAAGTCAATCTTAGTGACGAAGAGATCACCCTGTCGACCTCTGATTTTGATTTGTTATGGGAACTGGCCACCCATGCCGGCATCATTATGGATCGTGAAGCGCTGCTGAAAAATTTACGTGGTGTCAGTTATGACGGCATGGATCGCAGTATTGATGTGGCTATCTCACGTTTGCGCCGCAAACTCTATGACAACGCCCTGGAGCCTTTCCGGATAAAAACCGTGCGCAACAAAGGCTATCTGTTCGCCCCCAATGCCTGGGAGTCGGTGCAGCAATGAGGAAACTATTTATTCAGTTTTTCTTACTGCTATTCGTCTGCTTTATGGTGATGGCAATGCTGGTCGGGCTGGTCTACAAAGTCACGGCGGAACGCGCGGGTCGCCAGTCATTGGATGATTTGATGAAAAGCTCACTGTCATTGATGCGCAGTGAGCTGCGGGAGATCCCGCTAAAGGATTGGAATAAGACCATCGCCACACTGGATTTAAATCTCTCTTTTCAATTACATATCGAGCCTCTCGATAAGCGGGATCTGGGTGAGCGATTAAATAAGCGTCTGCGTGCGGGTGAGATTATTGCTCTGGATGATGAATATACCTTCCTGCAACGCATTCCCCGTAGCCATTATGTCCTCGCCGTTGGCCCGGTGCCCTATCTGTTCTATCTGCATCAAATGCGGCTGTTGGATTTAGCCCTGCTTATCCTGATTGGCTTGTCATTAGCGCTGCCGGTCTTTCTTTGGATGCGACCCCACTGGAAAGATTTGCTTAAATTGGAGAACGCAGCCCAGCGGTTAGGGGCGGGTTATCTTGACGAACGAACTCACTTTGACCCGACATCCAGTTTAAGCCGCCTGGGGCTAGCCTTTAACCAAATGGCCGATAACATCAGCAAATTGATTGTCAGCAAAAAAATGCTGATTGATGGCATTGCCCATGAACTGCGCACCCCACTGGTACGTTTACGTTATCGTTTAGCGATGAGCGATAACCTGACGGAGAGTGAACAACAGGCGTTAAATCATGATATTGGTCAGTTGGAAGCCCTGATTGATGAGCTGTTAACCTATGCTCGTCTGGATCGTCCGCAAGTCTCCCTTAATCTGGAACCAATAGATCTCCCCAAGTGGTTAACGGCAAAAGTGCTGGATATGCGCATGATCCATCGTGAACGCGAGATAGAACTTGATATCCCTCATCGCGGCGATTTTGGCGATGTTGACCTGCGTTTGATGGAGCGCGTATTGGATAATCTGGTCAATAATGCGCTACGTTACTCAACTAAGCGGCTGCGCGTGGGGCTGTGGTTTGATGGCGACAACGCCTGCTTGCAAGTGGAAGATGACGGGCCGGGTATTCCACTGGAAGAGCGTGCCCGGGTCTTTGAGCCTTTTGTTCGCCTCGACCCAAGCCGGGATCGGGCAACCGGCGGTTGTGGGTTAGGGTTGGCCATTGTTCACTCCATCGCACTGGCGTATCAAGGGAGTATCTCCGTCGATGCCAGTTCACTGGGGGGGGCGAGCTTCCGCTTTTGCTGGCCGGTCAAAACCCGCCCGCCGCTGCCCGTTGAGCAAAATGAATAAAACGATAGCTGTAATAAAACGATAACTGTAATAAAGCGATCTACCCTAATAAAACGATCAACCTAGTAAAACGATTAACCTAATAAAATAAGTCGCCTATCCGATTGATGGAGTTTTCTATGACCACTGCTTATCAGCACCTGCGTGCGACCTTCACTCGTCTTTCCCGCTTTGAACATCTCTCCGCCATTGCCGGATGGGATATGCAGGCCATGATGCCGCCGAAAGGGAGTCTTGCTCGCTCCGAAGCCATGGCGGAGTTAAATGTGCTGCAACACCAGATTCTAACCACCAAGCAGGTTGGTGAATGGTTGAAGCAAGCAGACCATGAAGCGCTCAATGATATTGAGCAGGCGAATTTGCGCGAAATGCGTCGCCATTACCACAATGCTGTCCTGCTACCGGAATCACTGGTGGAGGCAAAATCATTGGCCGGAGCCAAATGTGAACATGCATGGCGCCAGCAACGTATCGCCAATGACTGGGGTGGTTTTGCAGAAAATCTGCGTGAAGTAGTCAAACTGAGTCGCGAAGAGGCCTCAATTCGTGGCCAGGCGGCCGGAACATCCGGTTATGACGCCTTGCTGAATTTGTATGAACCGGGGACGAACAGCGCCGATCTTGAGCGTATATTCGGTGATCTTAAACAATGGTTACCGGCGCTATTGCAAAAAGTGACCGCCAAACAAGCCAATGAACCCTGCTTGATACCGCAGGGGCCATTTGACCTGCAAAAACAGCGGCAACTGGGGCTGAGTGTGATGAAAGTGCTGGGTTTTGACTTTGATGGCGGGCGGGTTGATGTCAGCGTCCACCCATTTTGCGGTGGTGTACCCCAAGATGTTCGCATCACCACCCGTTATAATGAGCCAGAGTTCCTCAGCGCATTGATGGGGATTGTCCATGAAACAGGTCATGCCCGTTACGAGCAAAATTTGCCACGTGAATGGTTGGACCAGCCAATCTCCCATGCCCGTTCAACCGCGATCCACGAATCTCAAAGTTTACTGTTTGAGATGCAATTAGCGCGCAGTAACGAGTTCCTGCAACTGATTCGCCCACTGGTGGTACAGCAATTTGGTGAGCAACCCGCTTTAGCTGAGCAAAACTTCATTGCTTTGAACCAGCGCGTCAAAACTGGCTTTATCCGCGTTGATGCCGATGAAGTGAGCTACCCTGCCCATGTCATCTTGCGCTATGAAATTGAAAAAGCGCTGATCAGTGGTGAAATCGAAGTCGATGATATTCCTGCGCTGTGGAGTGAGAAGATGCAGCAATACCTCGGGATTAATACCGACGGTAACTATCGTAATGGTTGTATGCAAGATATTCACTGGACCGATGGTGCTTTTGGCTACTTCCCAACTTATACCTTGGGTGCAATGTATGCCGCACAACTATTCCAAACCGCCCGTGACGCCATCCCTGGATTGGATCAGAGTATTGCCAATGGCGATATCAGCACCCTGTTCAACTGGTTGCAACAGAATATCTGGCAACATGGTAGCCGTTACCCAACAGCAGAATTGATCACTAAAGCCACTGGCGAGCCACTTAACCCACGATTTTTCCGCCAACATTTAGAGCGTCGCTACTTATAATCGACCAACTCAAACGCTCGCTCGCCCGACCTTTGCCTAAAGGCCGGGTGTTCCTCCTCTGCAAAACATAAATTTCACCTTACTAGCCAACCACTATTTTGTTGCATGAGAGTGCCTATTTATTAAGAAAACCACACTGTATGTTGTAACTAAAACAGCTGAAAAATGGACTGCTTGTTGTGGTTTTGCCTCCTGTACAATCGGTTACAAGCCGAAACCAATGACTCACGGAAGCGATTAATGATTTCCTCTACTCTTCTTTCAACGACCCAACCGGGCCGATAGACAAATATCATCCCCGATAGCTAGCATCATCCGGGGCGCAGATGCTCTACTCCTCTGCCTATTCTTGCCGGTCAAGATCGCATCATCGGGGCTTGTCAGCAGTCTGACACCCGTTTTACCGGGTGTTTTTTATCAGGAGTGCTGATCATGCTGCGCCGTTATTTATTCGAAATCACTTTGGCGACATTAGTTATATGCGGGCTGGTCGCACTGTTTTTTTATTTATAGTAAAACGGCCCGGCCCGTTCTAAAATTATCGAAAAATCAATTACTGACAACACACAGCTACGCTAATTATGTCTATAGTTAGCGGTAGCAGTAACTTGCGATGCCCGCTTAATCAGCAGCGTATCAGCTGTGGTAATGGATACCCCCTTAGGAATAGAGGCAGGCTAATAATTTATGCGTTTATCTTCGTTGCTACTGTTGAGCTTATTACCTCTCTCTACCTCTGTAGCTTTAGCCCTGCCGCCAACGGATAAGTCAGATAGTGACCACACTATTGTCGAGCAAACCACCCTGTTCTTCGATAAAGATGAGCGCACCGCCATAACCCGTAGTTCTCAATGGCCATGGCAAGCCATTGGACAGATCGAAACAGCCAGTGGCAACCTGTGTACCGCAACATTAATCTCCCCTCACCTGGCACTCACCGCAGGCCATTGTGTTCTGGCCCCGCCGGGTAAGCTGGACCCCGCGATTGCCTTGCGATTTATCTCCAGTAATGGCCAGTGGAAGTATCAATTAACTAAACTGGAAACCCTGGTTGATACTAAATTGGGGAAAAAACTCAAGCCTGATGGTGACGGCTGGATTGTCCCCCCGGCGGCGGCAGCCTATGATTTTGCACTCATTCGGTTAACCAACAAGAAGTCGGTTCCAATTAAGCCATTACCCCTATGGAGTGGAACCGCCAATGAACTGACACAAGCGCTTAAGCAAGTGAACCGCAAAATAACTCAGGCCGGTTACCCCCTCGATCATCTGGAAACGCTCTATAGTCATGAAGATTGTCTGATCACCGGTTGGGCGCAGCAAGGTGTGCTTTCACATCAATGCGATACATTGCCCGGTGACAGCGGCTCGCCACTGATATTAAAAAACGGCGAAGATTGGTCTTTGATTGCAATTCAAAGTTCTGCCCCCGCCGCTAAAGATCGCTACCTTGCCGATAATCGGGCATTGGCAGTCACGGCCATTAAGGGGCGGTTAAAAACAATAATTGATAAGGCAACCAAGAGAGGTAATTAATAGTGCTGGGAATTGACTAAAAAATTGATGCTCTGGTTATTATCTTTTACTGACAGGCTAAGGTTCTTCGCCCGTCAGAGCGGCATTACCAAGCCCTTTGTGAGGCGCTACAGGGCTTGATGACTTAGATTAACTTAATTATTAATAATATAATTACTCACTCTTTTCCTCATTCAAAATATAATAAGAAACAGGTGTTCTTTCTATTTCAATCGCCTTGGCTGTTGATATTTTTTTCTCTATGGCAACATTAGCATCAATCAACTTATGGCTATCTTCGCTAAAAAGAATTTTGCTTAGATCCTCGTCGTTATAGGAGGTGCATTGTTTATAAATGTTTTTAAATACATTATTAGAGCTATCAACATATTGTTTTATTTGATCGATATGATTTGGCTGCAGATAGCCTTTTCTAGTATCGTTACTCGCTGAGGCCGGATGAAGTAAAAAGCTAGACAATGGCATAGCCAACCTCTCTTTGGCCGCGCAGTAAAACATTGTTGCTGCAGAGGCGACCATTGCTGAATTTATTGTTGTTATTGGCGCACGTGAGCTTCTTACCGCTTCATAAGCCATGTAGCCGCTATCCATATCGCCTCCATTGCTATTAATATAGAGATACAGATGTTTCAAAGTAGGGTAATTAGCATTTATCTCATCAATAGATGAAATTAACTCAGTAACGCTTTTTTCCGTGACATCGCCGATATAATAAATCTTTGCAGCCGCAACAACCTCTTTTCCTGCACTTTTGTTTTTTACTACGGAGACAGTCGCTAACGATGATGCAGAAAATGTTAGTACGCAAAAAGTAATTATTTTCTTCATGTTGATTTATCCCAAAAAAAATCAATCATACTTACTCTTGCTAAAAATATAATAAAAATATTATTCTTATTTATTGTTTGTTTATAAATATCACTATTAGAAATAGCTGGATTCTAAAATTCTGACAAACAGCGCTACCCATGCAGAACAATAGATTACCGCAAGGGATTATGTTTTCAAATGCGAGTCCTTGCACTTACTCATGAATAACTCCTCCCCCGTAAAGATTAAATATCTTTTCATGCTTACATGCCCCATTCAAGAACACTATCGAGTGGAAGTCAGCACTATTTTTTTCTACAAACGACTCCATCAGCATAGCGTTTGTTAGAAAAATGCTCGCTTGATCTATTCCATATTGATGTAGCTCTCTGTTAATAATGTCTGGTTGACATAAAGTATCAACACCTCCCATATACCCCTTGATATGAGCAACTGGAAATATTTGAGATAAGCGAAATGCAAGAGCATTTTCTCCACCATAAGCTGAGAAGCAACAAGCCAGCCTTATGTAATTATATTGGTTTATATTTACAATTCGTTGCCTGATAAAAATCAAAAGTTGGTGTGCATTGAGTCGATTACCATTAATAATGATACAGCCATCCCTTGTCCCATGAGCCGAAATATTGAGCCGATTTGTAAATGCCGGTTGTTCTAACTGTTTGTTGTAAAAGTTGTCTTGGAATATATAACCATCGTCAAATACATCTAGTATTATAGCCATTAGATTAAGTACTCATCAAAAAATATACTGTATTTTAATTAGTAGGTTACGTCGTGACCGCCAAAACTCATAGAACTCAAGTTTCACCACGATAATTTATTTATTACTGTAAATAGCGAAGCTATCAAGTCATGGTTATACCTTGAAGTCTAGTTGCAGAGTGGCCCTATTCGCTAAATTATCATCAGCTATAACCAAACAATGGCTACCAATGATTTTCATAATAATTAAAGATATGTGTAATGAAAGAGTACTTTTTAAATTATTTGTAGCAACAATGTCATGGTTTTTTAAAATAACATTATTGACCTGACTTTGTGATCTTATTTCTATAATGC
The DNA here is from genome assembly GCF_013282745.1 of Yersinia bercovieri ATCC 43970. NCBI lineage: Bacteria > Pseudomonadati > Pseudomonadota > Gammaproteobacteria > Enterobacterales > Yersiniaceae > Yersinia > Yersinia bercovieri. Next base: position 3,577,216 of record NZ_CP054044.1, read on the forward strand.
CGCTTTTATTAATATTAAATACATTACTGCAATTGCTCCTATGCAGAGAAGCCATACTGATATCCCATCGACATCCACTGCTATCCTCCCAATATGGGATTGACTCAAATATATCAACAAAAACACCTTGATGTAAAAATGCAGAGATAGAATCCACATAATCATGTGTCCATTGTTCTCCACCGTGATTAATGAAGTTTTGGTAACTGCTCTCAAAGTCCCCTGGAGTGCTAACCCTATAGTCATCTATATAATAATCCATCCGCGACAAATCAGCTTGCATAGAACCACTCATCAAACCTCGAGTGTCTATTGATGTCTCATTGACAATAAGATTATTAATTGCTATTGAAAATTTTTGCGCAAATCCTTTATCCAAAATGGCTGTGAGAGTCTTACTACCGAAGTAATCAGGAGAGTTAATCCCGTTATTTTGTGTATTAGTCGATGATATTTTTTTGGAGAAAAACATTATAACTGTTCCTTTTTAGCCCTGTCCATTAAACGATTTCCGGGTAACACACAATGTTGTGTACTAAATAAGCGAAGATCGTAATCTTCTTTACCAGTCAGTGTTAATATTCTTTAAAGGAGTAAAGGTAACCTAATACATTTAAGTAGTTGCATGATGATACCTTGGGCATATACTAACGTTGTTTGGAATTGTTTTTATGCAGCATGGTGATGTTGTTTGTCAACTTTTTATTATTTCTGCACTAATTTAATATAGTTCTGTCAACGGGGAGCTAAGTGCTTAATGCATAAAAAATCCCGCGCTCAAATCAGTAATGACCCAAGCGCGGGATGGTACTCATCATCAATCAGGCAGAAAGCTGTTCGATGGTTTGTAAAATACGTTTTTCAGAAATGGGGTACAACGTCCCTAGCTGCTGGGCAAATAGGCTGACCCGCAACTCCTCAATCATCCAGCGGACCTCTTTCACATCGTCATCCTGCTGGCGCTTTGGCGGCAGCTTATGGAGCCACTGCTGCCACTTCTGTTGCACGTGCTCTATGCGCTGCATATTCGCGCGATCACGATGCGGGTCTATCGCCAGTTTTTCCATCCGACGTTCAATAGCTTGCAAGTAGCGCAAAGTATCCGGTAGACGTTTCCAACCATTATTGGTGACGAAACCGCGATAAATCAGACCACCTAGCTGGGCTTTGATGTCCGAAAGCGCCAATGCTTGCGAGATATCTACCCGCCCTTTCAATCGCTTATTAATACTGAATACCGTGGTCAAGATCTGTTCAACTTGTTTGGCGATCTCTACTACCGTTTCATTCAGTTCAGCGCGCACCTTCTCCTGTAGCCGGGCAAAATCGGCCTCCTGCCATACCGGGCCACCATATTGCGCAACTAATTTATCCACGCCACAAGCAATGCAATCATCAATTAGATCCATCACTTTGCCATAAGTATTGAAATAGAGACCGAGCTTGGATTTGTTCGGCAATTTCTCATGCAAGTACTTAATCGGTGAGGGAATATTCAGCAGTAATAGCCGCCGGGTTCCCTGCCACATCGCCTGTTGCTGCTGGGCTTCAGTATCAAATAAGCGGATCGCGACACTCTCTTTTTCATCCACCAGTGCCGGGTAAGCTTTGACTTCGTATCCGCCACGGCGCTGCTGATAGCAAATCGGCAGATCACCAAAGCTCCAGATATGTAAGTCATTTTGCTCAATACCGTCATCGGCAACTGCGGAGAGTGTTTCTTGCACTTTCGCATGTAACTGTAACTTCAGGGCCGCAAGATCTTTACCTTCGCGCAGCGTGCGATTTTTATCATCGAGCACCCGAAAGGTCATTTTGAGATGATCAGGCACCTGTTCCCATTGCCAACTATCACGTGACACTGTCACACCTGTCATGCGCCGCAGTTCGCGCTCCAGTGCCTCTAGCAGATCAGTTTCCAGTGGCGTGACCCGCGCGAGGAAAGCCTCGGCATAATTGGGGGCGGGGACAAAATTGCGCCTTATCGGTTTCGGCAATGACTTGATCAGCGCAATCACCAGTTCACGACGTATTCCCGGGATCTGCCAATCAAACCCCTGCTCCTGAACCTGATTCAAAATCGGCAACGGAATATGAACCGTCACCCCATCGGCATCAGTACCCGGTTCAAATTGATAGGAGAGCCGCAGTTTAAGCTGCCCCTGATACCAAAAATTGGGGTAATCCAGCGGATTAACTTTGTTCGCACCATCCTTGATCAGCATGGTTTTTTCAAAGTTCAGCAACTCCGGCTGAGTGTGACTGGTTTTCTTCCACCAATTATCAAAATGGCGGGCAGAGATAACCTCACGACCTATACGCTGGTCATAGAAGTTAAACAGCGTCTCATCATCCACCAAAATGTCGCGGCGGCGGGACTTATGCTCTAACTCCTCCACTTCAGCCAGCAATTTTAGATTGGCGCGAAAGAAAGCATGGCGCGTTTGCCAATCGCCCTCCACCAAGCCGTGGCGGATAAATAGCTCACGGCACAGTGGCGGATCAATCGGGCCGTAATTGATTTTGCGCTCAGTCACTATTGGCAAGCCGAATAGGGTGACTTTTTCGCTCGCCATCACCGCCCCCTGCGCCTTCTCCCAATGCGGATCGCTGTAGTGGTGTTTCACCAAATGCTGCGCCAAAGGTTCAATCCACTCCGGTTCGATGCGGGCAGCAATGCGGCCCCATAAACGGCTGGTTTCGACCAGTTCGGCAACCATGCTCCATTTAGGCGGTTTTTTGAATAGACCTGAGCCTGGAAAGATGGCGAAACGCGCATTTCGCGCGCCAGTATACTCTTGTTTATCAACATCTTTCTGGCCGATGTGTGATAGCAACCCGGTCAATATCGCGGTATGGATGCTACGATAATCCGCGGCCACACTATTGACCGGGATCCCCAGCTCTTTCACCACCTGACGCAGTTGAGTGTAAATATCCTGCCATTCGCGCACCCGTAGGTAGTTTAGGAAGTCGCTGCGGCATAATTTGCGAAACTGCGCCGATGACAGCTCTTTTTGCTGCTCTTTCAGATAGTCCCATAGGTTAACAAAGGCAAGAAAATCAGAATCTTTATCCGCAAAACGGCGGTGTTTTTCATCCGCTGCCTGCTGTTTATCCATGGGTCTTTCGCGGGGATCTTGAATCGATAATGCCGAGGTGATAATCATCAATTCCCGCACACTACCACTTCTCTGCGCTTCCAAAACCATCCGCGCCAGACGGGGATCGACCGGCAATTGCGCCAACTGGCGGCCTAGCGGTGTCAGTTGCTGATGGCCATTTTCGGCAGTTTGTATCGCGCCCAACTCCTCTAGCAGCCGGACACCATCTTGAATATTGCGTTTATCGGGCGCTTCCACAAAGGGGAATGCCGCGATATCCCCCAGACCCAGTGAGGTCATTTGCAGAATAACAGACGCCAAATTGGTGCGCAGAATTTCCGGATCGGTAAATTCAGGGCGCGAGAGGAAATCCTGCTCGGAATACAAGCGGATGCAGATACCATCCGACACCCGGCCGCAGCGGCCTTTACGCTGATTGGCTGAAGCTTGCGACACCGGCTCAATCGGCAGCCGCTGCACCTTAGTGCGGAAACTGTAACGACTGATACGTGCGGTGCCGGGATCAATAACATACTTGATACCGGGGACAGTCAGCGAGGTCTCTGCCACGTTAGTTGCCAGCACAATCCGCCGCCCATGGTGGGATTGGAATACCCTATTCTGCTCGCTATTTGATAAACGCGCATAGAGTGGCAGCACTTCGGTATGGGGCAGATTTTGCTTCATCAGCGCATCAGCGGTGTCACGAATCTCACGTTCGCCGCTCATAAAGATCAAAATGTCGCCGGGACTCTCATGGCTCAGCTCATCCACCGCATCAAAAATCGCCTGTAGCTGATCGCGCTCAACATCATCCGCATCATCCACAATGGGCCGATAGCGCACCTCCACCGGATAGGTGCGGCCTGACACCTCAATAATAGGCGCATTATTGAAGTGCTTAGAGAAGCGCTGTGGATCAATAGTCGCTGAAGTAATAATCACTTTTAGATCAGGGCGTTTTGGCAATAACTCACGCAAATAGCCCAGGATAAAATCGATATTTAGGCTGCGTTCATGGGCCTCATCAATAATCAAAGTGTCATACTGCATCAGCAGACGATCCTGCTGAATTTCAGCCAGCAAGATGCCGTCGGTCATGAGCTTAACTAGCGTGTTTTCACCCACTTGATCGTTAAAGCGCACTTTATAGCCGACACAACCACCGAGCGAGGTCTCCAGCTCATCAGCAATACGATTAGCCACGGTTCGCGCGGCCAGCCGCCGAGGTTGGGTATGCCCGATCACCCCTTTCACGCCACGGCCCAGCTCCAGACAAATTTTTGGCAACTGGGTCGTTTTACCGGAACCCGTTTCACCCGCAACAATCACCACCTGATGATCGCGAATGGCATTAAAAATGTCTTGTTTCTTCTGGCTGACCGGCAGATTTTCAGGATAGGTGATAGTCGGACAAGCCGCGCGACGACCAGTAACCCGCTGCATAGCAGTGGCGATTTCAGCTTCGATTTCGCGAGTAATGGCCTCTACGGCCGCTGGATTATTGACTTTTCGTGCGCCTTGTAACCGACGCCGCATACGTTGTTGGTCACGGAGCATCAACTCACCAAGTTGGGAGGATAATGCTGTGAGCGAAGATTTCACGTTCAGTATTCCTTGTTACGATGCGGCTGCTACCCACGGCGTCAGCCCAATGATTTTATGCTATGAATTTGATTCGCGGATATTTTTTATTAATTGGTATCCATCTTTTGTCCGTCGAGATGCGGTTAGCAATCCAGCGCTTTTACTCTATAAATCTTTACCTGATATGGTAACACAGCCAGGGTTTACGCCGTAACCCAGCCAGCATCACTTGGCGATTATCATTGTTCAATAAAATCGAACAAAGAACGCAAAATATTGCGCTATCCATTGCATGGGAATATGCATAAAGTATATCTCATTGAAAGGGTGAATAGCCTAAGTCTCTGTTACCTGTTAAGGAATTACGATGAGTAAAGTTCTGGTTCTGAAATCAAGCATTCTGGCAACTTATTCTCAGTCCAACCAATTGGCTGACTTTTTTGTTGAACAATGGCAAGCTGCCCACGCAGGTGACGAAATCACGGTACGTGATCTGGCCGCTCAACCGATTCCAGTGTTAGATGGCGAATTGGTGGGTGCTCTGCGCCCTTCAGATGCGGCATTGACACCACGTCAGCAAGAAGCGCTGGCACTGTCTGATGAGTTGATTGCAGAGTTGCAAGCTAATGACGTGATTGTGATGGCTGCACCTATGTACAACTTCAGCATTCCAACTCAACTGAAAAACTATTTTGACCTGATTGCCCGTGCAGGTGTGACCTTCCGTTACACCGAAAAAGGCCCTGAAGGTCTGATAACCGGCAAACGTGCCATCATTCTGACTAGCCGTGGCGGTATTCATAAAGATACCCCAACTGACCTGGTTGTCCCTTACCTGCGTCTGTTCCTGGGCTTTATCGGTATTACTGATGTTGAGTTCGTGTTCGCAGAAGGTATTGCTTATGGCCCTGAAGTTGCCACCAAAGCACAGGCAGATGCGAAAGAGTTACTGGCACAGGTTATTAGCGCTTAATTGATGACTTTCGCGTATCGGTGGGTGTCTCCGTTGATGCGCGAGGGGAAGTGACCTTGTATTACCCTCGTTTTACCCAGTAGTACTATTAAATGAAGTCGTATCACTAATGCCAGTCTGTTCAATAGCGGACTGGCATTTTTTTGTTTGCGAGGCGAGGTAAACCCGCTTCTTATCTGCTCAGTTTACCCGATAATTACACGGAACCGCCCTCTCAGCTTTATCCTGCCTCCGGTGGCGGGAGCAGGATAAGTTTTATTTAATCTGCATGTTCGGTTTTTCTCTGATAGCGATCAGGTTTAAATAACCAATATGAGAGTAATAGTGAGAAACCGGACAACGCAATATAACCGCCTGCATAGACCAGATCATAAGAGACCAAATAGCTAATAATAAGAGGTGTTAATCCCCCCGCTAGCGTCGATGAGATATTGTAACCCATGCTGAGTGTGGTTGTTTGCCCCTCGGCAACCTCTGCTAATACCGACGGCATCGTGCTCGATATCATGGCAGTATTTATTATGATAATAAGCTGAGCAAACAAGATTAACTCAATCACATTACTGCATATCACATAATATAGCGGCACTGAAAGCAGAATTAGCCCTATCACCCCAGCATTAAGTACCCTGGCTGATGAGCTATATTTATCGGTTAACCAACCGCAGATCAGCATAAAAAAGAGTATTAGTGTTGAGGATAGAATGGCATACAGACTTTTAAAATCACCCAGTTGCAAATTATCACGAATAAGGGAACTTGACATATTTTGAGCATAAAACACCACGGAACCTGGAACATTAATTAGCAATATTTGCAAGGACTTGCGCCAGTTGACACGACGATAACGCCCGGAAGCTAGTGGTTGAATCGGTAATCTGGCCCGAAACCAGAAACTAACCGCAATATTGACTACGCCTAACAATAATGGGATCCGCCACCCAACAGTCTGCATTGTCACAGGATCAAGGGATCGTTCCAGCACGAATACCAGCAGTAATGAGGCGATAACCCCCATCACCGCACTACTCGTAATCAGCACCGATATTCTGGCGCGTTCATTATTTGCGGCATCATTAAATAGGTAAGTAGTAAGTGTTGGCCACTCGCCGGCATAACTAAAAGAGAGTGCCATCTGCAGTACTAAAATAGCCAATGGTGTATAAGGGCCTAGCAGACCAATTGGCAACAGTGCCATACACAGTGTGGCGCTGCCGCTGATAAAACTGGTGAGGATCAGGGCAGATTTTCGCCCTGCTCTATCCGCATAACGACCAATAATATAACCGCCGACCGGCCGGATAATAAACCGCAAAGCAAATATCCCCCACACCATCTGCGTCGCCTGCGAATACCCCTGACGTTCTAACTCTGCGGTTAAATATACCGATATGGCAGCAAATACCGCAATGTCATAATATTCCAGTGCATTGCCTGCCACTGCACCCAATCTAAATTTCCATTTCATTTAATCTCCTTTCTATTATTTGTACTTTGCTCTTATATCCTCTGCTTACTGGGCCACGCTTTTCCTTACCTTTAATTGATTTAATCACCATAGCGACGACATGCATTACCTTTCTAAGGATAAGTAATAAGTGTCTCCAGGCAGGAGATAGTAATGCCATGCTCCTTTAGCGCATTAAATAAGCCACCTAGTGAGTGGTGTTCACAATTCAACTTCTTCTTTATTCGCTGAATACGCGCATGTTCAGTAGTAATTAAGCATCCCTGAATGGCTGCAATCTCTTTGACTTTACGATGAGCCAGTAGCAATCGAATGGTAATCATCTCCTTACGGGTAAAGCGGACATTGCCAAATCGCATATAAGGGTGAACATCCAGCAGATCGTTAGTTGAATCCTGTTTTTTATTGGTAAGCTCTTTATAAGTAGGTATCTCCTCCCGTAACGGTAATATAGTATCGCGTTCTTGATGCCATACGCGATGAGCATAATCAGCAATGATTGGTTTCCATTTATAGAGAGTCATTACATCATTAAAAGATAGTTTACTCTTGGAATTAATGGATAAAAGTTCAAATACATTGTCATATTGCGTACAAATATCAATTTTGGCTTCTCTTTTGCTGTTTTTTGATAACACCTCCATAAACTTAGATGAGTAATCATGCCAATATTGAATGCCAGGTACGATGCGTTCACTAGTGAGTAAATCTAAATCATTATCAAAATATATCAAATACCACTCATAATTACTTGGCATTGTTAACATGCGCTTATTAATCAGATCTACCTCACCATAAGTTATATCCATATTATCCCAGTCAAAATTATGTGAAAAAACTCTTCTTAGATTTATACTGTTTTTTTCAATGGTATTATTCTTTCCATCCATGACCACCTCCTGGAATTATTAGATCCCTTATTAGGAAACGACCTTTTCTCTTCATCTAAAAAATAAAAAAGCCATGTAAAATCAAGGGTAAACGGTAAGTCTATCCAAACAAGATAAAGTAATATCATGTTCCTTTAGCGTCTTAATTAACTCTATTAATGAATCATGTTTACAACTTAATTTTTCTTTAATTCGCTGAATACGCGCATTTTCAGTTGTAAGTGAGCATCGCTGAATTGCAGATATTTCTTTTGCTTTTCGATTAGAAAGTAGCAATCGAATGGTGATAATTTCTTTGCGTGTAAAACAAATATTACCAAATCGCATATATGGATATCTGTCCAATGATTCATCAGAATAGCTATTATAACTTTCAAGAATACTCTCAGGAACAGGTATATCTTCCCGTAACGGCAATATAATATCCTGCTCTTGATTCCATATACGATGTGCATAATAGGCAATAATTGGTTTCCATTTGAATATAGTCATCATATCGGCATGTGATAGATTTATCTTAGAATTTATAGAGAGAAGTTCGAATACATTTTTATACTGTGTACAAATATCCACTTTCAAACCTATCTTATTGTTTTTTAAAAACACATCAGAGTATTTAGAAGAGTAATCATGCCAATATTGAATCCCAGGTACAACTCGCTCACTAATTAACAAATCCAGATCATTATAAAAATAGATTAGATGCCATTCATAACTACTTGGCATCGCGAATATACATTTACCACCAAGATCTATTTTCGAGTAATTAACATCCATTTTATTCCAATCAAACACATGTGAAAACACTTGTCTTAAATTTGAACTACTCTTCTCAATAGTATTATTTTTCACATCCATAATTACCCCCACTTAATATTATCACCCTCAAGAATGCCATCCAAACACATATTAAACATTAACACGTCGTCCTATAACACACAATAACATCAATTCAAACAAGTATATTATAATGCTACTCTTTAATTTAAGATCAATATAACTTTAGCATGCCAAGCCAATCAGAAATCTAATTTAATAATGAGAGTGACTTATTGTCATTTCAATCATTATTAATCTGATTGTTATTTTAAAAAGGGAGTGAATATATTATGAAGAAGGACTGGAATCCTACCGAGATCACCTCAGCGATACGAAATAAGGGGTCGACTCTTTCAGAGTTATCACGGCGCGCAGGATTAAGCGCATCCACACTGAGTAATGCCCTTAATCGTCAATGGCCAAAAGGTGAGAAGATTATAGCGGATTTTCTCGAAATAGATGCTGCGGTAATATGGCCATCACGTTATAAGAAAAAGAATGAAAAGATTAAATAACGATTAGCTAGCGCTAACATCAAACGCCCAGATTAAAACCGGGCGTTTGATCGAAATAGGCTGATGGCGATATTCAACGTTTCATCCATTGACCATTAATGCCGCGCACATACTCCCCCGCAGCAGCGCGGTTAACCAGTTTCTGCCCCGCCAGCTTAGCTACATCTTCGGTTGAGATGTGGTTCTTCTGCGCCACTTCTTCATATTTTTCAGTGCGCGCGATATTGATCTGCTCCACCAGCGCCAGTGTTTCAGGATCTTTTTTTACCGGCGCTAGGTATCCGCTGAGAGTTTCGCCCACCCGCCCCTGCTGCTTGGCCTGCTCTAATGTCAGCGCAAACGCCATTGAGCTAAACAGTAGAGTGCCGCTCAATATCATGCTACTCAAGATCAGCCGAATCAGCCCGCCAGTGCCACCAATCCAGCCTGAGGTTTGCTTGTTCATCATGGCTCCTTAGAATAAGTTGGATTGATTTTTAAGCAGGTTTTCCACATCTTTATCGACTCTGATCTGGATTTCATGCTCAATCTTGACGTTCATATTGATAGTGATAGGTTTTTCCGGAGTCGCTACCTCGAGGCGCACACAGCCACTGAGTAGCAAAATACCCAGAGCCATCGCCATACGTTCCCCTGTCAAGATCTTCATTCCTTCGTCCTCGCCGGTGTGGCTGTTGGTTGTATTGAAAGCGTTTGTTGTAACCACTCTTGTAAATTGTCACCAAAACGCAAGCTGCGCCAGAGTTGGAAGACATTTTCCTGATGTTGATAGTTCAAGATGACCGCACGTTTGGCATTTTTCTGCGTATTCACACCATGAATTTTCGAACTTAGCGTTAATTGACCTAGATTATCAAGATCCACTTTGGCATACGATTGATAAATCTCCATATAGCGTAGCCAGTCGATCGCCGCGCCAGCGGCAATATTGCTGTCACCGATTTGGTTAGCCAGATCCTGATCCAGACGCAGTGTCACCATGCCGTCGTTCGCCATCCAGCCATGGCGCACCAGCCATTGTGGATTGTTGAGATACAGTGGCAGCTCACCATTCACTCTACCTGACATCGCAAACTGTTTTGGCTTTAGTACGGTAAAGAGTTCGCTAAGATCGATGGCGGTTAATTTCAGCACCGCGGCATCATGTTGCGGCAAGCGCAAAGCAGACAAACTCATATGCCCCTGCAGAATATCCATGCCCACATTGCTTAGCGTCAATGGGGCCTCCTCTGAATAGGGGTAACTACCCTGTAAATCGGCGGTAATATTGCGCATGTCAAACAGATTGGTGAGCGAGGCAATGCGCAGCATCACCGGCTGTTTGGCCCCCAACTGCCAGCGGTGATCTTGCAAGCGGTAGGACATCACAAAATCCAGCCCACTTAGCTCACCATCTTTTAACCACATCCCGCCCCGCTTGACTACCCAGTGGCCACCGGCGGTAAAACCTTGCTCACGGGCTGCCGAGAAAGCCGCTTGAGCATAGAACTCCCCATCACGCAGCTTAATGCCTAGCTCTTGTGATATCAGCGGCTGGAATACCTTTAACGACTGTTTCGGCCACCAAGCTTCACCACGTAAGCGCTCGCCATCCCAGCGACCACTTAGCGGGATCGGGCCAATCGCCTGCGCCTGTAGTTTCCCCTGCCACAAGAAGCTCTCCGGGTCACGACCATTGAGTTGCAGCGACAATACCGCCGGGGGCAGATAACCGCCGCCGTCACTGAATGCAACTTTTTTCGCCCCCAACTCAAAACCGGCAATAAAGGCGGGGTGGTGATGATCCCGCTGCCAGCTCAGAGGTTTGACCAAGGTCAGCCGTGGGGCTTCAACTTTCACCAATCCATACTGTAAGCGGTCAAATCCGGTCGAGAGTTTATCCAGAGTGATCAATGTATCCTGCCAGCGCCCTTTGCCGCTGACATCCCAACGCGCCGCCAGCGGCGGTAGTTGACCACTGCCCCAATAGCGCCACTGCCACTGGCCTTTATCTGGCCAGAAATCCTGCGCCTGACCATCCAAATGCAAATTGAAACTGCCCCAGTAGCTATCCTGTGCATCGACAATGGCCTGTAGACGCCCCGTGACACCGGCGGAGGTCACTTTTACCCCCGCCAGAGGCCAACGGGCATCCCTTATCCGCAATTCTGGTGTGACATTACCGTGGGCGCGCAGCAAAGCGCCGGGGTGCAATACCCAGGTTGGATTGAGCACCGAACCGCTGAGAACACCGGGGATAGTGGCATTCAGCACCATAGTCTCCAGATTGGCCTGCCCGCTGAGCTGGAAGATTAAGTCGCTGTTGGTTAGACTCAAATTGCCTGGCCCGAGGGTCAGTACCGCATTGCCCTTACCACTTTGGCCGGAGGTGACAACATTGATGCGCGCATCCACCGAGGTTTGATCCAACCCCTGATCCCAGTCATGTAGCGTCAGATTAATACCACCACTCAGCGGTTGCTGGGCATAGGGCCACTGCCACTGTCCACCAGCAATTTGAATTTGATTGGCTGATACACGCCACGGCAACCGCGCCAGCGGGGCGTCGTCACCGCGCTCAGTGAGGGTTAGCACCCCTTGCTGCTGTTGCCAACTCAGGTTCAGTAACAGCGGTTTGGAGAGATAGCCGGTGGTCAATACGCCGTCAAGCGCCCCCTGCTCAGGCCAATCATCCAGCGACAGTGGAATTTTAATCTTGCCGCTAAGTTCAAACGGCTGCGGAGTGCCGGGCACCGCAATTGAGAATTGATGCAGGCTAAGCTGCTGATTTTCATCCAGTATCGCGGCAAAGCTCAATTGTTGGCCCTGATAGCGCAACTCTTGACTAAACTTCTGCTGTGGGCGAGCGCTATCTTGGCTCGATGAGGTGAGGGTCAATTTACCGGCATATTGCTGCCACGGCGTAATCTGTAAATTGGCGATATCGAGATCCAGCACCGAAAGCTGCTGCTGCCAGTAGGCTAAATCTTGCGGTGCGCGCTCGCCACTGCTCGGTAATTGACTCAGGCAGGCGGTATCCAGCGCCACCTGACTGGCCGCCACTTGCCAGCGGCCTTGGTGGTAACCCAGCCTCAGGGCATCGATATTGGCGAGTGTGCAATCTTGTACCCGATAGCGCAGTTGCGGGAGCTGCAATGCGCCATCTTGCCACACCGGCGGGCTAGCTAAGGTGAGTTGGCTCCCTTCCGGCAACCAGTATTGGGCGATTTTCGGTAACCACTGCGGCAGGGTTTTCCATAACGCGATCAGAGAAATTGCGCTGATCAATAACAACCAACCCACTATTTTTGCGCATTTAGTCATGACTTGCCCTGTTTTATCACCGCGCTGACTCACGGTGTGCTTTAATCTCACTAATCTAAACTGCAATCTCGATAATCTAAGCTGCTGCAAGATACCACAATATAGCGTGATACCCTTGTAGCTCGAATATCACTGTTGCCATTGAAAACTGGAATAAAAACCTGACTTTTTTGGCATGAAAAAGTGACAACTGCTCTCCTTAGCTTATTGTTGCGGCAAATTGTATGATTTATTCAAATCTGTTAGATTGATCACACTATTTTGGCGGAGAAATCACGATGAAATTAGCCGTTTACAGTACTAAACAGTATGACCGCAAATACCTCGAGTTGGTCAACAAAGATTTTGGCTTTGAATTAGAGTTTTTCGATTTTCTGTTATCGCCGAAAACCGCAAAGATGGCGGCGGGCTGTGACGCAGTCTGTCTCTTCGTCAATGATGATGCTTGTCGCGCTACCCTGGAAGAGCTGAAGAGTGTCGGGGTCGAGATTCTGGCACTGCGCTGCGCGGGCTTCAATAACGTCGATCTGGAAGCGGCGAAGGAGCTGGGCATTCAGGTGGTGCGGGTTCCCGCCTACTCACCGGAAGCCGTTGCTGAACATACCGTCGGCATGATGTTGAGCCTCAACCGCCGCATTCACCGCGCCTATCAGCGCACCCGTGATGCTAACTTCTCGCTGGAGGGTTTGATTGGCTTCAATATGCACAATCGCACGGCGGGGATTATCGGCACCGGTAAAATTGGTGTCGCCACCATGCGTATCCTGAAAGGGTTTGGTATGCGTCTGCTGGCCTTCGATCCCTACCCAAGTGCACAAGCGCTGGAGTTGGGCGCGGAGTATGTGGATCTCAAAACCTTATATGCCGAATCTGATGTTATCTCGCTACACTGCCCGATGACCCCAGAGAACCACCATCTGCTGAATAAGCAATCATTTGACCAAATGAAAGATGGCGTGATGATCATCAATACCAGCCGTGGGGGTTTGATCGATTCGGTGGCCGCCATTGAAGCGCTGAAACAGCAAAAAATTGGCGCACTCGGTATGGATGTGTATGAAAATGAACGCGATCTGTTCTTTGAAGACAAATCCAATGACGTGATTCAGGATGACGTTTTCCGCCGCCTCTCTTCATGTCATAACGTGTTATTTACTGGCCATCAGGCATTTTTAACCGAAGAAGCGCTGACCAGTATTTCTGCCACCACCATGCAGAATATTGCTCAGTTAAAAAAGGGTGAACCTTGCCCGAATATCATTACCGTTTGATATCATTACCGCCTGATTAACTATAGCGGCGCGGCCCATGGAGGGGCCTAATAGTGGCATCCCGATGAGCTGGCATCCGTTAGCGACTTGGGCAAGCACCACGCATCAACGCCCACTCCTCGCACCGCTTACCATCGGGCAACTGACACATCCCGACACTACTGCCATTTAGTTGCTTAGCCAGGGTTAATACACCCCCGGCATTGGCACAATTGAGTGACGCGGGATTAGCCATGCTGACATTAGTGTGGGCACTGGTGGCCTGCTGCACTGGCTCATAAGCATTGTTGTTTGATACGGTATCGGTAGGATCATTGCTGCTGCAAGCGGCTAAAAAAAACACGGCGCCACCGACAAACCAAGATAATAAATTCATTCTTTTGCTCCGGCATAAGAGATATATAGCGCTATAATTGGCTTATATAATATCTGTTATCATTAAAACACAACACAAATAAGCATAAATACCCTCATTTAATTTAGCTTAGCATAAAGCGAATAGCCTAATTATCAGGGTATCTTGCCGCCTAAATGTTGAGAAAGTGATTAAATTGATATTAATCAGATAGAGAATCAGCGACCTAGAGTTGATACAAAATAAAAGGGAATAATGATGATTACTGATCTACTGCTACGAATTACCCTGGCGGGAGCGCTAGGTGGGTTAATTGGTTTTGAACGTCAATTGCGGGCTAAAGAGGCCGGGTTACGCACCCATATTCTGGTGGGTATTGGCAGTGCCATGTTTATGATCGTGTCAAAATATGGTTTTGAGGATCTATTGACACTGGAACACGTCAGCTTTGACCCCAGCCGTGTAGCAGCACAAGTCGTCAGCGGCATGGGGTTCCTTGGTGCCGGGACCATCATGATTCAAAAGCAGATGGTAAAAGGGCTAACCACCGCCGCCGGAATGTGGGTCACTGCCGCTATCGGTCTGGTGATTGGTAGCGGACTTTATGAAATTGGGATTTATGGCACGCTAGTGACACTGGTGGTGCTGGAGATCTTCCGCCAATTAAGTAACCGACTGATCGGTCAGCACCATTTTGTCTCTATTAAGCTGCTGTCGGAGAGTGTCCCGCGTATTTTGGTGGCTCTGCAAAAACTACAGCTACAACCCATTAATCTGTCAGTCACTCAAAAACATGAAAAAGGGGAAATTGACTGTGAACTCACCATGGAAGTGATGCTGTCACCGAAAAAGAACCTGCACGAGATTTATGAAAAATTATTGGCTATCGAGGGAATACATAAATTAGATATCAGATAATTGATCTATTAATCGATAACCCAGTTTATTGATCTCTGCGTTACCGCTAACCCGCGATAGCGCAGAGATATAAAGTGGATATGTGCTCCCCGTCTCCACCCTCTCTTATTAATGCATCGGTGTTTTGGATAATAAATTAATCACCAGCACGCCGGCAATAATCAGCGTCATACCCGCAATCGCCGCCCAATCCAGTTTTTGCTGATAGAGAAAAGTGGCGGCAACTGACACCAAAACAATCCCCAATCCTGACCAAATGGCATAAGCAATGCCCAATGGCATAGTTTTTACCACCTGCGAAAGCCCCCAAAAAGCAATACCATAGCCAATCACCACCACCACCGAGGGCACCAGGCGGGTAAAACCCTCGGAGGCTTTCAACATCGTGGTTGCCACCACCTCGGCCACAATTGCCATCAATAAATACATGAAACCGTTCATGGCTACTCTCTCATTTCACTATTGAGCTGACATTATGCCCACCCAGGTGTAAATGGTCATTAACTCCCGCTCTGCTTCACAATTATTTCACAAATATCCCCATTCAGCCGCCCCCGCTTATTCCTTGCCAGCTTATCGCCACACAAATGCGATAACTGGCAAAAATGCGCTCTGCTAGAATTTTGCTATTAGTTCAAATAATCCGTTAACGGTCAGATACGCCCAATATCCATTTTCTATGCATGACACCTGTTCTCTGCATAATAAGCAATGTGAAGGTACAAATTAATGATTACAACTGATGGTAACAGTGCCGTCGCTTCTGTAGCCTATCGTGCCAGTGAAGTGATTGCTATCTACCCTATTACGCCAAGTTCCACCATGGCCGAACAAGCTGATGCCTGGTCGGGTGACGGCAAAGTGAATATCTGGGGGGATGTGCCCCGCGTAGTGGAGATGCAGTCGGAAGGTGGGGCCATCGCCACCGTACATGGCGCACTGCAAACCGGCGCACTGTCGACCTCCTTTACCTCCTCGCAGGGATTGCTGTTGATGATCCCCACACTGTACAAATTGGCCGGCGAGCTGACCCCCTTTGTGCTCCATGTGGCCGCCCGCACCATTGCAACCCACGCGCTGTCAATTTTTGGTGACCACTCCGATGTCATGGCGGTGCGCCAGACCGGTTGCGCCCTGCTGTGTGCCAGCAGCGTGCAGGAAGCGCAGGATTTTGCTCTAATTTCTCAAGTGGCGACACTTAATAGCCGCATTCCTTTTATTCATTTCTTTGATGGTTTTCGCACCTCCCATGAAATCAATAAAATTGTCCCTCTCAGTGATGACACCCTGCGCCAGCTACTGCCGCAAAAAGGGATCGACGCTCACCGCAGCCGCGCGCTTTCGCCGGATCATCCAGTGGTGCGCGGCACGTCAGCCAACCCTGACACCTATTTCCAATCCCGTGAGGCCACTAACCCCTGGTATAACCAGACATATCAGCATGTTGCCGATGCCATGCAGGCGTTTGCTGAAGCAACCGGGCGCGAATATCAGCCATTTGAATATTACGGCCACCCACAAGCTGATCGTGTGATTATTCTGATGGGTTCCGCTATCGGCACCTGTGAAGAGGTGATTGATAGTTTGCTGACCCGTGGCGAGAGAGTCGGCGTGTTGAAGGTGCGCTTATTCCGCCCCTTCTCTGCTGAACATTTGCTGAGTGTATTGCCGCCATCGGCGACAAAAATTGCAGTGCTGGATCGCACCAAAGAGCCGGGAGCCTTAGCGGAGCCGCTCTATCTTGATGTCATGACGGCATTGGCGGAGGCTTATAGCCGTGGTGAACGCGCCACCTTGCCGAAGGTGATTGGTGGCCGCTATGGTCTATCCTCCAAAGAGTTTGGCCCCGATTGTGCACTCGCCATTTTCCAAGAGCTGTGCCTGGATCTACCGCGTCCGCGCTTCACGGTAGGGATTTTTGATGACGTGACCGGTCTGTCACTGCCACTGAGTGATGAGACAATCGAACAGCGGGCCACACTGGAAGCGCTATTTTATGGCCTCGGCAGTGACGGCTCTGTCTCGGCGACCAAAAACAGTATCAAAATTATCGGCAACAGCACCCCGCTCTATGCGCAGGGCTATTTTGTTTACGACTCGAAAAAGGCCGGCGGCCTGACGGTCTCACACTTGCGCGTCAGCGAAACGCCGATCAACTCCGCATATTTGGTCAGTCACGCCGATTTTGTCGGCTGCCACCAATTGCAGTTTATCGATATCTACCAAATGGCTGAACGACTGAAGCCCGGCGGTATTTTTCTGATTAATACGCCTTTTAGCGCCGATGAAATGTGGCCGCGACTGCCGCAGGAAGTTCAGGCGGTGCTGCATCAGCGCAATGCGCGTCTGTTTGTGATTAATGCCGCGAAAATCGCCCGTGAATGCAAGCTGGGTGCGCGCATCAATACCGTGATGCAGATGGCGTTCTTCCATCTGACACAAATCCTGCCCAGCGCGATGGCGCAAGAGCAGTTACGCACCGCCATTGAACGCAGCTACAGCAATAAGGGGCCAGAAATTGTCACCCGCAACTGGCAGGCGCTGGATGCCACGCTGGCAGCACTGGTGGAAATTCCGCTGCAACCTATTAATGAGCACAGCCCGATGCGCCCGCCTATTGTCTCCGATCAGGCGCCCGATTTTGTCAAAACCGTCACCGCAACCATGTTGGCAGGTCTGGGTGATGCGCTGCCGGTCTCCGCCTTCCCGCCCGATGGCACTTGGCCGCTGGGCACCACAGCCTGGGAAAAACGTAATATCGCGGAAAATATCCCTATCTGGCAGCCCGACCTCTGTACCCAATGTAACCATTGTGTCGCCGCCTGCCCGCACTCGGCAATCCGCGCCAAAGTGATACCACCGGATGCAATGGCTGGTGCACCAGAGAGCCTACAATCATTGGATGTTAAAGCGCGCGATATGCGCGGACAAAAATATGTGCTGCAAGTCGCGCCAGAGGATTGCACCGGATGCAACCTGTGCTACGAAGTCTGCCCGGCGAAAGATCGCCAAAACCCTGAAATCAGAGCCATCAACATGAAACCACGGCTGGAGCATCTGGTGGCAGAGAGAGGCCACTATGACTTCTTCCTCCAGTTGCCGGAGATCGATAAAACGCAAATGGAGCGCATTGATATCCGCACCTCACAGCTGATTTCGCCGCTGTTTGAGTACTCCGGCGCCTGTTCCGGTTGCGGTGAAACCCCCTACATTAAGTTGCTGACGCAGTTATATGGCGACCGCCTGTTGATTGCCAATGCCACCGGTTGCTCCTCCATTTATGGCGGCAACTTGCCGACCACCCCCTATACCACCAATGCCGAGGGCCGAGGGCCGGCATGGGCTAACTCGCTGTTTGAAGATAACGCCGAGTTTGGTTTGGGCTTCCGCCTGACGGTTGATCAACATCGCCAACGTGTCACTCGCTTGATCAATGAGCTGGCCCGCCAACTGCCGCCGGAGTTGGTCACGCAATTGCTCCATGAGGAGGCCCCTCCTGAAGTTCGCCGCCAGCAGGTGATGCAACTGCGCCAGTTGTTAGTGGATATTCCCGGCAGTGATGCGCAGCAATTAGCCACCGACGCCGATTATCTGGTGGATAAATCTATCTGGCTAATTGGCGGCGACGGCTGGGCCTATGACATCGGTTTTGGCGGCCTTGACCACGTGCTGAGCCTGACAGAAAACGTCAATGTGCTGGTGCTGGACACCCAATGCTACTCCAACACCGGCGGTCAGCAATCCAAAGCCACGCCACTGGGCGCTGTCACTAAATTTGGTGAGCATGGAAAACGCAAGGCGCGCAAAGATTTAGGCGTCAGCATGATGATGTACGGCCATGTTTATGTGGCACAGATCTCCCTCGGCGCACAGCTCAATCAAACGGTGAAAGCCATTCAGGAAGCGGAAGCCTACCCCGGCCCATCACTGATTATCGCCTACAGTCCTTGTGAGGAGCACGGCTACGATCTGGCCTACAGCCATGATCAGATGAAACAATTAACCGCCACCGGTTTCTGGCCGCTATATCGTTTCGATCCGCGCCGCACAGCAGAGGGTAAAGCCGCCCTGGCGCTGGACTCTCGCCCACCGAGCAGCGACCTGACTACCACGCTGCTTAAGGAGCAACGCTTCCGCCGACTCAATACCCAAGAGCCAGAGGTTGCCGCGCAGCTGTATGCCGCCGCCGAGGAAGACCTAAAAAGACGCTATGATTTCCTGAGCTTGCTGGCTGGCAAAGCAGAGATAGCGCCAACCGAGTGATAAGTTAATCCGCAAAAATAACCAGCCAGTCAGCTTTCACTGACTGGCTTTTTAGTGACGGAAAACTATTACTAATTAAAGACTATAAATTTTCGCCATTGGTGCTAATAACATCTTGATACCAATAGAAGCTTTTTTTGCGGTAGCGCTCCAGGGTGCCATTGCCGTCATTATCCTGATCAACATAAATGAAACCGTAACGTTTATTCATTTCTGACGTTGATGCGCTAATAAGATCAATAGGAGCCCATGAGGTGTAGCCCATCAATTCGACCCCATCCTTAACCGCCTCTTTCATCTCTTTTAAATGAGAACGGAAGAACTCAATACGATAATCATCATTGATTTGATGGTTTTCATCAATCTGATCGACAGCACCCATGCCATTCTCCACCACAAATAGTGGGATCTGATAGCGGTCGTACATATCATTTAATGCAATACGCAAGCCAATGGGGTCAATTTGCCAGTCCCAGTCGGTCGTTTTCAAGTAGGGGTTTTTAACGCCACCGGCAATATTCCCCCCCACTTTATCCATCTTGTCAGCATTAACACTGGTGACCAGTGACATGTAGTAGCTGAATGAGAGGAAATCAACAGTATGTTGTTGCAGGATCTCCTCATCACCCGGTTGCATGACGATATTAATGCCTTTTTCTGCAAAGCGGCGCGTCATGTGGCGTGGATAGCGACCGCGGATTTGCACATCAGAGAAGAAATAGTTTAGCTGGTTTTCCTGATAAGCCAGTAATACATCTTCTGGCGCACAACTTTCCGGATAAGTCAGTAAACGAGTCAGCATACAACCTATTTTGGCATCAGGCGAAATTCGCTTACAGTGTTTAACTGCTAATGCGCTGGCAACGAATTGGTGGTGCAACGCTTGATAAATAATTGATTCAACTTCATCTGCTGGGAAACGCTCAGTGACAATCCCACCAGAGGTAAATGGATGGCGAATTAAGCTGTCGATTTCATTAAAGGTTAGCCAATATTTTACTTTCTCTTGATAGCGCTCTAAAACTGTTATAGCGAACTTCTCAAATAGATCGACCGTGATCCGATTACTCCAGCCGCCATAATGATTAACCAGATAGATAGGCATTTCATAATGTGAAAGCGTGACTAAGGGTTCAATCCCATTGTTGCGCATTTCATCAAACAGTTCATCGTAAAAACGCAAGCCCTCTTCATTGGGCTGCTCTTCAATACCATTAGGATAAATACGCGTCCAGGCAATGGAGACTCGCAATACTTTGAAGTTCATCTCGGCAAACAGAGCAATATCTTGCTTATAACGATGATAAAAATCGATACCCCGGCGTTTTGGATAGTTGCTGGCATCCTGAGTGGCAATAGCTTCTTCTATTTGCTGGTTACTGATTTTATAATGTTTCTCATACTCTTCGCGTTTAAGATCTTTTTTATGAATTGCCATGTCAGCAGTAGATAATCCTTTGCCACCGACATTCCAGCCCCCCTCAACCTGATTCGCGGCAACCGCACCACCCCACAGAAAACCCTTCGGGAAACCTTTGATCACTGAATCTGTCATTTTATCTCTCCAACGTCTATTTAAGCTAAAGCAGGAAGCACAGTAATTAATGTATTGCTACGATCAGCACACTCATTTTCAGTTGCCAGAATATTTCTATAATCGTCAGTATTAGCAATGACAATCGGCGTGGTCATATCAAAATCCCTGGTGATTAACTCATCAAGGTCGAATGTCAAAAGCAATTGCCCTTTGGTGATAAAGTCACCCTCATTAATATGACTATTGAAAAGCTCACCATTTAATTTAACGGTATCTATGCCGACATGAATTAAAATCTCCACCCCCTCCTCAGAAACAATACCAATGGCATGATTGGTGTGAAATAGTTTTGATACAACACCATTCACCGGTGAATATACCGCCCCTTCCGAGGGGTAAATAGCAATACCCTTACCCATTATTTCGCTGGCGAAAACACCATCTTTAACATCTGTTAAGGGAACTATTTTTCCATTAAGCGGCGCTGATAATAAAATCCCAGCCAGCCCTGCGGGAGGGTTATCATGTATGGCCGGGCTGTTTGATGTACTGTTTGATATAGGCGCTACGACGGCTTCATCTATTTGCTCATCAAAACCCAAGAGATAAGTCAATATCGTAGAGAGCGCAAAAGCCATTGAAATGCCAATAACATAATAAGCGAAGGTATTCGTCATAAATGCAGGCAGCGTAGTCAGTGCCGGGAAAACATACGCCATTACTGTGGTGCCCATGGCGCCAACAAATCCACCAGCAATGGTTCCGGCAATAAGAGACGCAATCAATGGACGTTTATATTTTATCGAAATACCGTAAACAATCGGCTCAGTCACCCCAGCAAAAAGCGCCGGAACCATGGTGGACAGAGCAAAGGATTTTAATTTCTTATCTTTGGTTTTAAGGAATACACCGAATGCCGCACCAGCCGAAGCAAATGTGGCGGTGGCCGCAGCGGGCTTAATAGTATCGAAACCATGTAGTGCCAGATTATTTAGCATTACCGGCACTAAGCCCCAGTGTAAACCGAACATAACCAACAGTGTCCAGCCGCCACCAATAATAGCCCCCGTTAGCATACCGCTGACATTGTTCATATATGCAATGCCGGCACCAATACCATCCCCTAGATAGACCCCAATCGGCCCGACAGCAATGACAATCACCGGCACCATAATTAATAAGCCCAGCATCGGCACCGCAATCATTTCAATACTTTGATGGATGAAGCGTTTTAAAAATCGTTCGAGATAGGAGTAAGCCCAGACGGCGAGTATGGCCGGAATAAGGGTTGATGAGTACTTCATCAGAACCACCGGAATACCCATAAAATCAACAATATCACCTGGATTTTTCATCAATCCGGTAAATGTAGGTTCGAGTAGCGCTCCGACAATTGCCACTGACACAAAGGGGTGAGCATTAAACGATTTTGCACATGAGAAGGCCAATAGTAGTGGCAGGAAATAAAATACACTGTTACTGGCCGCCGCCAGAATTTTATATGTACTCCCTGTCGGATCAATAAAATGGTAGGTAGATAAGATAACCAGCAATGCCTTTAACATACCGGCCCCGGCTAATGCCGGCACGATGGGCACCAAAATTGAGGACATCTTATTAAAGACTCGGCCAACTATATTGCCTTTTCTTTCAGTTGGGTGAGCATCGGCAGAGGAGGTGTCGCCTTTAATGCCAAACTCATCAATAATCACATTGTAGACTTTGGTCACATCATTACCAATAACAACCTGGTATTGACCATTACTTTCAACCGCTAAAATGACACCATCCAGCTTATCCAATACGGATTTATTGAATTTCTTTGCATCTCTGAGTGAAAATCTTAAACGTGTAATGCAGTGAGTTAGAGAAACAATATTGTCTTTCCCACCTACATGCTCAATTATTTCCCCAGCCAGCTGCTTATATGCACTCATGGGATAACCTCAATTAAATTAATAACCGATTGAATCCATTTATTTCTATGGATAAAGTGTTTAAATTAGTTTTCTACTAATAAATTGTTTAGATTGATTTTCTCACATGCTCAATATGGATAGAGAGAAACATCATTTCGTCATCTGTTAATGCTCGCCCATAGTCATGCTCAATAAATTTATCTATCTTTTTCGCACAAGCATAAGAGACAGCATACTTTTCTGCCACAATATCATGTAGCGAGTTATCATTGGTGGCAACATAGGTGTTGCTTAATAATCGATGTGAAAAGAATTTTAAGTGAGTTACAAAACGCTGAAAGTTAATTGACTCTTCTTCATATTCAATATTGAAGTGATATTTGACGATATTTAAAATATCCTGAATAACTTTTGACACATTTTCTATGTCAGGCATGGTGCCATCTTTTTGCGAGTTTAATAGGTGTAGAGCAATAAACCCCGCTTCATCCTCTGCCAACTCGATATTGAGTTTCTGCTTAATATTAGCCAATGCAGATACGCCAATAATAAACTCATTGCGGTAAAGGCGCTTGATATCCCAAAGCAGCATATTTCTGACATGAACGCCCTGCTTTGTCCGTTCAATAGCAAAACTTATATGATCAAGCAAGGAGGCATAAACACTTTTATGAATTTTTCTATCTAACCGAGTCGTGGCTTGTTTGACAATTTCCAGCACGATATCAAACAACGCCTCAGGAACATCCTGAAAAGCATCATTTGCCTTACCAAAGCTATTTTCTTCATCAAGACGAAATATCTTTTGAATGCAGGCATCATCGACAAGGTCACTGCTCTTTTTATTGAATCCGACACCTTTGCCAATAACAACGCACTCTTTCCCACTAAAATCGTGCGCGACAACAACATTGTTATTCAGAACTCTTTGTATTCGCATATTCCACCCAAAAAAAAAGGCAAAACTTAAAAGAGTTCATTCTCTTTTAGGTTTTGCCTGCTCTGACACAGTAACAATCCGTTGAATGCACTACATCATAAAGAGTGAGTTGTGGCAAGTTACGATAATAATTCGTCCCTCTTTTGTGAGCCATTTCACAACCCATATGGCAGAACTCGCCACCGGCGCAAACAACCGCAGCACTGCGCCCTAGATGAAAACAGTAATATATATGCCTGTTGAATGATAAACTTATGCCATAGCAACAATGCCCTGCCATGCCCCTAACTGAATATGAGTCACGAACAAATGCAAGATAAACAAGTGGTTAATCAAAAAATTCAATACGATTTGAACAAATTACAAAAACGTTTGCGCCGTAATGTCGGTCAGGCGATTGCTGATTTTAATATGATTGAAGAGGGTGACCGGGTGATGGTCTGCCTTTCTGGGGGCAAAGACAGCTATACCATGCTGGATATTTTGCAAAGCCTGCAAAAAAGCGCACCAATCAACTTCACCTTGATCGCCGTTAATCTGGATCAGAAACAGCCGGGCTTCCCGGAAGATATCCTGCCGGCTTATCTGGATAAACAGGGGGTGGAATATAAGATTGTGGAAGAGAATACCTACGGGATTGTGAAAGAGATTATTCCCGAAGGAAAAACCACCTGCTCACTCTGCTCTCGCCTGCGCCGTGGAATTTTGTACCGCACCGCCACTGAGTTAGGGGCGACCAAGATAGCTTTGGGTCATCATCGTGATGATATTCTGCAAACGCTGTTCCTGAATATGTTCTATGGCGGGAAGCTGAAAGGTATGCCACCTAAATTGATGAGCGACGACGGTAAACATATCGTCATTCGCCCACTGGCCTACTGCCGTGAGAAAGATATTGAGCGGTTTGCCGTGGCAAGAGAGTATCCGATTATTCCTTGTAACTTATGTGGTTCGCAGCCTAACCTGCAACGTCAGGTGATCAAAGATATGTTACGTGACTGGGATAAGCAGTATCCGGGTCGGATCGAAACGATGTTTAGCGCCATGCAAAATGTGGTGCCATCACACTTGAATGACCATAAATTGTTTGATTTTAAAGCTATTACCCACGACAGCGAAGTGGTTGATGGCGGTGATCTGGCGTTTGATCGCGAGGAGCTACCACTGCAACCGGTAGGCTGGCAACCGGAAAGTGATGAAGAAAATGAAAATCAGCCGCTGGTACGCCTCGACGTGGTAGAAATCAAATAAACTCCAGCAACAATCGCCTTATTCAGTTTCGTGTTTGGGATGAGGCGAGTTTTGTTTGTCTGAGTCAGTCGACTGTTTTAGCTCAAAAAAACATAAAAAAAATGCCGATGTTGAGACAACATCGGCATCGTAACAATTATGTGCTATGCAGTAATTCAAAAATAAAAGTATTACAAATATGGAGCGCAACGCCCATCGCTTGACGTTGCATTCACCTGCAAAGTGATAATGCCTGAGTCATCACCCTCAAATCTTGATATGGCTCAATTTTGCAGTGATTAACCCCTGCCTGCGCCACTCTTTTACGCCACCTATCACTGCTACTTAGAGCCATTTACTGTGCTTTAACCACCAGGCAACAGCCAAGACTAAAAGCACCAACATCATGCAAAATGTCGCAAAACCAAAAGCGTCGGTGTTACCGGGGATCCCCCCCAGGTTGACCCCAAACAAGCCGGTTAAGAAAGTGGTTGGTAAAAATACCATAGCCAGCAGCGACATAGTGTAAGTTCGCCGATTCATTGCATCCGCCATTAATGAACTAATTTCATCGGACAGCACCGCAGTCCTCGCGATGCTAGAGTCTAAATCCTCTAGACCACGCCCCAAGCGCTCTGAGATCTCCTGCATACGACGCCGATCATCATCATTCATCCACGGCAGCCGCTCACTGGCGAGCCGTGAGAAGACATCCCGCTGGGGTGCCATGTAGCGACGCAAGACAATCAACTGCTTACGCAACAGGGCCATTTGCCCACGCTGCGGGATTTTCTGTTCCAGTAAATCATCTTCAAGATCAATAATTTTATCGTGCAAATCTTCAATAAATTCGCTGGTATGGTCAGTCAGACCATCCACAATCTCCACCAGCCAATTGCCACTGTTTGTCGGGCCTGTGCCACTTTGCAAATCATTCAACACATCATCAATGGAGTAAACTTTGCGATGACGGGTTGAGACAATCAATTTATCCGTCATATAGACGCGGATAGTGACTAGCTGATCGGGGCGAGCATCATTATTAAAATTGATACCCCGCAGGGTTACCATAGTGCCATCGCCTAAGCGGGTAACCTTGGGGCGCACACTCTCACCGGCCAGTCCGTCACGCACCACCTCTGGCAGCAGTGGGGTGTTTTGCAGCCAGGCGGCACTTGCCGGGTGAGTGTAATCCAGATGCAACCAGCAAGGTTGCTCCGCAGTAGCGAGCGCATCAGGGCTAATTGACGTCACACCCCCCTTACCGTCCAACTGATAAGCATAAACTGCATCAGAGATTTGCAGTGCTTTCCCTTCGACTACATCCACAACACTATCCTCAATTCGGCATTTATCATGCAATTAGCTCAGTGTAGCGCTAGCTACCTGATCTTTAAAGGTGATGTACTCGGATAACGAATGACTAAGAATATGTAATGTTAAAGATCACGAGAGAGTAGATATTTTGATGTACAATTCGCCCCAACGGATGACAGTCATAGATTAAAGGAATATTGATTATGGAAATCAGTATCATAACATTAATGAAAGCATTGATTGGTGGCGCGGGTGCGGGGTTTGCTATGACGGGTTGCTTATCTTTCTTCATACCCGCATTAACTGTTACAGCATCCTTTGCACTCACATTTGCCGCTCTGGGGAGCGCAATAACTGCAGGGATTTATCTGAAAAATGGCTTGGTAACCTGATTTGGGTCAGTTCTCTTCTCACTGGTACTCGCCGCAAACCACCGATGAGCTAACAAGGTTCTACTGCATCATCTGTATCTCTTATATGGCAGTTCATATTGTTTGGGATTGTCTTTCAAAAAAGACACCACCATTCGCATTAGAGAACCTGCAATATAAACTGAACGAATTATATGCATCATCGACTTTTGCGACCAGCGCATTTTTCTTTTTGATGCTTTTCGATATACAAAATCCATTGAGATCTTCAGATGCATTTATCTTTCCTTTGATCATCGCGTCTCTTACAGGATTTATGATCTCCATAGCAGCCATTGTACCTAAGCAATCCGAACATAAAACTGCGAAATAAATTTCATCTATTAATTATTTAATGTAGTTAAAATGCTAAACCGCCGATAGATACCGGCGGCTGACTTATTTTCACATCACAGCAGATCAACAAAATGATATTTAGTGCTTGATAATGTACAGGCTGTGGCTATATGCAACATCTTCCGGGTTGGTAATGGGGTAACCTTTCACCCATGGCTTAATTAAGCGCCCATTGGTAAATTGATATATTGGCGCTATCGGCACCTGCTCCGCAATAATCTGCTCGGCCTTATTATAATCATCATTTAATAATTTGGGATTCGTCTCGCGGCCCGCTTCATTTAGCAGGCGGTCATAATCCGCACTCTTAAATTTGGCAATATTCCCACTGTGCATTGACGTCAGTAGTGACAGGAAGGTTGATGGTTCATTGTAGTCGCCCACCCATGATGCTCGCACCACATCAAAATTACCGGTATTGCGACTATCAATATAAGTCTTCCACTCCTGGTTAATCATCTGCACATCCACACCCAATGTTTTCTTCCACATCGACGCTATGGCAATGGCTAATTTCTGATTGTTGTCAGATGTATTGTACAGCAATGATAATTTTAGCGGTTTATCCGGGCCATAACCCGCAGCATGGAGCAGCGCCTTGGCTTGCGCATCCAATTCATCCTGATCTTGTTGCTGCAATATATTCGCCACCGGGTGGTAATTGGCGGTGACATCAGGGGTAAAGTGATAAGCGGGCTTCTCACCGGTGCCCAGAACCTTTTCAGCGATAATCTTACGATCGATGGCGTAAGATAATGCTTTGCGTACCCGAACATCATTGGTCGGCGCACGCTGGGTATTAAAGGCGTAATAATAAGTCCCTAGCTGATCCGGCGTATAAACTTGACCCGGAATATCTTTTAACAGTTTCTGATATAAATTCTTCGGGAAAGACTCTGTAATATCGATATCCCCCGCCTGATAACGTTTAGTGGCATTCGCTTCCTGATTGATTGGAATAAAGGTCACTTTAGTCAAGACAGTATGAGCATGGTCCCAATAGTGTTCATTCGGCACCAAAACTAATTTCTCATTGACCACGCGGTCTTGTAATTTAAATGCGCCGTTTCCAACCAGATTACCGACTTTCGTCCAGTCACTGCCGTACTTCTCAACAATGGTTTGCGGTACTGGGAATAGACTAAAATTAGCCGTCAAACTGGGGAAATAAGGTACCGGCCGGATAAGCTTAACTTTTAAGGTGTGATCATTCACGGCACTCACCCCTAAACTTTTTGGTGGCATTTTTCCGGCAATGATTTGTTGGGCATTTTCTACGCCAGCCAGTTCAGCAAACCAGGCAAAAGGAGATAAACTTTTAGGGTCAACTAAACGACGCCAGCTATAGACAAAGTCTTGCGCCGTCACCGGATCGCCATTAGACCATTTCGCGTCTTTACGGAGCGTAAAGATGTAAGTTTGATTATCGGTGGTTTGCCAGTTGGTGGCGACGCCTGGAATAATTTCACCCTGCGCATTCTGGTTAACCAACCCTTCGAACAGATCCCGATCGACCTGCGCCTCTATCAACCCGACGGCTTTCATTGGGTCAAGGGACGCCGGTTCATCTTTAAGGTGACGAACAATTTCTTGTTTCTCGGCCAGTACCGTGCCGGCAGGGAGGTCAGCGGCACTTGCCGTGCCCAATATTGAGCCAACCCATGCGGCACACAATGCATAACGGAAATAGCGCATAATTGATAACCTTTTCGTTGTTGTTCCATGTCAGCGAGTTGTTGTTCTTTGTCAGCGATTCGTTCTTTGTCAGCGATTCGTTCTTTGCCAGCGAAAAAAAAAGCCGAATAAACATAAACTAGCAGATTAGATGCCAGAGTAACCATGGGAAAATAAAAAATAGTGCGTGCAAAGAGGCCTGGAATACCACCTGACCCCAACAGCGCTATCAGCAACTGCATTTCGCCCGCTTTTTACCTAATCGCTGTTTTATCTGGCAGAAAATAACTTATCTTATTGATTCAAAGTAATAATGTTAGATGCTATGTTTAACGGCAATATTTATGTTTCGCGATAACAGGAAGTATTATGAGTCAACATCGGCCTCGCTCAGCGCGCGGAAATCTGGTCACCTTAGGCCAGCCCTATGGCAAATCTCTGCTGGGCGCACCGCTGCACTACTTCCCCGCCCCCCACTCAGCCGAAAAGCCTGGGCTGATTATCGCCGGAACCCATGGTGATGAGAGCGCCGCTATTGTTGCGCTCTCCTGTGCGCTACGCACTATCTCGCCGGAACAGCAGCGTCACCACGTGGTGCTGGCAGTCAATCCGGATGGTTGTCAATTGGGACTCCGGGCGAATGCCAATGGGGTTGATCTGAATCGTAATTTTCCCGCCGAAAACTGGCAGACAGGGGAGACGGTCTATCGCTGGAACAGTGTGGCTGATGCGCGAGATGTGCTGTTATCGGCAGGCGAACAGGCGGGATCTGAGCCGGAAACCCAGGCTTTATGTGCATTAATTACCCAGTTGGCACCGCGTTGGGTCGTTTCATTCCATGAACCGCTGGCCTGCATTGAGGATCCTGATAGCTCTGCGCTGGGTGCGCGGCTGGCGGCCAATTTTAACTTGCCGCTGGTTACCAGTGTGGGTTACGCCACACCCGGCTCTTTTGGCAGTTGGTGCGCAGATCGCCACTTGCCTTGTATCACCGCAGAATTACCGCCAATCTCAGCGGATGCCGCCAGTGAGTGTTATCTGGCGGCATTAATTGATCTATTGACGCTGGCTGATTAGGCCGACAGATCAATCGCCCCGGTTGAGAAGCGCAGCCCGCCCTCAACATCCTGCGCCAACCACGTGGGGCCGTCCAAATCAACAAAGCGGGCGCCCGGTGCCAAAGGCAATGCGGCCCGAATGGCGCGGGAAGTGCACAGCATGCAACCGAGCATAATGGCAAATCCCAGTGATTTCGCCTGCTCGGCTAACAGCAATGCCTCGGTTAACCCACCACTTTTATCCAGCTTAATATTGACCATATCATAGCGGCCAACCAGACTGGCTAAATCGGCTCGCGTGTGGCAGCTCTCATCAGCGCAAATGGGTAACGGATGAATAAAATTCTGCAAACAGTCATCCTGGCCCGCAGGCAATGGCTGCTCAAGCATGGCGACGCCTAAATCAGCCAGTAGCTGGCAACGGGCCGCCAACCCTTCTGTTTGCCACGACTCATTAGCATCGACGATTAACGTCACTTCAGGCGCAGCACTGCGGATCGCCACCAACCGCTCGGCAATGAGATGGTCATCAAGTTTGATTTTCAGTAGGTTGGCCCCCTGGCGCGCCAATGCGCTGGCACTGTACGCCATGGTTTCTGGCGCACCAATGCTCACCGTCTGGGCCATCGCAATATGAGCAACCGGCGCTATCTGGCTTAGGTGCCATAAACTTTGTTGCTGCTGCAAACACTCCAGTTGCCATAGCGCACAATCCACCGCGTTCCTGGCCGCCCCAGCAGGTAAAAGCTGCTGTAACGCGCCTCGTGAAGCCCCCTCTTCTATGGCGCTTACCACCAAGGCAAGCTGGGCCATCACCGAAGATTCACTTTCGCCATAATGGGGATATGGCGTACATTCGCCAAAGGCTAGGATGCCATTCTCTTCAATTTCGACCACCACCACTTTCGCCTCTGTACGACTGCCACGGGAAATAACAAACGCAGAGTGTAGAGGCCAGGCCTCAGGGTAGAAACGCATCGTTCTCAATTATGGCTCCTTGGCAATATTCGGACTTTGGCGACCGATGTTAGAATCTAACCTAAACAAAATCTCCGGTATTTGGCAAATTTCTCATATCCAAGCTGCCATTGTTACCTTAAACTGAACTTCGTGTTACACATCTGTAAAAGGGAGCAAATAATGACACAAACCGTACATTTTCAAGGCAATCCAGTGACCGTCGCCGGTCAATTGCCGCAAGTGGGCGATAAAGCGAAAGACTTTACTTTGGTAGCGAAAGATTTATCTGACGTGGCCCTGAGCAACTTCGTTGGCAAACGTAAAGTCCTGAATATCTTCCCAAGCATTGATACTGGTGTTTGTGCTGCATCGGTACGTAAATTCAATCAACTGGCAGGCGAACTTGAGAACACTGTAGTTCTTTGCATCTCCTCAGACTTGCCATTTGCCCAATCACGTTTTTGCGGTGCTGAAGGTCTGAGCAACGTCACTACACTGTCAACTTTGCGTGGCGCTGACTTCAAACAAGCTTACGGTGTGGCTATTACTGAAGGCCCATTGGCAGGTTTGACTGCCCGTGCTGTGGTGGTTCTGGATGGTCAGGACAACGTTATCTACAGTGAGTTGGTTAATGAGATCACCACTGAACCAAACTATGATGCCGCACTGGCAGCACTGAAATAAGTCGATAACTCTCGGTTTGAATCAAACCGGAGTGTGGATTCAAAACGGCTGTCCCTTTGGGGTTCAGCCGTTTTTTTATGAAAATCTCATCACAGACAACTTATCTGTGACTTACTCCTCTTCACTCTCATCACTCACCGGCCGTTTACTGCTTAAGCCATATTCGCGTAACTTATTGGCAATCGCGGTGTGGGAAACACCCAGCCGCTTAGCCAGTTTCCGCGTGCTCGGATAGTTGCGATAAAGCCGGGTCAGCACCGAACGTTCGAACCGTTTGCTGATATCATCCAGCGAACCATCCAGCACTTCATCCCCCAGCGCGGCTTCAACTTCAAATTCCGGCAGAGTAATATCTTGTGGTCGCAGCTCTGAACCCTCTAACTGGGTCAAGGCGCGATAGATGGCATTTTTCAGTTGCCGCACATTACCCGGCCAGCCATAGTTGGTCAGGAAACTGCTGAGCTCCGGGGCCAGTTTTGGCCGAGGAACACCCTGTTCATCGGAGAAACGAGCAACAAATAGCGCCGTCAGCGGCATGATATCGGCCTGACGCTCACGTAATGGCGGCAAAGTGATAGTCAGCACATTGAGGCGATAATAGAGATCCTCACGGAACTCACCGCGCTGTACCAACTCCACTAAATTCTTTTGCGTGGCGCAAATCACCCGCACATCGACATGCACCTCATGCTCCTCACCAACCCGGCGGAAAGTGCCATCATTGAGGAAGCGCAACAGTTTGATCTGCATGCGAGGCGACATTTCGCCGATTTCGTCCAGCAGCACCGAGCCACCATTTGCCTGCTCAAAAAAGCCTTTTTTGCCTTCAATGGCATTGGGGTAAGCCCCGGCGGCATAACCGAACAGTTCGCTTTCCACCACGTCGTCTGGCAATGAAGCGCAGTTAAGCCCGAGAAAAGGCATTTTTCCGCGTGGACTGCGCAGATGACAGGCGCGCGCCAAGAGATCCTTCCCGGTGCCGGTATCCCCCACCAACAACAGTGGCGCATCCAACATGGCTAACTTGCGAGCTTGATCAAGCACCTGACGCATTTTAGTGCTGGTCGCGACTATCTGCTTAAATTCAGTATCGTCGTTAACCGATAGGATTTGCAGTTGCTGCCCCATGCGGGCGGTAGATTTTAGCATCACTACCGCGCCAACAGTCTGATTTTTCTGATTCTCGTCTTCGAGCTGGATGGGGGTGATCTCCATCAGATAATCCTGATTATTGATCAACACACGTTCGGTATGAGGTGCTGTTTCTCCCCCCTCAAACCAGCGGGCAAAGTTATAGCCACCCAGGAGGCTGCCCGCAGTTTTGTGGCGGATTTTCTCCTCATTGAGGGAGAACAGATCACGGGCCGCCGGGTTGGCTAGCTCAAGATTGCCCTTTAAATCGATAGAGAAGACCGGCTCAGGCATCGACTCGAGCAGTGCGCGCAGTGAGCGGTGCTCTCGCTCTGATGGCATAAAGGAGACGGTGCGGACATCAGTTACACCATCAATGCGGCGAATATCCATCATTAATGCGCTAAATACGCTGAAATCTAGTTGAGAGAAGTTCAGGTAGATGCGACCAATTGGATCAATTTCGATCCCCCGTAAATCAATGCTGCGTAAAACCAAGAGATCAAGTAACTCTCTGGTAAGACCGATTCGGTCTTCGCAAAAAACTTCCAAGCGCATCAGTATCGACCTTATATATGGCAGGTGCGGAATTCTGGCTATGATAATACCCTGTCCCCCCTTGCTGATGAAGCAGTCTGTCAGCAAAAGTTGACAGAAATCGGCTTTTTGCTGTTTTTTTTTACGCCCTCAGCACACTAAGGAAAGATCATCAACCCTTAACGCCGCCATATATAACGTCATATTATTATTTATATGAATAATTCAGAATAATATAATGGCTGGATGTGTCAACTTCCCTCGTCAAGGTCAAGTGACACTTTGCTTTATCTCGGCCAGTTGGCTATAGTAGATGTAGCCACATGACCGAGGAGGTTATATGAGAGCATATCACCCAACACCTGCGAGCAAAACTGGCGCACTATGGCGTGAGATTGGTTTGCCCGCCAGCCGTGGCACCGTTTTGGTTGACAGCATTAAGTTGGGGTTTTCTGTTGATGTCATCGACAGTATTCACCTTTGGGCCTCCATGCCTAAAGCTGAAATATTACGAGCAACGGGGATCCCCAGCCGTAGTTTGACGCGTAGACGTACCCATGATGGCCGTTTTACGCCGGAAGAGAGTGAGCGAATTGCACGTTTCGTCCGCGTGATGGATGCGGCAGTCGATCTTTTTGGCGGCGATAAGGGCAAGGCCATCACCTGGATGTCAACGCCAATTAAGGGGTTGGGGCATCACAGCCCAGACTCTTTACTCGAGACAGAAACCGGCGCATTGGAAGTTTGTGACCTCATTGGGCGGTTGGAGCACGGCGTATTTTCCTAAGCTCACGGCCAGCGGGACAGGGATAAGTTTAATTGAGGGATAGTGACGCAATGAAGTTCAACCCCATGGGCCGATATTTATGATGCTCTATCGCATTGTGATGCGCCGTTATCTTGCATCAACCTGGACCGGCTATGGCGCTGAAATCTATGGTGGGCGCTGGAATCATAAAGGCCACGCGGCTCTCTATCTGGCCAGCAGTGTGTCGTTAGCCATGCTGGAAACACTGGTGCATATTCAGGACAGCTCAACCCTCAGCGAATTTGAACTATTTCAAATCGAGATTGATGACAGCCATATCATGCTGTTGCAGCGCCCAGATTGGCCCACTGACTGGCGTAGCGACCCCGCACCGGCCACCACCATGGATCTTGGCACTGAGTGGCTGGAATCAGCATCCTCAGTTGGATTACTGGTTCCATCCACATTAGTGCCGTCGGAAAACAACATGTTAGTCAATCCGCGCCACAAAGAGTTCCCACTCTGCTTGAACAGCGTCAAACCCCTGTCGTTCTCCTTTGATCCACGGTTAAAATAGTCACTGCTGCGAATCAATGGCGCACCACTATTGGTTAGATTTATCTTTTTTCGGCAGCGTATTTTTCAGCTGACTAATCAACTGACGGCGGAAATCACCTAACTTAGGTTTATCCCCCGCCATCCACGGCAAGGGGCGGCACAGCTCCATAGCTTTGATACCCAGCCGCGCAGTCAGTAAACCGGCGCCAATCCCTTGCGCCGCACGGGCTGATAACCGCGCTGCCAGATCCTGCGATAACCAATCCATGCCAACTTCCCGCACCAGCTCAGAGGCACCGGCAAAGGCGATGTTCAGCAGCACTAACCGGAACAAGCGGATGCGGCTGAAATAGCCCAACTCAATGCCATACAGAGCGGCAATACGATTGATCAGTCGAATATTACGCCAGGCGATAAACGCCATATCCACCAGCGCCAATGGGCTGACGGCGATCATAAGCGCCGATTCGGCAGCATAGCGGCTGATCTCCGCCCGCGCCTGATTATCCAGCGCCGGTTGTACTAATTTTGCATATAACTCAACCACTTCCCGATCGTTATGGGTTTCATGTAGCGAAGCTTGCCAGCGCTGGAGTGCCGGATGCCCTTGATCCAGCCCCGCCTGACGTGCCAGTTTTTCACAAAAAGCCCGTCCCTGACCGATACCGTGACTGAGCAACAGTTCGCGCGCAATATCGCGCTCTTCCGCCCGTTGGCGTAGGCGATATAAGCGCCGCCACTCGCTCAGCACCGAACCGACCCCCGCCAGCACAATCAGCCCACCGGCAGTGGTGGCCCCCAGTGCTATCCAATCTTGCTGTTGCCATGCCTGATTGACCCACTGCACTGACTGGGCAATCACACTGACACCAAACAGCGCCAAACCGGCGGTCACCATTTTTCGCCACAGGCTGCGTCTTGGTTTCAGCGCCGCATTGACCAACCCCTCCACTCGCCCCTCTTCATCTTCAGCATCCAATTCCGGTGCCGCAGGATAGAAGTTCTCAGCGGTTTGCGGATCAAAAGCCTGCGCCGCTTTTAATACTGGCTCATCCAGTGGCTGCAAGGGCTGTTCAAAATCGATCCGTGGCTTTAAAGGCTCGCTCATCGCAATTTATCTCCCAATAAGAACTCCATCACAGCATCCAGCCGAATATGGGGTAGTGGGCTATCGACATTCACCGCTTGCGGGCGGAACTCATCAAAATGGAACCCCTGCTGCTGCCAGAATGCAGGCCCCGGCAAACGGGCAGGTACATCGCCGGGAAAGACCGTCAGTGGTGTACCATCAATCAGGCGATGACCGCGCAATGCCGGTATTTTTTGCCCATGATGATCGACAATCCCGCTTTCGGTTGCCTGTACCGAGGCCAGGCCGACACAATCCATGCTGATCCCTTCAAAAGCGGCATTTTGCCACGCCTCCTGCACCAGTTGCTGTAGCAACGAGACCAGATTTGCGTGCTGATCTGCCGTGACATGGTCTGCTTTGGTGGCCGCAAACATCAGCTTATCAATACACGGCGAGAATAGGCGACGAAATAGCGTGCGCTTTCCGTAATGGAAACTCTGCATTAATTGTGTCAGCGCCAAACGCATATCGTTAAACGCCTGTGGCCCGCTGTTCAACGGTTGCAGACAATCGACCAACACGATTTGCCGATCAAAACGAACAAAGTGCTCTTTGTAAAAACCTTTGACCACCGAGTTGCAGTAGTAGTTAAAACGGGTGCGCAACATGCCAAGATTGGAGTGCTTATCCGCCTGAGCCAGCCGCGACTCGCCAGCTCCATTGACATCTGGCCACGGGAAAAACTGCAATGCGGGCGCACCCGCCATGTCACCGGGCAATACAAAGCGCCCCGGCTGAATAAAGTGCAGCCCCTCACTCTTACAGCGAATCAGATAATCGGTATACGCCTGCGCAATCGCCGCCAGCTGATTTTCATCAGCGGGTGCCAGCGGATCACACTGTTGGCACAGTGTCAGCCAGGGCTTGGCCCACTCGGCACGATCCCCCTGTAATAAGCCCGCCATTTGGCGCGACCAGCTGAGGTAATCCTGCTCCAGCATAGGTAAATCAAGCAACCATTCACCCGGATAATCGACAATTTCCAAATACAGCGTCGAGGTCTCTTTAAAATGGCGCAACAGCGAATCGCCGGAACGAAAACGCAGTGCTAAACGGATCTCACTGACACCGCGTGTCGGCGTCGGCCAGTTCGGTGGGGTGCCGTACAACGAAGCCAGCCCTTCATCATAGGTAAAGCGCTGGATCCCCAGATCACGCTGTGGCACGCGCTTTACACCCAGTAGCCGCTCTTCACGCACCGCAGAAAACAGCGGCAAACGCGCACCACTGTGAATATGAAGTAATTGATTCACCAAAGAGGTGATAAAGGCGGTTTTACCGCTGCGGCTTAGGCCGGTTACTGCTAATCGGAGATGGCGATCCATCCCACGGTTAACCAATGAGCTGATCTCATTTTGCAGTCGTTTCATGCTTCTCCTTGGCAAATTGGCCCGCAGTTGCCGTCATGGCACGTTTTAACATCGGTTCCAGCAGCAGTAGCAGCAACCAGCGCAGCGGCTTACGGCTGACATTTTTGACTATCAAGCCAGCGGCACCGGCCGGACCATAGGTCAATGCGACAGTAAAAACAATCTTAATCAATCTGGTTAATACTACACCTGCACGTCTACGGGCGGAATTATTGTTCATCTATTGCCCTCCGGCAGGGATGGATATTGCACAGCAGGCCAGTATTACAACTGGCGGAAACGGCTCTCGACCACGAAGGTTTCCGAGGTCACATAGCGCTCCACCTGCCGTAAGCGCTGCTCTCCTGCACCCAGTTCATACTCGAGCTGATCCAGTAGTTGCCGGGGTGTCGCTGCACGACCTTCACTAAAACTGGCGGCAGGTGCCGGTTCCAGCATAAATGTCAGCACGATATAGGCCGCGATAGTGAAGACGAACAGGCCAAAAAACAGGGATAACACCACCATCACCCGAATCAATCGCACCGGAATATCAAAATAGTGCGCCAATCCGGCACACACCCCTTTGATCATGCCCTCTTCGGGCACCCGATAGAGTTTTTTGCTGCCTAAGCCACTGTTTTTAAAAGTGTCGCCCATTATGACTGCCTCCAGTTTGGATGTTGTGCATCAAGGATCTCTTCCAGTGTCTGGATCCGCTCACGCATCCGGCGAGCATCGTCGGTCAACTGTGACAGGCGCTGCATATCCTGCTGGCTGAGTTGAGCGCCACTTTGCTGGCGATTGCTGTAGTGCAGCCATAACCAGATCGGTGCCACAAATAGCACAAAGATGGTCAGTGGTATGGCAAGAAACAGGATACTCATTGGTTCCCCTTAATCATCTGCGCGGATAGCCGCATTTTCATTATGACAGGCCATCTGAGTTCTGATGGCCCGTTTAGCGTAGTAGAGTCGCACGACACATTACTCGGCTGAATTCATTTTCGCTTTCAACGCAGCCAACTGGTTATTGATTTCATCATCGACTTTCAGTTCAGCAAATTGCTGATCCAGCGACTTCTGTTTGCCAACGCCCACGGTTTCAGCTTCCGCTTCCATGTGGTCAATGCGGCGTTCAAACTGCTCAAAACGCGCCATCGCCTCATCCAGTTTCCCGCTGTCCAGTTGACGACGCACATCACGGGATGATGCTGCCGCCTGATGGCGCAGAGTCAATGCTTGCTGTCTGGCTCGGGTTTCGGTCAGCTTACTTTCCAGCTCCGTGATCTCATGTTTCATGCGGCTCAGTGTTTCGTCCACTGTGGCCACTTCCCGTGTCAGCGTCTCAATGAGCGCCGCGACTTTTTGCTTTTCAATCAGTGCCGCCCGGGCCAAATCTTCCTTATCTTTGCGCAGCGCCAGCTCAGCTTTATCCTGCCACTCCTGCTGCTGGCTTTCGCTGTGATCAATACGGCGCAGCAACTGCTTTTTCTCCGCTAAAGCACGGGCAGATGTTGAGCGAATTTCAACCAGCGTATCTTCCATCTCCTGAATCATCAGGCGGACTAATTTTTGCGGGTCTTCCGCTTTATCCAGCAATGTATTGATGTTTGCGTTTACGATATCGGCAAAGCGCGAAAAAATACCCATAATAGAACTCCTCTTTCACTTGTTAGCTCTCTGACTTAATGGTGCTCAATGCGACCCTCAGAGAAATATTCATTCACCAAGACAATATCAAGAGTCGTGCCAACTTTTTGTAAAAGTTAATCTACTGAAAAATAACAAAAAAAATTTTTGCCTATTTTGACATAAAATGTAGAGTGATTATATTAACCAACTATTGGCGAATTTCATCATGAGTGAGCAATTAGATAACCTGTTGGG
This sequence comes from Yersinia bercovieri ATCC 43970, assembly GCF_013282745.1. Taxonomy (NCBI): domain Bacteria; kingdom Pseudomonadati; phylum Pseudomonadota; class Gammaproteobacteria; order Enterobacterales; family Yersiniaceae; genus Yersinia; species Yersinia bercovieri. The sequence goes on from NZ_CP054044.1 coordinate 3,616,112, forward strand.
CGAAGCCAACTCTTTTGTTGAAGTGCTGGAGCAAGTTTCTGGGCTGGCAAAACTGAATAAGCCCGTATTGGTGATTGGTGAGCGCGGAACCGGCAAAGAGCTGATTGCCCATCGCCTCCACTATCTATCTGAGCGCTGGCAAGGGCCGTTCATCTCCCTGAACTGCGCGGCGCTGAATGAAAATCTACTTGATTCGGAACTATTTGGCCATGAGGCTGGTGCCTTTACCGGTGCGCAAAAACGCCATCTGGGCCGCTTTGAGCGGGCTGACGGCGGGACACTGTTTTTGGACGAACTGGCAACCGCGCCCATGCTGGTGCAGGAGAAATTATTGCGGGTCATTGAGTATGGGCATCTGGAGCGGGTTGGCGGGAGCCAGCCGTTGCAGGTGGATGTGCGGCTGGTGTGTGCCACCAATGACAATTTACCCGCGTTAGCCGCGGCCGGTAAATTTCGCGCCGACTTGCTGGATCGTCTGGCTTTTGATGTGGTGCAACTGCCGCCGTTACGTGAGCGCCAGCAAGATATTATGCTATTGGCTGAGCATTTTGCTATCCAGATGTGCCGAGAGCTGGGTTTACCGCTTTTTCCCGGTTTTACGCCGCTGGCGCAAGCGCAATTGCTGGCCTATCACTGGCCGGGCAATGTGCGTGAACTGAAGAATGTGGTGGAGCGCTCGGTGTATCGCCATGGCGACAGCATTCAGCCGCTGGATAATATTATTATCAACCCCTTCGCCGCCCGGCAGAGTGCTGATAGTGGTATTGCCGTGGCTCCTGATAGCGAAACCTCAAGCCCCCTCCCGGCACTCCCCATCGACCTTAAGCAGTGGCTGCATAACCGTGAGCAGCAGATGTTAAAGCACGCATTAGAGCAGGCGCGATTTAATCAGCGCAAGGCGGCGAGTTTACTGGGGCTAACTTATCATCAGTTACGCGGCATGTTGAAAAAACACGCGATCTTAACTGGAGAGTGAGTTGGGGAGTGACTTGTGGGCGCGAGTGCCGCTAACACCGCTGCCGCGCCAAGAACGCAGGGTAAAAAAAAAGCCAGCACCCGAGCTGGCTTAAAAACACTGGAAGCAATGTGAGCAATGTCGTGCTTTCCTGTCAAAAGCCTAAAACTATTGGCTTTATCCCGAAGAGCAAACGAATGATAATAGTTATCAATAGCAGTTGCAAATGGTTTATTGAGAATTTTTCTCATTACCACACTGATTATGATGGAATTATCATCAATTGCTGCAACAACCAGCAGACGGCGCAGTTGTTTTGCTCAATGGATTGGGAGCGGTGCCAGATTACGGTACACTGAGAGTATTGCTTACTTACTGCGAAGCGTTTATGCGTGCTTTACTCATTTGGATGTTGTCGCTGGCCTGCCTTGCGACCCCAGCGCTGGCGCAGTCTGCTCCGGCGGCCTTAGCTGATCAACCGCTGCCAGATATCCGCCAGCGTGGATTTGTCTATTGCGTCAGTGGGATACTAAATACCTTTAATCCGCAGATGGCCAGTAGCGGATTAACCATCGATACACTGGCGGCACAACTCTATGACCGCCTGTTGGATGTCGACCCCTACACCTATCGGCTGATCCCTGAGTTAGCCGAAAGCTGGCAAGTGCTGGATAACGGAGCAACTTACCGCTTTCATTTACGTAAAGATGTGCCGTTCCAGACCACTGATTGGTTTACCCCCACTCGGATGATGAACGCCGATGACGTGATATTCAGTTTCCAGCGGGTACTTGACTCCCAGCACCCCTACCATGGCGTTAATGGCGGCGAATATCCCTATTTCGATAGCCTGCAATTTGCTGACGCGGTGCAGAGTGTCAAAAAGCTGGATGACTACACCGTTGAATTTAAGCTAAAAGCCCCGGATGCCTCATTCCTCTGGCATTTGGCGACCCACTATGCACCGGTGCTCTCTGCCGAGTATGCCGATGTGCTGACCCAAAAAGGTCGCCAGGAGCAGATCGACCGCGAACCCGTGGGAACAGGCCCCTTCTTGTTAAACGAATATCGGTCTGGGCAATATATCCGCCTGTTCCGTAACAGTGACTACTGGAAAGGCTTACCGCGTATGCCGCAGGTGGTTATCGATCTGGGGGCCGGTGGCACTGGCCGCTTATCCAAGTTGCTGACCGGTGAGTGTGATGTGTTGGCCTATCCCGCCGCCAGTCAACTGTCCATTCTGCGCGATGACCCTCGCCTGCGCCTGACCCTGCGCCCAGGGATGAATGTGGCCTATTTGGCGTTCAATACCCGTAAACCGCCGCTCAATGATCAGCGGGTGCGGCAGGCGATTGCTTTATCGATTAACAACCAACGATTGATGCAATCAATTTATTACGGCACCGCAGAAACTGCCGCCTCTATTTTGCCTCGTGCATCATGGGCTTATGATAATCAGGCGCAGGTGACCGAATATAATCCGGAAAAAGCCAAAACGATCCTAAAAGAGTTAGGGTTAAGCAAATTGCAGCTCAATTTGTGGGTGCCGACGGCATCGCAATCCTATAATCCCAGCCCGTTGAAGACCGCAGAGCTGATTCAGGCGGATCTGGCGCAAGTGGGCATCACGGTCAATATCGTGCCGGTTGAAGGCCGCTTTCAGGAAGCCCGCCTAATGGAGATGAACCACGATCTGACCCTCTCCGGCTGGTCAACCGACAGTAACGACCCGGACAGTTTCTTCCGCCCACTGTTGAGCTGTGCAGCAATTCGTTCGCAAACAAACTATGCTCACTGGTGTGACCCACAGTTTGATGAATTACTGCAAAAAGCACTACGCTCTCAGCAACTGTCGTCGCGTATTGAATATTATCAGCAGGCTCAGCGTATTCTGGAGCAGCAACTGCCGCTGCTGCCGTTAGCTTCATCGCTGCGGCTACAGGCTTACCGTCATGATATCAAAGGGTTGGTATTAAGCCCGTTTGGCAATTCATCTTTTGCTGGCGTGTTCCGTGAGAGCGAAGAGGGCAAAAAACCATGATTATCTTCACCTTACGGCGACTATTACTGCTAGTGATAACCCTGTTTATGTTATCACTGGTCAGTTTTAGCCTGAGCTATTTCACCCCTCATGCGCCGTTAAATGGTGTGGCACTGCTGGATGCCTATCGTTTCTACTTCAGCAGCCTGATTCAGTGGGATTTCGGCGTCTCCAGCATTAACGGTCAACCGATTAGCGAGCAGTTACGCGAGGCCTTCCCCGCCACCATGGAGCTATGTGTTCTGGCCTTTTCACTGGCGCTATTTATCGGCATTCCGCTGGGGATAATTGCTGGCGTGATGCGCGGTAAATGGGCCGATATCGCCATCAGCTCCGTCGCCTTGGTGGGTTTTTCAATCCCGGTGTTCTGGCTGGCGCTGCTGCTTATGCTGTTCTTTTCGCTGCATTTAGGCTGGCTGCCGGTTTCCGGCCGTTATGATCTATTGTATCAGGTGAAACCGGTCACCGGGCTGGCCTTGGTCGATGCCTGGCTCTCGCCCTCGCCATATCGTGAAGAGATGATGCTCAGTGCAATTCAGCATATGATCTTGCCCATCACCGCGCTGGCGGTTGCCCCGACCACCGAGGTTATTCGCCTGATGCGCACCAGTACCGATGATGTGATCGGGCAAAACTACATTAAGGCGGCGGCGACCCGTGGCTTATCCCGTTTCACTATTATTCGTCGCCATGTGCTGCATAATGCCTTGCCGCCGATCATTCCAAAACTGGGGTTGCAGTTCTCAACCATGCTGACGCTGGCGATGATCACCGAGGTGGTGTTTAACTGGCCGGGATTGGGTCGTTGGCTGATTAATGCCATTCGTCAGCAAGATTACGCCGCAATATCCGCAGGTGTAATGGTCGTCGGTTCGCTGGTCATCGTCATTAACGTGCTGTCCGATATTGTCGGCGCGATGATGACGCCGTTAAAGCATAAGGAGTGGTATGCCCTTCGATAATGTCTACCGCGAAAAGAAAATGCCCAGCCCGTTGCTGTATACCTGGCGGCTTTTCTATGGGGATGCCTTGGCAATGGTCGGTTTCTACGGTGTGCTGGCCTTACTGCTACTCTGCCTGCTGGGCAGCACCCTCGCCCCCTATGCCCTTGACCAACAGTTTCTCGGCTACCAATTGCTCCCGCCCTCCTGGTCACGCTACGGCAACGTCTCATTCTTCCTCGGCACCGACGATCTGGGCCGCGATATTTTAAGCCGCTTATTGGCCGGTGCTGCCTCCACCTATGGCTCCGCGTTGTTGGTGACACTGGCGGCAGCACTGTGTGGTGTGGTTCTCGGGGTCTTTGCGGGTATCACCCATGGTTTTCGCTCAGCCATTCTTAATCATGTGCTGGATACCTTGCTCTCTATTCCATCACTGCTGTTGGCGATTATTGTGGTCGCCTTTGTTGGCCCCAGTTTAGAACATGCAATGTTCGCGGTCTGGCTGGCCCTGTTGCCCCGAATGGTTCGCACCATTTATAGCGCCGTGCATGATGAGTTGGATAAAGAGTATGTGATTGCCGCCCGTCTGGATGGCGCATCCACCCCCCATATTCTGGCTTATGCCATCCTCCCCAATATTGCGGCGGTGTTAGTCACGGAGTTTACCCGCGCCCTGTCGATGGCAATTTTGGATATTGCGGCATTAGGTTTTCTGGATTTGGGGGCGCAACTGCCCTCGCCAGAGTGGGGAGCTATGCTGGGGGACTCGCTGGATCTGGTCTATGTCGCCCCCTGGACTGTGATGCTACCGGGTGCGGCCATTCTCATTAGCGTGCTGCTGGTGAATCTATTAGGTGATGGTATGCGTCGTGCAATTAATGCAGGGGTGGAGTAATGCCGTTACTTGATATTCGTAACCTCACCATCGAGTTTATGACCTCCGAGGGGATGGTGAAAGCGGTTGACCGCATCAGTATTACCCTGACCGAAGGTGAAGTGCGGGGTCTGGTGGGAGAGTCTGGCTCGGGCAAGAGTTTGATTGCCAAGGCTATCTGCGGCGTCAGTAAAGATAACTGGCGGATCACCGCTGACCGTTTTCGCTTCGATGATATCGATCTACTGCAACTGACGCCACGTCAGCGACGTAAGGTGATCGGCCATAATATTTCGATGATTTTCCAGGAGCCGCAATCTTGTCTCGACCCCTCAGAAAGCATTGGCCAACAGCTGATCCAGGCCATTCCCGGCTGGACTTACAAAGGCCGCTGGTGGCAGCGTTTTCATTGGCGCAAACGGCGGGCGATAGAGCTACTGCACCGCGTGGGGATCAAAGACCACAAAGACATTATGCGCAGCTACCCCTATGAGCTGACAGAGGGCGAATGCCAGAAGGTGATGATTGCTATCGCTCTGGCGAATCAGCCACGGCTGCTGATTGCCGATGAGCCGACCAATGCGATGGAGCCTACCACTCAGGCGCAGATTTTCCGCCTACTGGCGCGGTTGAATCAGAATAACAACACCACAATTTTGCTGATCAGCCATGATTTACAAATGATGAGTAAGTGGGCCAATCGGGTTAACGTGCTCTATTGCGGTCAAACCGTGGAGAGTGCCGTTTGTGAGGATCTGCTGGCGACCCCCCACCACCCTTATACTCAGGCGCTCATTCGCTCGATGCCCGACTTTGGTCGTTCGCTGCCACACAAAAGCCGCCTGAATACATTACCGGGAGCCATTCCGTCGCTGGAACATTTGCCCATCGGCTGCCGCCTCGGGCCGCGCTGCCCTTATGCGCAGAAAACCTGCATTGAAACTCCGCGCCTGCGCTTGGTCAAAAACCACGCCTTTGCCTGCCACTTCCCCTTAAATCTGGAGGAGCAATAATGGCCGAGACACTGCTCGAAGTCCGTAACCTGAGCAAGACCTTCCGCTATCGTACCGGGCTATTTCGCCGTCAGCATGTCGAGGCGGTGAAGTCAGTCAGCTTTACCTTACGTGAAGGTCAGACACTGGCGGTCATTGGTGAAAATGGCTCAGGTAAATCCACCTTAGCGAAAATGCTATCGGGCATGATTGAGCCTACGGAGGGTGAGCTGCTGATTGACGACCACCGTTTGGTCTATGGTGACTATGGTTACCGCAGTCAACGTATCCGCATGATTTTCCAGGACCCGAGCACCTCACTGAACCCGCGTCAGCGCGTCGGGCAACTGCTGGATGCGCCGCTAAAACTGAACACCGATTTGGATGCCGTCGCCCGCGAGCAGCGCATCTATCAGACTCTGCGGCAGGTGGGGCTACTGCCTGATCACGCGAACTACTACCCTCATATGTTGGCCTCTGGTCAGAAGCAGCGTATTGCCCTGGCGCGCGCGCTTATTTTGCAGCCGAAAGTGATTGTTGCCGATGAAGCACTGGCCGCACTGGATATGTCCATGCGCTCACAGATTATTAATCTGATGCTGGAACTTCAGGACAAGCACGGCATAGCTTATATCTATGTTACCCAGCACTTAGGCATGATGAAACATATCAGTGATCAGGTGATTGTGATGCATGAGGGCGAAGTGGTGGAGCGCGGTAGTACGGCTGAAGTGCTGGCGTCCCCGCTGCATGATCTGACTAAGCGCCTGATCTCTAGCCATTTTGGTGAGGCATTAACCGCGGATGCCTGGCGGCGGGATGTGGGTCATTTTTAATATTGCCAGTTTTAGTATCCCCCAGTTTTAATACCCCCAGGCGGCTGGATATCGGCATCCAGCCGCCTGCTATTGCTAGCCGCCTTATCTCTTTAGCCAATTATTGACTAACGTAATATCATTTTTGTTATATATAATAATATGTTATTACTTTTAGTTATGGATTATGGCTTAACATTATTTTATCTCGCCAACTCAATCAGCAATGATATCCACTGTGCTCATGCCATAAAACAACAGGATATTTTGCCGATGTGGATACCTACCCCTTTGCTCTGCTGCCGATCCGCTACCGCCCTTGCCGCCATTTATTTGATCCCGCTAGCTCAACCGGCGCTGTTTAACCCCCACTCATCCTTAATGCTGGCACGTTGCTGTCTCTAACGGAGGTCATTATGGTGCACACTCGCCAACCGGATAATGCTCATTGGTATCACGAAACTCAACGTAGCGGCACTCTGGAGAGGGTTGTGACGCAAGTGAGTGATAGAAGTGACGGCGTCACAAAAGCTGATATGAGTCACTCGCACAACAGCGAACACCATGCTGAACCAGGTATTTTCCTGCTCGGGGTAGACGACGGAATTCCCGCCGCACTCGCGGAGAGCTTACAGCGCCATGCCGGCGTTTTATCTGCCTCAGATGCCCTCTATCAGCTGCTCTTCCCGCCAATTGTCGAGCTAAACCACGAAAATCGCCTTTCACTGTATGACCGCTTAAGTAGCGCATTAACTGTCGCACAGGTGACGGGGGTTCAGCGGCTATGCAGCCACTATGCCGAGCGGCTTACCCCACTCTCCAGCCCGGATGCCTCGCGGGAAAGCAATATGCGGCTGACCCAGATAACCCAATATGCTCGCCAGCTCGCCAGTCAGCCGACGTTGATCGACCAACATGCACTACAGCAACTGTCTGAGGTTGGGTTAACCACAGCCGATATCATTGTTTTATCACAGATTATTGGTTTTGTTGGCTATCAAGCCCGAGTGGTGGCCGGACTTTCTGCCTTAGCCGGTTATCCCACCGTTATGCTTCCTGGTTTCCCACGGATGGAAGATGCCAGTGCAGATTTAATTCCGGCAACAGTACCGCAATGGCAAGGCTGGCTGCCGTCGTTGACCGCAAATGATGACAGCGCCACTGAGTCATCGTCAGATGAAACGCCGATCACCTTACATGATCTGCTGGAACGCAACTCCCAAAGTTTGCCCGCCTACCGAGAGATAACTCAGCAGTCAGCGCCGCCGCAGATACCCGCAGATTGGCTCGCACTGGTGGCGCTGGTTTCAGCGCGCATCAATGGCAGCATTTACTGCCAGGCTCAGCATAAGCAGCAGTTAGCCATCTATGCATCAATCAATGACTCATTGATAATCAGCGCATTAATCACTGGGGTGGATAGCGCACTGGCAATTGAGCCAACTGAGCAGATGACCCACTCGCTGATTGATCTCTCCGCTCAATTAACCCGGTCACCGGAATGTTTTAGCCATCAATCTATTCATCCGCTACTCGCTCTGGGGGTCAATTATCACCAATTACTGGGGATTATCATCACCACCGCCAGCGCTGGCTGGACCAACCGTTTACGCCAAGCTTTGGGGCAGACAGTTTAAGGGCCACTGCCAATGAGTCGCGCTGGAGAACAAATAAGCGGGCAAATCATCTGTTGGCAGACTATTTCGGGATATCTGTACCTGAAGGTATTGATATCCCGCGTCGACGCTCTATCGCCCATCAATCAGCCCCTGTTATGCCAGCCCCCTCCTTTTTCAAGCAAAAAAACTTACACCACCCGCCGATCCTTTCTCAGTTGATCTAATAACCAAGGTGTTTGGCTGATTAACATTTAAGCGCCATTTGGATAATTTCAGATAACTCCCAGTATGCATAATATTGATTTGGTCATTCACATTACGATAACCATTTTCACCATAAATCACATTAATAGCAGAATATATCACTAAATAAATTAAGCTCAGCTTTTAATCAAAACAAAAAATCGCCAAATCACCAAAACATAAACGTTAATACTGCATAACATTTGTAACATGGCGATATTGCACTGCGAGAGAGATATGTAACAGAATATGACAAAAGCCTTGTCTCGTTGACAAAGATAGTGAACATTAACCGCCGCTAAACATCTTATAACAACGCAAAAGGATGCCGGTTCACGCATTCACTTTTGTCTCTTCTGTCATTTATGGCAGGGAGTAAAACACAGAGGTCCCAGTGTCAACAGCAAACAACAGTCAACAACCACCAAGTAGCGAACAACCTGAAAAGATCAGCATGAATGCTTTCAAGCAGCCGAAAGCATTTTACCTGATCTTCTCCATTGAGCTTTGGGAGCGCTTTGGTTATTACGGCCTGCAAGGGATCATGGCCGTCTATCTGGTAAAAATGCTCGGGATGAGCGAAGCCGACTCCATCACCTTATTCTCCTCCTTCAGTGCACTGGTCTATGGCTTCGTGGCCATTGGCGGCTGGTTAGGTGATAAAGTTCTCGGGGCAAAACGGGTCATTGTGCTCGGCGCACTGATTCTGGCGGTGGGTTATGCCATGATTGCCTACTCCGGACATGATATTTTCTGGGTTTATCTGGGCATGGCAACCATTGCGGTCGGTAATGGTTTGTTTAAAGCTAACCCCTCCTCTCTACTCTCAACCTGCTATAACAAAGACGACCCACGTTTGGACGGTGCATTTACCATGTACTATATGTCCATCAATATCGGTTCGTTCTTCTCTATGTTGGCAACCCCATGGTTAGCGGCTAGATATGGTTGGAGTGTGGCGTTTTCACTGAGTGTTGTGGGTATGTTGATCACCTTGGTGAACTTCTGGTTCTGCCGTAAGTGGGTCAAAAACCAGGGTTCTAAACCTGACTTCGCACCCCTGCAGTTTAAAAAATTGCTGCTGGTATTGGTGGGGATTATCGCACTGATCACCCTGTCTAACTGGTTGCTGCACAACCAAATTATTGCACGCTGGGCATTAGCACTGATCTCTGTAGGGATTGTTTGTATCTTTGCCAAAGAGACATTCTCACTGCACGGCACCGCTCGTCGTAGAATGATTGTGGCGTTTCTGTTGATGCTGGAAGCGGTGGTGTTCTTCGTGCTCTACAGCCAAATGCCAACATCACTGAACTTCTTTGCTATCCATAACGTTGAGCACGCCATCTTCGGTATTGCTTTCGAGCCGGAGCAGTATCAGGCACTGAACCCATTCTGGATCATGGTTGCTAGCCCCATTTTGGCGGCAGTCTATAACAAGATGGGTGACCGTCTGCCCATGCCACATAAGTTTGCGTTCGGTATGGTGCTCTGCTCCGCCGCCTTCCTGGTACTGCCATGGGGTGCCAGCATGGCGAATGAACACGGTATTATGTCAGTCAATTGGTTGATCCTGAGCTACGCGCTGCAAAGTGTCGGTGAGTTGATGATTTCCGGCTTGGGTCTGGCGATGGTTGCGCAGTTAGTGCCTCAGCGTTTGATGGGCTTCATCATGGGTTCATGGTTCCTGACCACGGCAGCGGCAGCACTGATCGCCGGTAAAGTGGCCGCATTGACCGCAGTACCCGCTGAAATCAATGACGCCCATGCATCACTGGCAATCTATAGCCATGTGTTTATGCAGATTGGTATCGTCACTGCTATCATCGCGATTTTGATGATGCTGACAGCACCAAAACTGTATCGCATGACTTTAGCACCAACAGACAGTAAAAAAGCGGCACCAGCAGCATAGCTGACGGGCTAACGCAATACGCGCTTTCGGGCGCGTTTTGCGTCACTCACTCAAACTCAATTAGCTGACCATACCGCCAACTGATAACCATCTGGATCAGTAAAATGGAAACGGCGGCCCCCTGGGAAAGCAAAGATCGGCACTATGATAGTGGCCCCAGCCTGTTCCAGACGTTTTTGTGTCTGTTCAAGATTATCTGCATACAGGATCACCAGCGGCCCACCATTGGGCTGAACTACACTTAAGGTGGTGAAGCCGCCCGTCAACCGACCATCAGTAAACTCACAATACCCCGGCCCGTAATCGGTAAAACGCCAATTGAAAACCTTGCCATAGAAATCCTTCGATTTAGCAATATCACTCACCGCAAACTCTATGTTGTCGATCCGACTATCATTTCCTTGAGTACCCATTACCTGCTCCTGATCTTATTTATTAATTTACTCATTTATTTAACCATTTGTTGAAGCGATAGACACTAGCCATCTGATCAATGCTACTGCCGCCACCCCATTTTCGCTCAAAAAACAAACTATACTGATCTTAGGCCGCACAGCGTTAACTGCATCCTAATGATAGATGAAGATGAAATGAGTCTGTTATTAGCGGCCAATAGCGGGCAAGGAGGTGATATATGATCAACCATGTTTGGGGGCTTCTAACCCACCCCAGTCAGGAATTGCAGCAAATCAAACGTGAGGGTGAAAGTGTCCGGCACCTTTATGCCCATCACGTCCTGCTGATGGCCGCCATTCCGGTGGTTTGCGCCTTTATCGGCACCACCCAGGTGGGCTGGAGCTTTGGTGATGGCCAGGTGATAAAACTGACGCCCTTTACTGCCCTCTATTCCGCCATTATTTTCTATGGGTTAATTCTGGCAGCCGTCGCCTTGATGGGACGCGTCATTTACTGGATGGCCCGCCGCTATGCCAGCCGCCCGAGCTGGCAAAGTTGCACCCTGTTCGCCGGTTATGCCGCCACGCCGATGTTTTTAGCCGGCGTCGTCGCCCTCTACCCTATTATCTGGTTATGCTTATTCGTTGGGATTGTCGCCCTATGCTACGCCGGCTACCTGATGTATTTGGGAATACCGACCTTCCTGAATATCGATCGCCGGGAAGGGTTTATCTTTTCTGGCTCCACATTCGCCATTGGTGTGCTGGTCTTAGAGTTATTGCTGGGTCTGACAGTGCTGCTGTGGGGATACGGTTCGCGATTGTTGTAATAAAAAACCGGTGCTGCTGCCACCGCTCTCGGTATTTTTTGCCGAGGCGGTGCCTCAGAGCGGAGGTAGGCTGCATTTATTCGCCCGGTTTGTCATGATTCTCGAGCTTTACAGCTTCTAACAGGCTTTTATCGTGATTAATGTCGCCCAGATCGCAATCTCTTACATCCCCACGCAGGATAAGGTTGTACACTGAGTAGGACTGATGCAAATAAGGCGAAAAAAATGAAAAAGCTGACATTAAAAGAGATGACTGAAATTGAGCAACGTGATGTCAAAACGCAACTCGACAGAGCCAGAATAAATTTAGGAAGAGCATTAACCAATTCAGAACAGAATAAAATCAAAGACGAAGCAATAGAAAAAATCATGAACGCCCGAGAACAAATCGCCAAGTTAACTCGCGTAGAAAGAAAAACCAAAAAAACTGCACCAAGTACCACCACCTTTAGCTGGTCCGCATCAATCAGCACTCGTCCACCACGGTAATTAATTTCCACTGCTGCATAATCAGTGGCAAAGATAACCTACAGCGGCCAGTATTCACCGCTGTAGGGCAAGGAATCACCGCTTGCATAACCACTTATTCCTCAGGTAGTTATCTATTTCCCTCACAATTATCTTACACCGCTAGCTGCATTTTTTTCTCACCTGCCTTAGGATAAGGAAGCTCGTTTCTTTTAGTGCTCTATTAAGGAGTTTGTGATGAAATTGTTCTATAAACCCAGTGCCTGCTCTTTGTCTCCACATATTGTATTACGTGAAGCGGGGTTAGACTTCAGTATTGAGAGTGTCGATCTGGCAACCAAAATCACTGAAACGGGTCAAGACTATTTAAGCATCAATCCAAAAGGACAAGTCCCGGCGCTAATATTGGATGATGGTAGCTTGCTCACCGAAGGGGTTGCTATCGTGCAATATCTGGCAGATAAAGTGCCCGATCGCCAGCTTATCGCCCCTGCCGGCACCCTCTCCCGCTATCATGCTATTGAGTGGTTAAATTTCGTGGCGACTGAATTACATAAAGGTTTCAGTCCACTGTTTAACCCGAAAACACCACCAGAGTATAAAGTGATCGCCAGCGAGCGGCTGGATAAACAATTCAGCTATGTCGATAGTGTGTTAGCGCATCATGATTATCTGCTAGGGAAAAAATTCAGTGTCGCCGACGCCTATCTATTTACCGTCACTCGTTGGGCTAACGCGCTGAATATTGAGATTAAGCAACGTAGTCATTTAGATGCCTATATGGCTCGTGTTGCAGAGCGCCCAGCAGTAAAAGCCGCGCTGGCAGCTGAAGATATCAAGAAATAATAGATTAACTGATGAGTTGATTAGAGTGCCCCTGCTGTCAGGGGCATTTTTTATCGCGGATAAGCTGATTATAGCGAATTATTGGCCGACTCTAACCGCGCTAAACTGGCAGGTAGGATTAACAATCTCATCTTGTGCCGCCACCACTTGAAGTTCGTACTCACCCATAGCCTGGGTTTTCAGCATCACTTCATAAACCGCCGCAGTCACGTGTTCCAATGCTTTATCCAGCGCTGCGCCTTTTAGCAGATTTACCAGTAACAGACCACTGGTTAAATCACCCACGCCGACCGGTTGGCGCGTGCCGAAGTCCACCAGCGGACGGCTAATGTGCCATGCTTCTTCAGCCGTCACTAATAACATCTCAAAGCAGTCAGCATGATAACCCGCACGGCTCAAGTGCTTGACCAACACCACTTTTGGCCCTTTGGCACAGAGATCACGGGCCACATTGACGGCTTGCTCAACACTCTCAACCCGCACACCGCTGAGTTGCTCCAGCTCAAGCAAGTTAGGCGCAATAATATCACTGGCAGGCAGCGCCTCTTTACAGAAGAATTCGGCCACGCCAGGTGCCACGATACAACCCTTTTCAGGATGCCCCATCACCGGATCACAAAAATACCAGGCCGCAGGATTGGCTTGTTTTACCCGCGCAACCGCCGCCAAAATATGGCCACCCTGCTCCGGTGAGCCAATATAACCGCTCAATACCGCATCACAATCTTTGAGCCGATCAATATCGGCGATGCCCTGGACTATTTCTGTCAGGTGACTGGCAGGCATGACACAACCGGTCCAGTGACCATATTGCGTATGATTTGAGAACTGGACAGTATTTAGCGGCCAAACATTAACCCCCATCCGGCGCATCGGAAATTCAGCGGCACTATTGCCAGCATGGCCAAAAACAACATGTGACTGAATCGAAAGTATATTTTTCATTGGTACAGCCTAAAAGTGAGCGACGAAAACGTTAGCAACTAAAATATAAGCAAAAAAATAAGGGACATCTCTGCCCCTTACTCTATTTCACCCTTATAACCAACTAATCAGGCAATAATGTTTTTTGCCACGACGCAGTAAGGTGTAGCGCCCAAACAGGCGGTCAGCATCCGTAAAGAGGTACTCCGGATCGGCCTGTTTCTCACCATTAATCGCCACCGCGTTAGAGTTAATCATGGTGCGCGCCTGGCCGCGAGAGGGAACCAATTCAGCATTCACCAGCGCCTGCTGCAAATCAGCATCGCGGGTCAACTCAATAGTTGGCATCCCATCTTGTGCTAACTGGGCAAAGTCCGCTTGCGTCATCTCATTCAAATCACCGGAGAACAAGCTGTCAGTAATACGTTTTGCCGCCGCCAAACCTTCCGCGCCATGCACCATAGCGGTAACATTTTCTGCCAGCACGTATTGGGCGCGCGGGGCTTTGCCGCTGTTTTTGTCCTCCTCTTCCAGCGCATTTATCTCTTCTAAGCTCATGAAAGTGAAGAATTTCAGGAAGCGGTAAACATCAGCATCGGCGGTATTTATCCAGAACTGGTAGAATTTGTAAGGGCTGGTTTTCTTTGGATCAAGCCACACTGCGCCGCCTTCGGTTTTACCGAACTTGGTGCCATCAGCTTTAGTGATCAATGGCACGGTCAGACCGTAAACCTGCTGCTGATGAAGGCGACGGGTTAAATCGATACCCGAGGTAATGTTACCCCACTGATCAGAACCACCGATTTGTAATGCCACGCCGTGGGCTTTGTTTAGGCAAGCGAAATCATAAGCCTGCAACAAGTTATAGGAGAATTCAGTAAACGAAATGCCGCTATCATCGCGATTCAGGCGCTGCTTAACCGCTTCTTTATTGATCATCTGATTAACGGAGAAGTGCTTGCCGATATCCCGCAGGAAAGTCAGCACATTCATGCCGCCAAACCAGTCGTAGTTGTTGGCGGCAATGGCGCTGTTTTCACCACAATCAAAATCGAGGAATGGCGATACCTGACGGCGGATCTTCTCAACCCACTCGTTAACAGTATCTTCGGTGTTGAGTTTGCGCTCACTGGCTTTGAAACTCGGGTCACCAATCATGCCGGTGGCGCCACCTACCAATGCCACTGGGCGGTGACCTGCCAACTGGAATCGCTTCAAGCATAACAACGGAACCAGATGACCCAAATGCAAGCTGTCCGCGGTAGGATCGAAACCGCAATAGAGTGAAATTGGCCCTTGCGCCAGTCTCTCTGCTAACGCCTCTTCATCCGTCACCTGGGCAACGAGGCCCCGCTCTTGCAATTGCTTAATCAGGTTGCTGCTGGTCATCAATGACTCCATTGTCTTTTACAAAAAATTGTCTTTTACAAAAAATGTCTTTTACGATGTAAAGATGATTTATACCCAAAGAACCTGGCATTGCAGGTAGGCAGCAAGCGAACACCCCTGCGGCTTCAAGTACGAAGGGTATAGAATAAAGCGCCCGCCGCACGAGCGCTAGGCTTAACCACAATTATTTCATCGTGCTCAAGGGGCTAAACGGTCAATTTTCCAGCCAGCGGCTTCCCGTTGATAGATAAAACGGTCATGCAGACGATGTTCGCCGCCTTGCCAGAACTCAACAGAGTCAAATTTAACGCGAAAGCCCCCCCAGAAACTGGGTAATGGCACATCACCTTGCTGGAATTTCTGTTTTAATTCCAGAAACTTACTTTCCAGTACACCGCGGGCAGAGATGCGAGAGGATTGCTGAGAGACCCAAGCGCCAATCTGGCTATCTTTCGGGCGGGAATTAAAATATTTGAGCACTTCAAGGGTGGAAAGCCGCTCGGCTTTACCGAGGAAAATGACCTGTCTGTCCAGCATATGCCAGGGGAATAGCAAACTGATATGTGGATTTTCAGCCAATTGCTGCGCTTTGCGGCTACCTAAATTGGTGTAGAACACCATGCCCTGCTCATCATAGTGCTTCAACAGCACAATGCGCTGATAGGGTTGGCCATTGGCATCCACCGTTGCCACACACATGGCGGTCGGATCAGGCAGTCGAGCCTCACACGCCTGTTTGAGCCAGCGCTCAAACAGCGCCAGTGGTTGTTCAGTTAAATCACTGCGGCGCAGTCCGCCGCGAATATATTCACGACGTAAATCTGCAACATCAAAATTGTCAGTCATATAAGCTCTGTATCGCGCAGGAAAGCAGTGATGATTATTCTGCCCTTGTGGCACCATAATCACAATCACCCTGAGCCAGTAACCACCTGATGACTTGATCAAAACAGTGATTTTATCAACACAGTTATTTTATCAACATGCAGTCATCGATAATGATTTTGTCATCGCGCTCAATAAATGCACTATTGCCTTTTGACCAGAAGGTATAGCGGCCATCACTATATTTAGTGCCGGAAGCGGCGCGCACTTGCCCCAAGGTGAGCTGTTCTCCATCTAGAATCAGGCTGACTTTATCGTGTTGGTTATCTTGTTTGACTGTCAGTTGGGTCGTCCCGCATTGATAGTGCAAAGTTTCATTTTTCGGTTGCACCAGGCTACACCCCGCCAGCATTAATGCGGCGGTTGTGCAGGTCACAGCCAATAAATATTTCATGATGTCACCCTCGTTGATTGGCTAAGCTGCCATGTTCAATGGAAGCTTAGCACCCTCATCGTGACGATACAGGATAGACTGCTCCTAAAATGGTCTCGCAACTGGCCCCCGTGACAGAGGGTAAATTGCCTGATTTACCGGATAGTGTCCGAAATGCCAGCCAGGCAAAGGCCAGCGCTTCCATATCGTCACCACTGACACCAAAGTCATCAGTGACACACACCTCGGTGCCCGGCAGTAAAGCGGACATGCGCGACATCACCAGTAGATTGCGCGCCCCGCCGCCACAGACCAGCAACCGCTCACAGCCGCCCGCCAATTGAACTTGTTCAGCAATGGAGAGCGCCGTTAACTCAGCCAATGTGGCTTGCACATCTTCAGGTTTGACTCCCGCCACTTTCGCTAACTGTCGGTCTAACCATCCGGCGTTGAAGTATTCACGCCCGGTGCTTTTTGGCGCGGGCTTGGCAAAATAGGGGTCGCTGTACATTAGCTCAAGCAGTGACTGATTCACCTGCCCCGACAAGGCCCAGGTGGCATCTTTGTCATAAGGTAAGGATCTGTTGCGCCAAATCCAGCTATCCATCAGCATGTTGCCCGGCCCGGTATCAAAGCCCCGCACCGGCAAATCGGGCAGCAACATGGATAAATTTGCGATGCCACCAATGTTCAACACCATGCGCCGCTCGGTGGCATGGGCTAATAGTGCATGATGGAATGCGGGAACCAATGGCGCCCCCTGCCCACCATAAGCCATATCTCGGCGGCGGAAATCCCCCACGGTGGCAACTTGAGTCAGCGCCGCAATACGGTTGTTGTCACCCAATTGCATGGTAAAGGCTGGCTCACCTAACGGCTCATGCCACACGGTTTGTCCGTGGCAACCAATCGCGGTGATATCCTGCGCTGTGAGCCCCTCTTTACTCATCAAAGCCAGCACCGCCTCAGCGAATAGCATCCCCAACTGGGCATCAAGCTTACCCACGGCTGACAAGGTGGTTGACTGCCCCTGACACATGCCAAGTATCTCTTTTTTCAACTGTTGCGGCATTGGATGGCAATAGCTAGCCTGTTGGGCCACCATGCGCTCATCAATGGCTGCCAGCACAACATCAACGCCATCCAGACTGGTTCCTGACATCACCCCAATAAAACGGCCTGATTTCATAGCAATGACCTTATTTCCCCATTGAGGAACAAAATAGCGATAAGACTTTTCTCAAGCCGAATCAGAATAATAAAATTAACACCATGAAAAGATATACTTTTTCAAGTGTATACCGCCATAGGCGCATCTCTTAAAGAATGCTTTTTATTTGCAATAAGGGTCACATAAAAGTCACTACTGCTAACACTTTCATTTATGGCAGTGATATTTCATACTTTAATAAAGTTAAACCGCCGTTTAATATTGGTTGAAGTATAAGGCGCTAAGCTGCGAACCAATCTAAGGTAGCCGAAATATTCAGCAAGTGGTCGGAAACAAGTAACTAGTGAAATAAACATTTGAGTAAGCCATACTTTACGCAAAGACTGGGCCGCAATGGACTGGATTTGGGTATCCCGCCATACTAAACCGTATAGCGGTTATGCATTTTTAATAGGAGTTTTTATGAAAAAGCCATTAATCGCCGTTGCTATTATTGCGGTGACTTTGACCGGTTGCGCCAATAACAACACACTCTCTGGTGATGTTTTTACCGCATCACAGGCTAAGCAAGTACAAACCGTCACTTACGGCACATTACTCTCTGTTCGCCCTGTCACCATTCAGGGTGGTGATGATAACAACATTGTCGGCGCTATTGGTGGTGCCGTTCTCGGTGGCTTCCTCGGCAATACTGTAGGTGGTGGTACAGGTCGTAGTCTGGCAACCGCCGCGGGTGCTGTTGCAGGTGGTATGGCTGGACAAGGTGTTCAGGGGGCAATCAACCGTACTGATGGCGTACAACTTGAAGTGCGTAAAGACGATGGTACAACCATTCTGGTGGTGCAGAAGCAAGGCCCTACTCGCTTTAGCGTCGGTCAGCGCGTCATGCTCGCCAGCAGCGGTAGCACGGTGACTGTCAGCCCACGTTAATACCATTGGGTATTAACCTCGCGGACAAAAGTCAGGGTTCATTGCGAACCCTGACTTGCTCTTACAGTGATACTTTTCTTTCTGCTGTGAATAAGAGTCTAAAACTTTATAATTTACTTGCTTTGTAATTGAATAATATTTCGCTCGAGCTTATCAATCAGACCAGATAACAACTCAATCTCATCAGTTGAAATTCCACCGAGAATCTCTTTGCGGGTGGAACATATGACGCCATCAACCTGCTCTATTATCGGTGAAGACTGTTCCGTCAGTTTTATCCTCTTTGCACGACGATCATTTGCACAGATATGCCGTGTGATTAAACCTTTCTCCTCCAGTTGATCTAAGGTTCTAACCAGTGATGGTTGTTCGATACCAATCGCCTTTGCCAATTGAATCTGTGACTGCTCAGGTGGTAAACGATTAATATTATGCAAGGTAACCCAATGTGTTTGGGTCAGTTCCAACGGCTTCAGCCGATGGTCGATAAGTGCGCGCCAAACGCGAACTAATCGTGCTAAATCAGATCCTAATGTCGATTCCAATTGCCCCTCCTTTTATTTAGCGTGCTAGCATAACTCCCAGAGTCCAGTCTATTTTGGGTAATTAACATTAAAAACACAAATGTATATATACCGTCGATGCTAGGGGAATAGCAATAAATACGGGAAATAGTTTAGCAGAAATGATGTTTTTTACTAAAATACCCCTTAAGGATTAACCTTATGTATGTATCTATATTCCCCATTAACGCACCACTTACCGACTTGGTGTTAGGTGCTTCTATCTATTTCCCGCCAATGTTTAAGACAGTCATGCTAGGTTTGGTGTTATAGCTACTGATCCATCATATGCTACGGAATTGGATCTACTCTGGTGACATCTGACATCCAATATTAATGGATCTCTCAATTTTTGTCATTTCGGTCACGGTTTCTTTATGGGTCTTAGCCAGTTGGTAAATTGACATGAATCATCAATCTCTTAAATATTTCTCCTCAGTCATCGTATTCGCCCTCGCACTCTGTGCTGGTTGGTGGATGTGGAATTATTACATGTAATCGCCCTGAGCTCGTGATGGTAAAGTCCGGGCAGAATTAGTCAGTATCACCCCGGACGTTTCCGGCAGGCTGGTTAAAATACTAGTTCATGATAACCAATTGGTAAGCTCTGATAGCCTATTATTTGTCATTGACCCGCAACCCTATCAGTTAGCACTGGATAATACGCAAGCCGCTGTTGTCCGCGCCCAGAGTGAGTTAGCCAAAGCGAATCATGAAGCTGAACGCCGCCGCTACTTACCTAAAAATATCATTTCCGGTGCCGATCTCGAGATTGCCAATTTAACCGCTGATAGTATGAAAGCCGCATATCAGGGCGCAGTGGCAAACCTCGAGCAAGCGAAATGGAATCTCAGCAAAACGCGTATTTATGCCCCTGCCAACGGCTATATCACCAATCTACAAACACGGGTAGGTAACTATGCGACAACTGGCACTCCATTAGTAGCGCTAATAGATACCGATTCATTCTATGTAATGGGCTATTTCGAAGAAACCAAACTGAGACACATTAGAGAAGGTAATGAGGCCAAGATTGTTTTGTATAATGGCAACATTCCTTTACGCGGAGTGGTAGAAAGTATTGGTCGGGCGAGGAGCAGCAAGTGCGCCAGCTTGAAACTCACTGGCGCATAGAGTCTTAAGGCACGTCATAACCGAGGGCCGCACGGCGAATGCGGAACCACTGCTGGCGAGTCATCGTCAGGGAGAGCGCAGCCCACGCGGCTTTAACGCGCTCTATCTTGCCGGAACCGATGATAGGTAATGGAGCCGATGGCAGGCGCAGGATCCAGGCATAAACCACCTGTTCAATACTTTCAGCACCTATTTCATCGGCCACCGCCTGCAACTCATCACGTAGCGCCTGGAACTCTGGGTCACTAAACAAACGCCCGCCCCCCAGACAAGACCAGGCCATCGGCTTAATGCGCAGCTGTTGGCAAGCATCAAGGGTGCCATCCACAATGGCGGGCTGGTGCAGCGGTGAAATTTCGACCTGATTAGTCACCAGCGAGAATGGCAAACGCGATTGCAGCAAACTAAATTGTGCGGGCGTAAAGTTCGACACGCCGAAATGTTTTACCTGGCCGCTTTGGTGTAATTGGGTGAAAGCTTCAGCCACTTCATCAGCATCCATCAGGGGATCTGGGCGGTGGATCAGCAGCAGATCCAGATAATCAGTATGTAAATGCGTCAGTGACTGCTCAGCGCTTTTGATGATGTGTGAGCGATCAGTGATGTAATGCCCCAGCGCATGCTCTGGTTTCGCGGTAGTGGCAATGCCACATTTGCTCACCAGTTCCAGTTGCTGCCGCAAAGCGGGCTTAAGGCGCAATGCCTGCCCGAATGCCTGCTCACATTGATAACCACCGTAAATATCTGCGTGATCTGTCGTAGTAATGCCCAATTCAATATGCTGCTCGATAAAGCCCAACAACTGCGCGGGCGTCATCTCCCACTCCATCAAGCGCCAATAACCGCAAATCATGCGAGAAAATTCAGGCCCAAGGGGTGCCAGTTGAGTACGTGTATCCATTATTAGCTACCTCATTTATTAGTATGCCCTTAGCATACACAACCGACAGCAAGGTTAAATCCTCCCTGAGCAACGAATTAAGGGTCAATTGGGGGTTGAGCGACTCAATAGCCGACTAAATAGCCATAAAGGCTAAAAATGCACGGCTCGTTAGAACAGAGAGGGTTGCTCTTGCAGCGGTTCATCCGGCTGCTTGTTAGCGCGTTGCAAGCGCAGTAGACGTTGGCGACACAGCCGCAGGACATCTCGTTTTTGCGGATCACTCATTTTAATCCAGTTAAAGCGCTCATCACGGCTGCGCATACAGCCACGACAAAAACCGCGGTCATCTGTTTGGCAGATACCACGGCATGGACTGGGAATGTCGAAAAACTCAAGTTGCTGAGCTACGCGGCCTCCTGCTACTAAGATACCTAAAGAACTGAGTGTTTCAGCGATATCTTAATTGAAGCCTGCTTCGCCACTGCTGGCAAGCCTCTATTTTGCCCCGCCGGATAAAACCCGCCAAGCAGTGACGCACACCACAATACCGCTAAGGTTATCTTAAGTTTCAATCGATATCATTCATGCAATTAGTGAACTCTAGGATTCAATTTTCACGATGAATGTTCGATATAAGTTACAGTGTAACAGTCTCGGTTTTATTCTCAGCTGTGCGCTGTTTTTCACTCTCTGCCATAATGCGCTATTTATTAGCAAAGCCTGGTCGCTGATCCGTTTTGACAGCAGTGAAAGCTATTTCTTCGCCGCAACCATTCCGCTGGTGATTTTCTGCGCACTCAATATCATTTTTAGCCTGTTGGCCGTCCCCTTGCTGCGCAAACCACTGATCATTCTATTTTTATTGGGTGGTGCTGCGGCCAACTACTTTATGTTCAGCTATGGTGCCGTGATCGACGCCAATATGATGCAAAACGCCTTTGAGACCAACGCACAGGAAGCCACCGCCCTTTTCACGCCACGTATGGCTCTCTGGCTGCTAGTGCTCGGTATCACTCCTGCCATCATTATCTGCTTCGTGCGGATTCAGGCAACCCGCCCCTGGTGGTACATGCTGGGGCTACGGGTGGCAAATATTCTGCTATCGGCGGTCATTATCATGCTGGTGGCGACGCTGTTTTATAAAGATTACGCCTCGCTGATCCGCAACAATAAAAGCATCGTCAAGATGCTAACGCCATCCAACTTTGTCAGCGGCAGTTTTCAATTTGCCAGGCATAAATATTTCGCCAGCAATATGTCGCTGGTGAGGATTGGTGAAGATGCCCATAAAGGGCCGGTAATCAGTGGGCAACAGAAGAGAACTTTGGTGATTTTGGTGGTAGGAGAAACTGCCCGTGCCGAGAACTTCTCCTTAGGTGGCTATGGTCGCGCAACCAACCCTCGCCTACAAAAACAGGATGTGACCTATTTTAAGAATGCCTCATCCTGCGGCACGGAAACCGCTATTTCCGTGCCGTGCATGTTCTCCAATATGCCGCGTAAAAACTATGATGCCACACTGGCCAGCCATCAGGAGGGCTTGATGGATATTCTTGCCCGCGCTGGGCTGAATGTTTTGTGGCGTGAAAATGATGGTGGCTGTAAAGGAGCCTGTGACCGCACTCCCCATCAGGATGTGACACAACTGCAATTAACCACCGACTGCGAGAATGGTGTCTGCTTAGATAACGCGCTGCTCTATAAGTTGGATAATTATATCAATGGGCTGCAAGGTGACGGGGTCATCGTATTACACCAAATGGGTAGTCATGGCCCCGCTTATTACCGCCGCTCTACCCCCGAGTTCCGCCAATTTGCCCCAACCTGCGATAGCAACCAAATTCAGGATTGCACCTCTCAGGAGCTGGTGAATACTTACGATAATTCGATTCTTTATACTGATGCCATGCTGGATAACACCATTAAATTGCTACAACAGCAGAGTGCCAGATTTAATACCGCACTGGTTTATCTCTCTGATCACGGCGAGTCATTGGGCGAAAATGGCATGTATCTGCACGGAACACCCTATATGTTCGCCCCTGGTCAGCAAACCCACATTCCTTTCTTAATGTGGTTATCACCTGAATATACAAAAAGCTATGGCATCGATCGCCAGTGTTTAGCCAAGAGTGCACAACATGATGAAATTTCGCAGGATAATCTCTTCCATACCCTATTGGGCATGATGAATATTCAAACCAATGAATATCAATCTGGGATGGATCTGCTGGAGAAGTGCCGCACTCAGGGCTAACAGATGAGCCAAAAGCACCGATAAATTTTCGGTAGAAAAACAGATAGTTAATGCCAGTGAAGTTATCCGCTGGCATTTTTTTATTGACCTAGACCGATCGGTCTATTACGCTCTGCGACATGAACAAAATACAGCACACACATGTAGACACCCGTGATCACCTGCTAGCGACAGGTGAAAGTCTCAGTCTGCGCCTTGGCTTTAACGGCATGGGGCTTAGCCTGCTACTTAGCACCGCGGGTATTCCGAAAGGCTCGTTTTATCACTACTTCCGCTCAAAGGAAGTGTTTGGTGAGGCGATGTTACAGCGCTATTTTGATCGTTATGACACGGCAATGGAGAGTCTGCTGACTGGCTCCCAAGGCGATAAACGTCACCATTTGCTGCACTATTTTGCTCAATCTATTGCTAACTATTGCGGCAGTGAGTGCCACAATGCTTGTCTGGCGGTTAAACTATCAGCTGAAGTGAGTGATCTATCCGAACCCATGCGCCACGCGCTGGATATCGGCACTGCCCGCGTGATTGGTCGTTTGCAAGATGCCATCGAAGCCGGTATTGCAGAGGGTTCGCTGCGCACCATGCTCTCCCCGGCCGCCACCGCAGAAACACTCTATGCCTTGTGGCTGGGTGCGGCATTGCGGGCCAAGGTAAAACGTTCCGTTACCCCGCTGACCTGTGCACTAGAAAGTATCGAATTGATTCTACAGCCGAACCAATAATCCAATGATTCTGATCGCAAACTTTGTGCTTCAGGATTTATCCAGCCAATAGTTGACTGGTCTATTAATATAGGACGCACCATGAAGACTGCTAAACTGTTCTCTCCTTTGAAGGTTGGCGCGCTCACTTTGCCAAACCGCGTATTTATGGCACCACTGACTCGCTTACGCAGTATTGAGCCAGGTGATATCCCAACCCCTTTAATGGCGGAATATTATCGTCAACGGGCCAGTGCCGGTTTGATTATCACCGAAGCAACCCAGATCTCTTTCCAGGCAAAAGGCTACGCGGGAGCACCGGGGTTACACACTCAGGAGCAGTTGAACGCGTGGAAAAAAATCACTCAGGCGGTGCATGAGGAGGGGGGACATATTGCCGTGCAGCTGTGGCATGTTGGACGCATTTCGCACAGTAGCTTGCAGCCCGGCCAACAAGCGCCAGTAGCGCCTTCAGCTATTGCCGCTGATACCCGCACCACCGTGCGCGATGAAAACGGTGCCTGGGTGCGCGTTCCCTGCTCCACCCCGCGCGCCTTGGAAACAGAAGAGATCCCGGGCATCATTAATGATTTCCGTCAGGCCACCGCCAATGCGCGCGAAGCGGGTTTTGACTATATCGAACTCCATGCCGCCCATGGTTATTTGCTGCATCAATTTATGTCTCCGGCCTCAAATCAGCGTACCGACCAATACGGTGGTAGCATTGAAAACCGTACCCGTCTGACACTGGAGGTGGTTGACGCCACCGCTGCCCAATGGAGTGCTGAACGTATTGGTATCCGTATCTCCCCATTAGGGCCGTTCAATGGTCTGGATAATGGTGAAGATCAGGAAGAAGCGGCACTGTATCTGATTGATGAATTGAACAAACGGCATATCGCCTACCTGCACATCTCCGAGCCAGATTGGGCCGGTGGTAAACCTTACTCAGAGGCGTTCCGTGATGCGGTTCGTGCGCGCTTCAAAGGGGTTATTATCGGTGCGGGTGCCTATACCGCCGAGAAGGCCGAAGAGTTGATTGAGAAAGGCTTTATTGATGCGGTAGCTTTTGGTCGCAGCTATATCTCTAACCCAGATTTAGTCGCTCGCCTACAACAGCATGCCCCACTGAATGAGCCTGATGGCGAAACATTCTACGGCGGCGGTGCTAAGGGCTACACTGATTACCCAACGCTGTAATGAGTTCTACCTGCTAATCGACTATCTCATCACGGTCAGGCGATATCTGGCCGTGATGATTTGCCCCGTTTCATTTCCTGTAACCCATTGAACTGATTTAATTGCCGGGGCTATACTTGAACCTGGTTTCATCACCCTTGCCCAATAACCAGGCAAAATGTAAACAGAGGATATTATGCGCTTACTCCATACCATGATCCGCGTCGGTGACCTGCAACGCTCCATCGATTTCTACACCAAGGTATTAGGGATGCGTTTACTGCGTACCAGCGAAAATACCGAGTATAAATACTCGCTGGCGTTCGTCGGTTATAGCGATGAAAGTGAAGGCTCAGTGATTGAGCTGACCTATAACTGGGGCGTAGAGAGCTACGAGATGGGGAGTGCATTTGGCCATTTGGCGCTGGGTGTGGATGATGTGGCCGCCACTTGCGACCACATTCGTCAGGCGGGTGGAAAAGTCACCCGTGAAGCCGGCCCGGTCAAAGGCGGTAATACCATCATTGCGTTTGTCGAAGATCCGGACGGCTATAAAATCGAGTTAATCGAGAATAAGAGCGCCGGACACGGCCTCGGAAACTGATTAGCTAACAGGCACCAGCACGGTGCCTTTTTTATCATCGCGATATCCCCCTGCATCCTGCGCCAAAATTTGACATAATGTGTGCTGAATTCGATGAAGATAAGAAACTGATGGCAGATAAAAGTGACCTTAACGCCCTGAGTGGCCGTTTTCGTGGGTATTACCCCGTAGTAATTGATGTTGAAACCGCCGGTTTTAATGCTCAAACCGATGCATTATTAGAAATTGCCGCCGTGACTTTACAGATGAACAAAGAGGGATGGTTGCTACCGGATGAAACACTACATTTTCATGTAGAACCCTTTGAAGGTGCCAATCTGCAACCTGAAGCACTGGCATTTAATGGGATTGACCCTACCAACCCTTTACGTGGTGCAGTGAGTGAACACGATGCCTTACACGCCATTTTTAAAGCGGTGCGTAAAGGGCTAAAAGATCAAGGCTGTAACCGGGCAATCATCGTGGCACACAACGCCAATTTCGATCACAGTTTTGTCATGGCTGCGGCTGAGCGGGCGAGTTTAAAACGCAATCCGTTCCATCCATTCGCCACTTTTGATACCGCCGCTCTTAGCGGGCTGGTGCTGGGGCAAACCGTGTTGGCAAAAGCCTGCCTGACCGCAGGTATTCCGTTTGATAGCAGCCAGGCGCATTCGGCCTTGTACGACACCATGCAAACGGCAAAGCTGTTCTGCGAGCTGGTTAATCGTTGGAAGAAATTGGGCGGCTGGCCAATACCGGCGGGAGAGTCCGAGTAACGCGTTTTTTATCAGAAAACGGCATGTTATAAATATGAAAAGGTGGCCCGTAAGCCACCTTTTTTGATTCACTGACCACCAGCGCACATTACTCTGCGGCGGGTTGATCTTCCTGTGAACGGTACTTATCTGCAGTCTCTTTCAGCAGCTGTTGCAATTCACCACGCTGATACATTTCCATCAGAATGTCGCAACCGCCAACCAATTCGCCATCTACCCACAGCTGCGGGAATGTTGGCCAGTTGGCATATTTTGGCAGCTCAGCACGAATATCCGGATTTTGCAGGATATCAACATAAGCAAAGCGTTCGCCACAGGCCGATAGCGCCTGCACAGCCTGAGCAGAGAAACCGCAGTTTGGCAGCTTTGGCGAGCCCTTCATGTACAGCAGGATTGGGTTTTCTGCTATCTGGCGCTGAATTTTATCAATCGTCGTCATTTCTTGCTTCCTCAAGCCATATCGTGGCTACAATGCTTTTTACTCAATATCATTATTGCGTCCGCTCTATTGTAGCGACTGTCACCGCTGGAATAAAACGCCATCTTTTGCAGGGACTTTATGCCATCAGCAAAGAGTTAGCTGTCAGCTACAAATATGTGCATTGAGAATAACATTTTTGATCCCATCACTTCACTAATATCTTCTTTATCGTGTAGCAGGCGTTTATTTCAATAATACCCTAAGTTATTGAGGCCACAGGTAGTCTGCCAGCAAACGAATCTCGATACGCTAACTCAAGTCAGTGATTCAGATGAGTGAGTGTCGCTAACAACCCTACGGTTTTAGATACGACGGATATAACTCGTTGACGAATGGTTGATTTAAGTTCGCTGAAAGCATAAATAAGCTACAATTGTGAAGCCATTAACGTTTTCTCACAATATCGATTAGAATCCTGTATCTCTTCGCTTTTTTATATCCCGAGTTTCGGCAATACTGTGACTCTTCATATTCATCTCAGGGCTAAGGTTGGTAGCGTTATTATGCGTTTAATTCTTACGCTGTTTGTGCTGCTGTTTACCCAACTATTCTTAAATTTGGCGCATGCGTCGCCGCAGGCACAGGTGTCGGCGGAGCAAAAGAGAGGTCAGGTCAGCCAAGCCAGCCCTGATGATCGTAAAAAGCGAAAAGCTGATAAAAGTACCAAGAAAGCGAAAATTGCCAGCGCTAAAACTGCCACCGGCAAAACCAGCACCAATAAAACCGCCGTCAGCAGCAATAAAAAGAGCATAGCCAGTAACACAACGAAAGCTCTTAAGAAGAAAGTGCAAGAAATAAGTAAACCCACCATAAAACAACCCAGCAGTGTTAAAAAAACGAATACTAAAACAGCGGCCAACAAAAAAGTGGCGGCGGTCAAAAAAACAGAAAAAATTGCTTATGGTCGGCATCGAAATAAGACTCAAGGTAAAGCTGGCACAGAATTAGTTGCAAATAATAAAATCAAGCTCAGCCCTGCCCATAAAAAGCGCTACCAACATGCGAAGCAAACGGCAATGAGCAAACTGATGAAACAAGTCGGTAAACCTTATCGTTGGGGCGGCACCTCGCCGAATACTGGTTTTGATTGCAGTGGGCTTATTTATTACGCCTATAAAGATGTGATCAGAATAAAAATGCCGCGTACTGCTAACGAGATGTATCATTTACGTGATGCCGCGCCAGTCAAACGTGCTGAATTAGAGAGTGGTGATCTGGTGTTCTTTAATATTGCCAATCGCGGCGTTGCCGATCATGTCGGTGTCTATTTAGGTAATGGCAAATTTATTCAGTCCCCGCGTACCGGCGAAGAGATCCGCATTAGTATGCTGAATAACGACTACTGGCAAGATCACTATGTGGGTGCTCGCCGCGTGGTCACACCTAAAACTATCCGCTAATTCTTCAACTCACAGCCAGCACTGCTGTTGGCTGTGAGTACCCCACTCGCCAAACTTCTGTTATCCCCGTGATCTATCTTGGCTAATGCCAATGCCATACTAATACTGTGGTTATAACTGTCATTTCTGTCGAAAATTGTTAAGATTATACCCACAACAAAAATACAACAATTAAGCTTTTAACCGCTCTTCGCCACATCATGGCCTGCGGCTATTGATGGGATTTGAGGAGCAAACACCCTGAGCAACCCGAAAGGAGAGAGCTATGTCTTTTGAATTACCGGCATTACCTTATGCACAAAATGCACTGGAACCCCATATCTCAGCTGAAACGCTGGAGTACCATTACGGCAAACACCATAATACCTATGTGATTAACCTCAATAATCTGATTAAAGATAGTGAGTTTGCTGACAAGACGCTGGAAGAGATAGTAAAAACCTCCAGCGGTGGTCTCTTTAACAATGCGGCCCAAGTCTGGAACCATACTTTCTACTGGCACTGTCTGTCACCAAATGGTGGTGGTGAGCCGACCGGTAAAGTGGCTGATGCCATTAATCAATCATTTGGTTCTTTTGCTGAATTTAAAGCACAATTTACCGATGCCGCAGTGAAAAACTTTGGCGCAGGTTGGACTTGGCTGGTTAAAAAAGCCGATGGCACGCTGGCGATTGTGAGTACATCTAATGCGGCAACCCCGCTGACGACCACGGATAAACCGTTACTGACGGTGGATGTGTGGGAACACGCTTATTATATTGATTACCGCAATGCGCGGCCAAAATATCTGGAAAATTTCTGGGCGCTGGTTAACTGGGCATTCGTTGAGAAGAATTTAGCCTGAGAAGGCAATAAGCGCGAGACGATGTGTTAGCACATCAAGCAATAATTAAGGGCGGGTAAACCGCCCTACTTTACTATTTTACCGGCAAGCGGCTTAATTAATTCATTACCGCCACGAAGCTAAAGGCAATAATCATCGCCAGCGCACCAACAGTCGTAATCAGCGACATTTTCAGATTGGTATCCATAAAAACTCCTCAGCCGGTCAGTTTGTCGTAGGGAAAAGGCACATAGTTAGTGTGTTAAAATATCTTCCCACAATTCAGAAAAAAAATCTTGTGCTCATTACGCACTTTATAACTTTGAATACCTCTTTCACTTTTCCTCCAGATCAGCCAAAATTCGCAGTTCATAACTGCATACCGACCAATAACGTCCAATAAATACTCTCAGACAACCAGCTGATTCCATTTTCCAGCCAATAACATGCTTCTGTCTGAGTGGTTTCGCGTCTGCAGGCAAACGATTAACATAATACTTACCTACTGTAACAGGTGAGCTTAGGAGTCATTTTTTTTATGGCAACGATTAAAGATGTGGCCAAACACGCGGGTGTTTCCACCACCACCGTTTCGCACGTGATTAACAAAACGCGTTTCGTCGCCGAAAATACTAAGGCTGCCGTGTGGGCGGCCATTAAAGAACTGCATTATTCACCCAGTGCTGTGGCCCGTAGTTTGAAAGTTAATCACACCAAATCAATTGGTTTACTGGCAACGTCCAGCGAAGCGCCCTATTTTGCTGAAGTGATCGAAGCGGTTGAAAACAGTTGTTATAGCAAGGGTTACACGCTGATTTTATGTAACTCTCATAATAATCTGGATAAACAGAAAGCCTATCTGGCGATGCTGGCACAAAAGCGTGTTGATGGACTGCTGGTGATGTGTTCAGAATATCCCGAGCAGTTGCTGGGGATGCTGGAAGATTATCGTAATATCCCGATGGTGGTGATGGATTGGGGGACAGCACGTGGCGACTTTACTGACTCGATTATCGATAACGCCTTTGAAGGCGGCTATTTGGCTGGACGTTATCTGATTGAGCGCGGTCATCGAGATATCGGCGCTATTCCCGGCCAGCTATCCCGTAATACTGGCGGTGGTCGCCATCAGGGCTTTTTGAAAGCCCTGGAGGAGGCCAATATCACGCTGCGTGATGAATGGGTGGTTCAGGGCGATTTCGAACCGGAGTCCGGTTATAAAGCCATGCACCAGATTCTGACGCAAAAACATCGCCCGACCGCGGTATTCTGTGGCGGCGATATTATGGCGATGGGTGCAATATGCGCAGCCGATGAGCTGGGCTTGCGGGTGCCGCAAGATATTTCAGTGATCGGGTATGATAATGTGCGCAACGCGCGCTACTTCTCCCCTGCGCTGACCACTATTCATCAGCCAAAAGAGCGATTAGGTGAAACCGCTTTTGCGATGTTGCTCGACCGTATTGTCAGCAAGCGCGAAGATCCCCAGACCATTGAGGTGCACCCGAAACTGGTCGAGCGACGTTCTGTTGCGGATGGCCCGTTCCGCGATTATCGCCGCTAACTCTCTTCTGCCGGTAGCAAACTCGGCTACCGGCACGGTTATTTGCTCTCAGTTGCTGGTGTCGTCATGCTGAGTAGCTGATGGGTTGTCATCTTTCAGCCACTCAGCATTTAGCGTGACACTGTCACCCAAATACGCCAGCAACCATGCCAGTGCCGGTGAGTGGTTGTTCTGCTCCCACGTCAGGCAGCATGGGCTATCCGGTAGCGGTTCAGCCAAGCTTAGCGCTGCCAGCCTCCCTTGCGCAATCAGCGGCGAGACCATATGAGCAGGCACCATGCCAACACATAGCCCCGCGCACAGGCAGTCAATCCCCGTCGCCCAGTCCGGTGCCACCAACCGCTGCTGATTATCTAAGGTCCAGGTGTCCCGTTTCGGCAGGTTGCGCGCGGTATCTTCCAGACAGAGTGCGGGGTAAGGCCGCAACTGATCATCGGTCAGTGGCCCGGTTAACCGCGCTAATGGGTGTTCGACACTCACCACACATTGCCAACTTAAAAAGCCCATGTCGCGAAAAACAAACCGCCCTCCGACTGGCACCGCACGCGTGGCGCCGATGGCCATTTCAGCCTGCCCGTCCACCAGCGCATCCCAGACGCCATTGAACACCTCATAACGTACCCGTAATTCGATATCAGGAAAATGTCGATAGAAATCCAGAACTAAGCGGCGGCTGCGCTGTGGTTTGACGATTTTATCCACCACGATGGTTAACTCCCCTCGCCAGCCATTCGCCACTTGTTGGCATTGACGGCGAGTGCCATTCATTTTTTTGATAACATCGCGAGCTTCTTTGATAAAAACGACACCTGCGGCGGTTAATTCTACGTCACGATGACGCCGTTCAAACAGCGGCACCGCCAGCCACTCTTCAAGCTGGCGCACGGTATAACTTATCGCCGATGGCACACGGTGCAATTCTTGAGCGGCGGCACTGAAGCTACCGGTACGTGCGACCGCGTCAACCACATCCAGCGAGTATTCAGACCACATTATCTTCTGCTCCTGTTGCTCATTTATTCAGACATCAAATATTTTGATAGCATGGCGCAAATATTACCGTTTCACAATCGAATCACTCGCCGGATAGAATGCCCCCGCAATAAAATTGCCTGTAATAATACATTTACAATAACAACATATTGACAACAGCAACGCCTGCAACATTTTCACATTGAGAATAAAGAATGAAAACCACCTCTAGCTTCATGTTCTACCTGGCTGGCTTAAGTATGCTGGGTTATCTGGCCACCGACATGTATTTGCCCGCCTTTGGCGCAATGCAACAAGAGCTGCAAACCTCCGCCGGTGCCATCAGTGCCAGTCTGAGCATCTTCCTCGCCGGTTTCGCTATCGCCCAACTTATCTGGGGGCCGGTATCGGATAAAATAGGTCGTAAACCGGTGCTGTTGGTCGGGTTGGGGTTATTTGCTATCGGCTGTCTGGGGATTTTGTGGGTTGAGACTGCCACCCAGTTATTAATCCTGCGTTTTATTCAAGCGGTGGGGGTCTGTTCTGCCGCCGTGAGCTGGCAAGCCTTAGTGGTGGATCGTTATCGCGACGGTAAAGCCAACCGCGTATTCGCAACTATCATGCCGCTGGTGGCGTTGTCGCCGGCACTGGCACCTTTGCTGGGTGCCTGGCTGTTAAATCACTTCAGTTGGCGCGCCATTTTTGTCGTTCTGCTGGCCGTTACTCTGCTGCTCCTGATCCCAACGGCGCTGTTGAAAGAGCGGAAAAAATCCGCGACTGATAGAGCCGATCAAAGTAGGGCTAGGATCAGTTTCTACCAGTTATTGAAATCGCCACAGTTTAGCGGCAACGTGATGATGTTCGCCGCATGTAGTGCCGGATTTTTCGCTTGGTTAACCGGTTCACCTTTTATTTTGGGCGACATGGGATATGGCCCGAACGTCATCGGTTTAAGTTATGTTCCACAGACATTGGCTTTTCTCTTAGGCGGTTTCGGTTGCCGTAGCGCTCTGACTCGCATCAAAGGAAATACCCTGCTGCCATGGCTGTTGGCGGGGTATAGCGCCAGCATGATCGCGCTCTATCTCATCGCAACCTTTACCACTCCGACACTGGTGAGCTTACTTATTCCTTTCTGCATAATGGCGCTTGTGAATGGTGCCTGCTACCCTATTATCGTAGCGAATGCATTAATGCCTTTTCCGGCGAACACTGGCAAAGCCGCTGCACTGCAAAACACGCTTCAGCTAGGGTTGTGTTTTGTCGCGAGCATGATGGTGTCCGCTTTTATCAGCCAGGCATTGCTGGCAACAGTGACGGTGATGCTGTCGACGGTTGTGTTAGCACTATTGGGATATGGCATTCATTGCTATGCGCTGCGAAAAGATAAAAAGGGAATTAATTTTCAATAGAAATAGTCACTAAGCGGCATAAAAGCCGGGAGCGATTTAGTATTGAGAAAGCGTCCCGGCAAGCCTATACTCGGTTTAACCGATTACAATACCATTAAAAAAAAGCATTATCTTAAGCACTTTCTGTGCGCGTGGATTGCGTCACATTTACTCTTATGGATGAGTTACCCTAAACCAAAACATAATTAGGGTTTCTTCTTAATCTTCCTCTGTCCGTAACGGATATCAGACACCAAGGTCACAACAACCTAATTGGTATGTCTTCGCGCATATAGATAATTATCGCGGGTCATAAGTCAGAAGAAAGTGATGGAGAAGCTATGAGTTCATCCTGTATAGAAGACCAGAGCATTCAAGAAAATCCGTGGTTCCGCATAGTGCAAGAGATGCTGAACCGGGCTGATATTGAGATCAATGGCTCACGCCCCTTCGACATTCAAGTTAATAACCCAGACTTTTTTAAGCGGGTATTACAAGAAGGATCTTTGGGATTAGGTGAGAGTTATATGGACGGTTGGTGGGAGTGCGATCGCTTGGATATCTTTTTCCAGCGAGTTCTCCGTGCTGGCCTGGAAAATCAACTTCCACACCATCTCAAAGATACTTTACGTATTGCCGCCGCCCGTGTGATCAATTTGCAATCAAAGAAACGCGCCTGGATTGTCGGCAAAGAGCATTATGACTTAGGTAATGATCTATTTAGCCTCATGCTCGACCCCAATATGCAATACTCCTGCGGCTACTGGAAAGAGGCCACGACTCTTGAGCAAGCGCAGGAAAATAAGCTGCAGATGATCTGCGAAAAGCTGCAATTAGCCCCGGGCATGAAACTGCTGGATATCGGTTGTGGTTGGGGTGGACTTGCCGCTTATGCCGCCCGCCATTACGGGGTCTCAGTCTCAGGGGTGACCATTTCAGCGGAACAGCAAAAATTGGCGCAAGAGCGCTGCGCAGGTTTGGATGTCACTATCTTGCTGCAAGACTATCGTGATTTAAATGAACAGTTTGATCGTATTGTGTCGGTGGGGATGTTCGAGCATGTGGGGCCAAAGAATTACCGCACCTATTTTGAGGTGGTAAATCGCAATTTAAAACCTGATGGGTTGTTCTTGCTGCACACCATTGGCGCTAATCGCACTGATCTCAGTATTGATCCGTGGATTAATAAATATATCTTCCCAAATGGTTGCCTGCCCTCGGTGAAACATATTGCTCAGGCCAGCGAGCCCTATTTTATCATGGAAGATTGGCATAATTTCGGCGCAGATTATGACCGAACATTAATGGCCTGGTATGCCCGTTTCCAAGCGGCATGGCCAACTCTGGCGCAGAATTACTCCTCGCGATTTGAACGGATGTTTAGCTATTATCTGAATGCGTGTGCTGGGGCATTCCGCGCCAGAGACATTCAATTGTGGCAAGTTCTGTTTAGCCCTAATGGCGTAGAGGGCGGTATTCGGACTCCCCGTTAAGAGTGCCGCAATTTAAACATGACTGGTTTGATAGCAGGGGTGCACAGCCCCTGCTTCACTTTTATCCTACTTACTCACGCACTGTTTTTTCCACGGACTCAGTGGCATGGACAATATCGCGCTGCGCCAGTACTCGCTCAACGGTATCCACCACAGCCTGCGTCTGCGGATCTATTTCGATATTGACCCGATGCCCTAAGCGCTTTTTACCTAGCGTGGTGCGTGCCAGTGTTTCCGGGATCAGATGCACACAAAAACGGTTGCCGACGACTTCACCGATGGTCAGGCTGATACCATCAATACCGATAAAACCTTTATGTAATATATATTTCATCAAATCAGCGCTGGGCATTCGAAACCAGATCTGACGATTATTTTCTGATGTATATATTTTGGTTATTTCAGCGGTACAAATAATATGGCCGGACATAAGATGCCCACCAATTTCGTCACTGAATTTAGCTGCGCGCTCCAAATTAACCACATCCCCCACCTGAATATCACCCAGGTTAGTGATGCGCAGTGTCTCCTTCATCAAATCAAAGCTAACCCGATGGCCTTCAATCGCAGTGACCGTCAGGCAACAACCATTGTGGGCAACAGAAGCGCCTAAGGCTAATTCAGGTAGCATCTCAGTTGGCATCTCCACCACATGAGTACGGAAATTAGATTTTTCTTCGATGGCAACCACCGGCGCGGTGCCTTGAACAATACCGGTAAACATACGCCATGCCTCTCATCAGTCAGCGGTAAAAAGAAGTGATCTCTGCGTTGATTTTGCCTCAGAAGATACGGAAAACCAAACCACTTAGAATAAAAAACTGCATACGCGGTATTTTGCTGATATTTAATGACAAGGATTGCTTAAGCTCGGCGAGAAGGTACAATCTTTTATACTCGTTTTTCTTGATGTTGTAGGCTTGCTAGTGACTCCCTCTCTCTCTTACCCGAATCACTGAGCGGCGTCAGACCATCGGGCTATACTTGCTACCTACCTGCAACCCCAAGTATTTTGGATAGATTGTTTCCGTTATTTTATTTAACGCTTATTTAGCGATAAATAGCCTCAATAAATAAAGAAGGTGCATACGTGCAGAAGTATATAGTAGAGGCGCGTAGCTTATTGGCTCTCGCTATTCCCGTCGTCATCGCGCAACTGTCCCAAACGGCAATGGGCGTGGTTGATACCATTATGGCCGGCTCTGTTAGTGCAACCGATATGGCTGCGGTGGCCGTGGGGACATCTATCTGGCTACCGGCAATCTTATTCGGTCATGGTTTACTGCTAGCGCTAACCCCTACGGTTGCCCAACTTAATGGTTCCGGGCGGCGTAACCAGATTGCCCATCAAGTCAGGCAAGGATTTTGGCTGGCGCTGTGCGTTTCACTGCTCATTATGTTTGTGCTATATAATAGCGACCACGTTATTAAGCAAATGCATAATATTGACCCGATACTGGCGGATAAAGCCGTTGGTTTCTTACATGCCATTATGTGGGGCGCGCCCGGCTATCTGTTCTTCCAAGTGTTGCGTAATCAGTGCGAAGGATTGTCCAAAACTAAACCGGGGATGGTGATAGGTTTTATCGGTTTGCTGGTTAATATTCCGATTAACTATATTTTCATCTACGGTAAATTCGGCGCACCGGCGTTAGGGGGCGTGGGTTGTGGTGTGGCCACCGGAACCGTCTACTGGGTGATGTTCCTGATGATGCGGTGGTATGTTACCCGCGCTCGCTCGCAGCAAGACATCAAACTGGAGAAAGGGTTTGCAGCACCAGACTGGCAAGTGATGAAACGTTTGGGCGGCCTTGGTCTACCCGTTGCGCTGGCGCTGTTTTTCGAAGTGACACTGTTTGCTGTAGTAGCATTACTGGTTTCGCCACTCGGTATCGTCGCGGTTGCCGGGCACCAGATTGCGCTCAACTTCAGCTCACTGATGTTTATGTTACCCATGTCACTGAGTGTGGCGGCCACTATTCGTGTTGGCTTCCGCCTCGGTCAGGGTTCGGTTGATCAAGCAAAGGTCGCGGCTTATACCAGTATTGCTGTCGGTTTGATGCTGGCCTGCATAACTGCGGTGTTTACGGTTATTTTCCGCGAACATATTGCCCTGCTGTATAACAAAACACCTGAAGTCGTGATGATGGCCTCCCATTTGATGCTGCTAGCGGCGCTCTATCAGCTCTCTGATGCCATTCAGGTGATCGGCAGCGGTGTATTACGTGGCTATAAAGATACCCGTTCGATCTTCTTTATTACCTTTACAGCTTATTGGTTGCTGGGGTTACCGAGTGGTTACCTGCTGGGACTGACCGACTATATTGTCCCCGCAATGGGGCCAAGTGGTTTCTGGATAGGCTTCGTTATCGGCTTAACCGCTGCGGCGATCTTAATGGCACTGCGCATCCGTTGGTTACAAAAACAACCGACGGCGTTTATCCTGCAAAAAGCAGCACACTAGGCAAGCCTAGCTAAGTGTTAATCGCTGGAGTCAAACTGGCGATTAATGCTTAGGTAAAGCGAAAAGATGAGGAAAAAAACAGCGCAATGAGTAAAAGCGCAGCAATTACGTGAGTTTGCGGTGAATATTGTGTTTTTCTCCTTGCCAGCCGTCGGGCGGATCGTTAATATTCGTCCCCGCTGTCAGCATTGATGGCAGGTAATAAGATTATGGTATTGCGTCCGTAGCTCAGTTGGTTAGAGCACCACCTTGACATGGTGGGGGTCGATGGTTCGAGTCCATTCGGACGCACCAATCTTATTATTTGTAGGGTAATGTGCGTCCGTAGCTCAGTTGGTTAGAGCACCACCTTGACATGGTGGGGGTCGATGGTTCGAGTCCATTCGGACGCACCACTCTGCTATTTTCGATGTTCCCCATATTCCCATATTCCCATTTTACCACCTGACTTCTCAATCCTCACTGATATTCTGTCGCTCTCAATATTCTGTTTTTCATCAATGAATTTGTTAAAAGTGTTAAAACAAATATCTGTTGCGCAACAAATTAGGCATTACTCTTAGTGTTTGCGCGACTAATCTCCCCTTTTTATAAAAAACGGCAATGAGTTCCTGTTTTCTATTTCATTTCCCGTTAGTTACCGCTTATAATACGAACCGTCGTTTCAGTTGAATGGTTTCAGCCTCTTGATCTGTAGATACGCTAAAAAAATACAACTCACCTATACGCCGTCGTATACCGATCATGCGTTTAGCCTCGTGCTAAAGTTTTCCGCTCAACTTCCACAACTGTCATCTATTCTTAGTAATGTTTTGCTTCTTGGGCACGTTTCTTTACACCAGACACTAATCAGATCCCCACTCCGTTGCTCGATTAAACGGAATATTCGCTTTTTATCCATCACAACTTGTAGAAAAAATCCGTCATGAAAAAGACTAAAATTGTTTGTACCATCGGTCCAAAAACCGAATCCGAAGAGATGCTGACGAACCTGCTGAATGCAGGTATGAATGTTATGCGCTTGAACTTCTCCCACGGTGACTATGCAGAGCATGGTCAACGTATCAAGAATATCCGTGCTGTCATGGCGAAAACTGGCCTGAAAGCGGGTATCCTGCTGGACACCAAAGGCCCTGAAATCCGCACCATGAAACTGGAAGGCGGCAAAGATGCGGCTCTGGTTGCAGGTCAGACTTTCACTTTCACCACTGATCAAAGCGTGATTGGCAACAATACTATCGTTGCTGTGACCTACCCAGGTTTCGCTGCTGACCTGAAAATCGGCAACACGGTGTTGGTTGACGATGGTTTGATCGGCATGGAAGTGACAGAAGTCACTGAAAGCAACGTGGTATGTAAAGTGCTGAACAACGGTGATCTGGGCGAAAACAAAGGCGTTAACCTGCCGGGCGTCTCTATCCAGTTGCCAGCATTAGCTGAAAAAGATAAAGCTGACCTGATCTTTGGTTGTGAGCAAGGCGTAGACTTCGTTGCGGCATCCTTTATCCGTAAACGTTCAGACGTCCTGGAAATCCGCGAACACCTGAAAGCACACGGTGGCGGCCACATCCAAATCATCTCTAAAATCGAAAACCAGGAGGGTCTGAATAATTTCGACGAAATCCTGGAAGCATCTGACGGCATCATGGTGGCCCGTGGTGACTTGGGTGTTGAGATCCCGGTTGAAGAAGTTATCTTCGCGCAGAAGATGATGATTGAAAAATGTAACCGTGCTCGCAAAGTTGTTATCACTGCAACTCAGATGCTCGATTCAATGATCAAAAACCCACGCCCTACCCGTGCAGAAGCTGGCGACGTTGCTAACGCCATCCTGGACGGTACAGACGCCGTGATGCTGTCTGGTGAAAGTGCTAAGGGTAAGTACCCATTAGAGTCTGTCACCATCATGGCGACCATCTGCGAGCGTACAGACCGTATCATGCCTAGCCGCATCGAAACGCTGAACGACAATCGCAAAATGCGTATCACTGAAGCCGTTTGCCGTGGTGCTGTAGAAACCGCAGAAAAACTGGAAGCAAAAGTGATCGTCGTCGCCACAGGTGGCGGTAAATCGGCCAAATCAGTGCGTAAATACTTCCCAACTGCAACTATTCTGGCACTGACCACCAATGAAACCACGGCCCGTCAGTTAATTCTGACCAAAGGCGTGATCACTCAACTGGTCAACGAAATTGCTTCAACAGATGATTTCTACCGTATCGGTAAAGAAGCGGCGCTGGCCAGCGGTTTGGCACAGAAAGGTGACGTGGTGATCATGGTTTCTGGTGCGTTAGTACCAAGTGGCACCACTAATACTTCATCAGTGCACGTGTTATAATCTCAACACGCACAACTGTACGCTAATTAAAAACACCGCTTCCAATAGCGGTGTTTTCTTTTTTAAGCGAACCAAATAAACTTTCTGAAAAAATCCATTTTATCCTAATCCTGCCAGAGTCATTTCTCAAATAAGACTTATCCCATAGAATCAGGCTGTTTTGTCTCGTTTTTTTAACTTTTTTTTAAAACAAGATGCTTCTTTGAGCGAACGATCAAAATAAACCCCTCTAACACTAAAAATTTATTCTCTTTCGAAAAAACTTTGTGTAATACTTGTAACGCTACATGGAGATTAACTTAATCTAGAGGGTGTTAATAATGAATCGTACTAAACTTGTACTGGGCGCGGTAATTCTGGCTTCTACTATGCTGGCTGGTTGTTCAAGCAATGCTAAAATCGATCAACTGTCTTCTGACGTTCAGACTCTGAACGCTAAAGTTGACCAACTGAGCAACGACGTGAACGCAATCCGTTCTGACGTTCAAGCAGCTAAAGACGATGCAGCACGTGCTAACCAACGTCTGGACAACCAAGCTCACGCTTACAAGAAGTAATATTACTTCCTGAATGAAAAATGGCGCACATTGTGCGCCATTTTTTTTACCTCGCAAAACCGCCCTGCTCGCTTGCAAGCTACCGAACTGAACCCAACCTACCCTTTAGCGCCAAAAACGCCGTAACAAGGCTGTCACGCGCCATAACTGGCACTTAGGCTATTTGTCTCACATCATTGATTAGAATTGATTCAGAAGGGAGTGAAAACTTTACCATGACCGACATGCAGCCATGGTAAAGGTGGAGCTGAGACTTAGTTGGCTGCGGAGTAAACCGGGCCTGGCTGAACCAGCTTAGGCGTCGGCTGTTCAGTCGGTTGCTGCTCTTCGGTCTGCGGTTGAGTCTGCGGCTCGCTCTGAGGCGCTACAGCAGCAGGAGCTTGCTCTGGTGCCGCTGCGCCTACCGTCACAATCACCGGCATACCAGCACGACGTACAATCGCACTCTGCACCACTTGTGCATCAGTCTGGCTGTCGTCGATAAACTTCTGCAGGCTGCTGCTAATCGCAATTGGCATTGTTTGCGGGTCATCACTGTCGACACGAGACAACGGCTGATGAACCTCCACATAACGTTTACCATCCGGCTCTACCGAATATTTGACTGGCTCATTGATGATCTGAACGCGAGTGCCTTTAGGTACTGATTTGAACAGCGCTTCAATATCATCAGGACGTAAACGAATGCAACCGGAGCTGACGCGCATACCAATGCCGAAATTAGCATTAGTACCGTGGATCAGGTACTCACCACCACCGGCGGCCAGGCGCATCGCAAACAGACCCATTGGGTTTTCCGGGCCGGCTGGAACAACAGCAGGCAAGGTCACACCCTCGGCCAGATAGTGCTTACGGATATTCGCTGTTGGTGTCCAGGTTGGGTTCGGGATCTTTTGGCTGACAGAGGTCGTCATCGTTGGGGTATTACGCCCTAACTGGCCGATACCGATTGGGTACACTATCACCTTGTTCTGGCCTTTCGGGTAGTAATAAAGGCGCAGTTCCGCCAGGTTGATCACGATACCTTCCCGTGGGGTATCAGGTAACAACATCTGGGTTGGGATAGTTAACACTGAACCCGGTAATGGCAGATACGGGTCAGCATCCGGGTTTGCTTCCAGCATCCCCAATAAGCCGATTTTGTAGTCGGCTGCAATAGCCTCAAGTGGGCGGCCATCGTTTGGCACAATATAGGTGGTATTTTCGCCAATCAGACGGCTATTGGCTGGCGGTAGAGGATACTCGGTCGCATTGGCAGCAGTGATACTTCCCGCCACGCAAGTTGCGAATAACATACCAATCAAAGTTAATGCACGTTTCATGCTTAGTTCCTACATCACTTCTTCAAATTCGGTTTACACGGCGATACCCAATAGATTTCAAGTGCAGGAAAGCGGCATCCCGATGCGCTTACGTCAGTAAGTGATGCGGGTGAACGCAAGTTGCCAACACACCTACAGTTTGAAAGATGAGGGTATATCTACGTTAATTTTAGCAGCCAATAATAAGGCCACCATATAGTAACAGCCCTTATTATAAAGGCAATTTATATCTCTACAAATCAAGGTGTTACAATGTAATGTATTGTGCTTTATCGGCCATGACTGATGATTTAACTTGCTGAAATATCACCACTTTAATACTGTGACCCAT
Source organism: Yersinia bercovieri ATCC 43970 (assembly GCF_013282745.1). Lineage (NCBI taxonomy): Bacteria > Pseudomonadati > Pseudomonadota > Gammaproteobacteria > Enterobacterales > Yersiniaceae > Yersinia > Yersinia bercovieri. Next base: position 3,657,936 of record NZ_CP054044.1, read on the forward strand.
AACACAGAAATGGTCAGTCAATCATGAATAAAGCACAAAATGTTGACGGGAGGTCAGCTAGCCGATAAGGCCGCTGCTTTAGCGCGGATCGCGCGGATCATCGCTTCCAGACCTTGCGAGCGCGAAGGTGTCAGGTGCTGACTCAGGGCTAAGTCGGCAAAGAATGGACGTACATCCAAACTGACTATCTGCTGTGGGGTTAAACCTTGATAGAGAATAAACACAATGGCAACCAGACCTTTGACAATCGCGGCATCGCTGTCACCGGCAAACAGCACTTGCCCCGCCGCAGAGGGGGTCATGGCGATCCACACTTGGCTTTGGCAACCGGATATCAGGTTCTCCGGTTGGCGCTGCTGTTCGGTTAACGGCGGCAATTGCGCGCCTAACTCAATCACATACAGGTATTTTTCTTCCCAATTCAAACAACGGGAAAAGTTACGAATCAACTTATCTTTATCGGGTAGACCAGCCATCACATGCTTCCTAAATAGATAAAAACACCCTTTGCCCCTGGTGTCACCGGCCTGTTCGCTTGCAGCCTGCAACAACAAGGGCTTTGGGTATAACCCCTTTGGCGCGAGCTGTCGCCAACTGTTGAATCTTAGCCCAGCAATTTTTCGATACGCTGTAGCCCTGCGACCAAGCGGTCAACTTCCTCACGGGTGTTATACAGCGCCAGTGAGGCACGGCACATGCTCGGTACTTTGTAGTATGCCATCAGCGGCATAGCACAATGGTGACCGGTTCGAATCGCAATGCCATATTGGTCGAGGAAGCTACCGACATCATACGCGTGGTGCGACCCCAGATTAAAGGCTATCACCCCTGCCCGCGCCGTGGGGCCATAGAGTGTCAGACTCGAGATTTGGCTCAACTGTTCCAGCGCGTACTGCATCAACGATTGCTCATATTGCTGGATTTGTGCAAGGCCCAACTCATTGACGTAACTAATTGCCGCGCCAAGCCCCATAATCCCTGCGGTATTTGGAGAACCAGCTTCAAAACGCCAGGGGGCATCAGCAAAAGTGGTGCCTTGGGTCAGGCTCACCGTTTTGATCATCGAACCGCCCCCTTCCCATGGCGGCATCTGCTGTAACAGTGCACTTTTGCCGTACAGAATACCAATGCCAGACGGCCCGTACAGTTTGTGCCCTGAGAAGAGATAAAAATCGCAATCCAGTGCCTGCACATCCACCGCTTGATGCATGACCGCCTGCGCACCATCCACCAGCACCACCAACCCAGCCGCTTTGGCCTGAGCAACAATCTCTTGGATCGGATTCACCGTCCCCAGCACATTGGAGACATGGGTTATCGCCAGCAACCGCGTGGTGTCATCAATCAAATCCAGCAGTGCACCGGGTTTCAGCTCACCGGTTACCGTCAGCGGCCATACGCGAATTTCAACACCGAGATCTTTCGCCACCATCTGCCACGGCACAATATTGGCGTGATGCTCCATTTCGGTAATGATAATGCTATCGCCCGCCTGCAGGAAGTGGCGGCCATAGCTGTTTGCCACCAGATTGATGGCCTCGGTGGTGCCTTTAACGAAGACTATCTCCTCGACAGAGGCGGCATGAATAAAATCAGCCACCTGACTGCGCACCGCTTCCATCTGTTGGGTCGCCTCGGCACTCAGGCTATGAATGCCCCGATGAACCGCCGCATAACCCTCACGGTAGAAGTTAAGTTCCCGGTCGATAACCACCTGTGGCTTTTGCGCACTGGCTGCGCTGTCCAGATAGGCCAGCGGTTGCCCATTAACCTGACGGCTGAGCAGTGGAAAGTCAGCCCTTACCCGTTCAATAGGAAAACTCATAGCGACTCTCCCGCCAGCCGGTCAGCAATCCGCGCCAGTACCACTTTACGGATGGTCTCGCTGTGAATAGCCTCGGTTAACTCTGCGGCAAAGGCAAAAATAATCATCTGCTGCGCATCAGCTTGATTGATGCCACGCGATTGCAGGTAGAACAGCTGTTCGGCATCAATGCGCCCCACTGTCGCCCCGTGGCTACATTTCACATCATCGGCGTAGATTTCCAGCTGTGGCTTGGTATCCACCTCGGCTAACTTGCTCAGCAACAAGTTATTGTTGGTCATCTGACCATCCGTTTTTAGCGCATGCTGGGCCACTTTAATCATGCCGTTAAACACCGCCTTACCCCGCTCACGCACTATGGTTTTGTGCAACTGGCGGCTTTCGCAATACCCTTTATTGTGCTCCAGATAGGTGCGGGTATCACAGATTTCACGCCCGATAGGCAGCAGCAGGCTATTGATAGATAAAGTCGCGCCCTCACCATTTAACTGGGCGCTGGTGTTATGACGAGTCAGCCCCGCGCCGAGCAAGAAACTGTAGCTGCGCGCTCGCGCATCACGGCTTAGCACTAAATCATTATGGGCAAAGTGGTAGCTCTGCGGGGTTTCAAATGCCAGTTTGTAATGGCTCAACTCAGCATTATCACCGAGGCTAATCGTGAGCCGTGCGCCGGTGAAATGCGGCTGCGGGTTGAGGCTGACAAAATGCTCAATCACTTCCGCCTGCGCGGTTGTTTCAACCGACAAATGATGACGGTAATGGCTGGTATTCACCACCTCAGACCCGCTGCCTGAGCTGATATGCAGCAGGTAGAGGGGCCTATCACTCTGTTGCCCCGCCGGCAGACGAATGTGCAGACTCTCCTGCGCCAGGCTCTCTGTCAGGTGCAAAAAGATTTCCGGCCGGATAGCGGCAGGTAGCGGCACACTCTGCGTCAGGTGGGTGAGTTGATAAGGGCCGCAGTCGCTGTCACTTAACTCAGGTGCATACCTGCCATCAATGAAAACTAAGCGATGGGCATCTTGCACCAATGACAAGGCATCACGCTGAGCGGCGGTTACGGCCGGAGCGCTGGCAAAACTGAAATCATGGGCCAATAGACGCTCCAGGGGCGTATATTTCCAATCTTCATGCTTAATGCTGGGAAAGCCCAACTCCAGCACCTGCTGCCAATGTGCCGTTGCCTCGCTACCTTTACCGCTCTCGCGCTGTTTGAATAGCAGACCAAAATTTTTCAGTGCATTAATGCGCTGCTGTTCCAGCATACGTTGCTGTTCCGGCATCCGTTTTGGTTCTGGCGCACTGCTTTGTTCAGATGTTTTACTGTTGGTCGGTAAGCCAGCCATAGCCTTGCTCCTCCAACTGTTTTACCAGGGTGAAATCACCGGATTTGATGATGCGGCCTTGATACAGCACATGCACAAAGTCAGGTTTTACGTAGTCGAGGATACGCTGATAGTGGGTCACAATAATAAATGCGCGCTGCTCATTGCGCAGCGAGTTCACGCCGTTGGCCACTATTTTTAGCGCATCGATATCCAGCCCGGAGTCGGTCTCATCCAGAATGCATAAGGAGGGTTCCAGTGCTGCCATCTGCAAGATATCATTACGTTTTTTCTCGCCACCAGAGAAACCCACGTTAACTGAGCGGGTCAGCAAATCAGCGGGCATTTTGAGCAACTCAATTTTTTCTTCGATGAAATCTGAGAAGTCAAAACGATCCAGCGGCTCCTGCTGGCGGTATTTACGCACCGCATTGACGGCCGTTTGCAGAAAGAAATGGTTACTGACGCCAGGGATCTCCACCGGGTATTGGAAGGCCAGAAACACACCTTCACCCGCGCGATCTTCCGGTGCTAACTCCAGCAGATCTTTACCCTTAAATTCCACGCTCCCCTCAGTGACTTCATACTCTTCACGCCCCGCCAAGGTGGCGGATAAGGTGCTTTTCCCCGAGCCGTTCGGCCCCATGATGGCATGCACTTCACCGGGTTTGATCTCCAGATCCAACCCTTTCAGAATCTCGTTACCTTCAACACTCACTTTCAAATTCTTGATGCTTAACATAGGTTTCCTTGGTGCGCAAAACGTGGCGAATGCTTATTCAACTCATGCTTAACCGACACTGTGTTCCAGGCTAATAGCCAACAATTTCTGTGCTTCGACGGCAAACTCCAGCGGCAATTCGGAGAAGACATCCTTGCAAAAACCGTTGACAATCATTGAGATGGCATCGTCTTCGCTGATGCCGCGCTGCAAGCAATAAAACAGTTGGTCATCGCCAATCTTTGAGGTGGTCGCTTCATGTTCCAATTGTGCTGAATTATTGCGCACCTCCACATAGGGGAAAGTATGCGCACCGGAGTCCGGGCCAATCAGCATCGAATCACACTGGGTGAAGTTACGGGCGTTATCCGCACCGGGCAGAATTTTTACCAGGCCACGATAGGTGTTTTGGCTATGTCCGGCAGAGATCCCTTTGGCGATAATTGTTGATTTGGTGTTTTTGCCAATGTGGATCATCTTAGTGCCGGTATCGGCCTGCTGGTAACCGTTAGTCAGCGCCACTGAGAAGAATTCGCCGATTGAGTTATCACCCTGCAAAATCACACTCGGGTATTTCCAGGTAATGGCGGAGCCGGTTTCAGATTGGGTCCACGACATTTTTGACCCCTCACCTTCACACAGTGCGCGCTTGGTGACAAAGTTGAGAATACCGCCAGTGCTCTCAGTACCGGCAAACCAGTTCTGAACCGTGGAGTATTTCACTTCGGCATTTTTGTGCAAAATGACTTCAACCACTGCGGCATGTAGCTGGTAGGTGTCACGCACTGGCGCGGAGCAGCCCTCAATATAGCTGACATAACTCCCTTCGTCGGCAATCAAAATAGTGCGCTCAAACTGACCGGTTTTGGCGGCATTGATCCGGAAGTAGGTGGATAATTCCATCGGGCAGCGCACCCCTTTTGGTACATAGACAAAAGTGCCATCAGAGGCCACCGCCGCATTCAGCGCGGCAAAAAAGTTATCTTTTGCCGGAACCACAGACCCCAGGTACTGACGTACCAGATCCGGATACTCTTGAATCGCTTCGCCAAACGAGCAGAAAATAATCCCTTGCTCAGCCAGCTTGCCGCGATAGGTGGTCGCCACAGAAACCGAGTCAAAAATAGCGTCAACCGCCACCTCGGCCCCTTCTCGTACCGGCACCCCGAGCTGGGCAAACGCCGACTCCACCTCAGCGGTAAGGTAATCACTCTCTGCCGACGACTGCTGCACCGCGCCCGGCTGCGAATCACAGCTATCATCACAACTGCCGCACGAGGGCGCAGAGTAATAGCTATAATCCTGATAATCCAAACTCTTATAATGGGCTTTCAGCCAGTGCGGCTCTTCCATCTCTAGCCAGCTGCGATAAGCGCCGAGTCGAAACTCCAGCATCCATTCAGGTTCATTACGTTTCGCTGAAATGGCGCGGATAACATCTTCATTGATGCCTTTCGCCAGCTCATCTGTCGCCAACTGTGTGAAAAATCCCTCTTTGTAGCGACCATCGCTGACCCAAGCCTGCACATCATCTGGCACTTCTACATTGCTTCGTGTCATTTCGTTTACATCGCTCAAACGCCAAAACTCTCGCCACACCCGCAGGCATGCTGAGCTTTAGGATTATTAAATTTGAAGATCTGGTTTAGCCCTTCGCGGACGTAATCCACCTCGGTGCCATCGATAAATGGCATCGCTTTTAATGGCACGTAGAGTCTGGCGCTACCTTGCTCAAACACCAGACAGTCGTCGGCTGGCTCTTTCGCCATATCCATCACATAGGCAAACCCAGCGCAACCGGACTGCTTGACCCCGAGCTGCAACCCTTTAATTTGCGGGTCTTGTTGCATGAGCCGGGTAATTTGCGCGGCAGCACTCTCTGTTATCGTCACGCCTTGCCAGACATTCTCGTCGAGTGAAAATGTGCCGACTGATTGCTGTTGCATATGCCCTACCTTATGTTTCTCAATTACCCATTTATTTTGGGTATAGTACATTTCAGGTTAAATATTTGCTGGCTGATTATGAGTAAATCAACACAGAATGTTCACAATGGTAGTGATAATAATTATCACTTCAACCATTTGTTTTGCAGGGATATTAAGAAAAGTGCCGTTTTGACCTCAAATGAGGCGGCAACGAATAAGCATGCTGCGATGGCCGTAAAAGTCTTGAGGAACAACTGTACTTTTATCACCCTGAAATAACTGAATAATTTTTACAGCAACGCTCAAATCCCTTGCTATATCAAAGGCTAATCGCAGTCAGCCCTTGCGTTTTTAAACATTCATAGAAAATACCTATTTCTCCATTAACTTTAGCTGAAAACAGCCGCTGGGGAAACCTATCAGAGTGATTCGCCGCATTTATCGGATAAACATTCTCTTTACACTTTAAACAGTAAGGGTATTAACGGCGTTAACTTTATATAGCGACAAGGGCAGGTATTTGGCGAATAAATTAGTCAGCGGGGCAAGATAAATAGAAGAGGTATATTTAGGTGACTCAAGGCCAATCAATGACCCTGAGCAGGATAATAATGGGGTTTATGGGTAATGGTGTTATCGCGTCAACACCGCCGTGGTTAAGCGGGAGGTACAACACAACTGGTTCTGATCATCGAAAATCTCAATCTGCCACACCTGATGGCTGCGACCCACGTGAATAGCGCGACAACAGCCACGCACTTTCCCAGTGCGCACCGCTTTCAAATGGTTAGCATTAATTTCCAATCCCACAATCTGTTGACCTTCAAGGGTGCACAGATAGCCCGCCATCGAACCGAGAGACTCCGCCAGCACCACCGAAGCCCCGCCATGTAACAGGCCAAAAGGTTGTGTGGTGCGATTATCGACCGGCATAGTGGCTTCCAGTTCGTCATCACCCAACCGGGTTATCTCAATACCTAAGTGGGCAACCATACAACCTTCACCGATCTTATTCAGTTCCGCCAGCGTGGCTTTACGTTTCCAAAGCATTAAGTTATCTCCAATTATATCTGCGCTAATTAAACAAGCTCCAATAGTGCCTGCAACGGATGTCGTAATCCATTGCCCTCAATGCGCTTAACTTGGCTGCGGCACGAATAACCGGTGGCTAAGCAACGTTTACCCGGCAGTTTTTGCAGTGCTTGCTGCCAGGATAGTGCGTAGATGCCCAACGAGTTATCGATGTTTTTTGCTTCATGACCATAGGTTCCGGCCATGCCACAGCAGCCGACACTGACACTTTCCAGTTTGGCACCATAGCGGGAGAATATCGACGCCCAATGTTGACTACTGGCGGGCAGTGCGGTGCTTTCGGTGCAGTGACCAAACAGATACCAGGACTCACCGCTCATTTGCTGCTCGGGCTGCTCCGCCAGTGCCACCTGTAGCCACTCATGCACCAGTTGCACATTAAAGTTACCGCGCGCATCACCCAGAATCTCTTTATATTCATCGCGATAGCAAAGCACTAATGCCGGATCAACCCCGACCATCGGCATACCCAATTGCGCAATGCGGTTCAGGAAATCTGCGGTCTTGCGTGCAGTTTTGGCGAAACGCAGCAGGAAGCCTTTAATATGTTGCGCCTTGCCATTGGGTGAGAAAGGGAGCAGTACCGGGTTAAAGCCCAGTTTCTCCACCAGCCGCACAAAATCGGCCACCACCTGCGCATCATAGTAGCTGGTGAAGGGATCTTGCACGATCAGCACATGCTGACGGCGTTCAGCTGCGGGCAGTTTCTCCAACTGTTCCAGTGTCATGGTACTGGCGTAGTGGCCCGACAACGACTGCTTCAGCGAGGGAGTGGAGAGCATCGGTAGATCCACCATGCCGATACTCTTGCGGCTTAACGTGCCAACCCACGGCTGTTTTAGGAAGAAATTAAAGATCTTCGGCGTTTTCGCCATTAACGGCGCATAGCTCTCCACTCCCGCCACCACATAGTCGCGCAGTGGGCGGTGATAGCGGGTGTGATACAGCTGCAAGAAACGCGAACGAAAACCGGGCACATCAATTTTTATCGGGCACTGGGTCGAACAGGCTTTGCAGGCCAGACAACCTGACATCGCCTCTTTAACTTCATGGGAGAAATCATAATCCCCCTTGCTGGCATGCCAGCTGTTGCGGGTCTTTTCAATCAGGCCACGTAGACTCGGGCGCTGAGTGGCCAGCCCCTGTTCCAGCGCCACCGGATCAACCCCTTGTTCAGAGAGCAGCCGTAACCACTCGCGCACCAATGTTGCGCGCCCTTTCGGCGAGTGAATTCGGTTACCGGTAATCTTCATCGAGGGGCACATGGGGCTACGGGCATCAAAGTTGAAACAGAGGCCATTGCCATTACACTCCATCGCGCCACGGAAGGAGCTTCTGACCGCCAGCGGGATCTGTCGATCCAGGGTGCCACGTTTATCCGAGCTATCCACTCTCATCATGGGCGCATCACTGCCTAATGGTGAGCAGATTTTCCCCGGATTCAAACGGTTATCGGGATCAAAAGCCGATTTAATGCGCCGCAATTCGCGGTACAGCTCTTCGCCGAAGAAGTCAGGGCTGTACTCAGCGCGGAAGCCTTTCCCATGCTCCCCCCACAATAAGCCGCCATAGCGCGCCGTCAGTTGCACCACCTGATCAGATAGCTGTTTCATCAGCATCTCTTGCCGCGGATCGCACATATCCAGTGCCGGACGCACATGTAATACGCCAGCATCCACATGACCAAACATGCCGTAAGTGAGATTGTGGCTATCCAGCAGTTGGCGGAACTCAACAATATAATCGGCTAAATGTTGTGGCGGCACACAGGTATCTTCCGCGAACGGAATCGGCTTGGCCTGCCCTTTACTGTTACCGAGCAAACCCACCGCTTTTTTGCGCATCGCATAAATGCGCTCAATACCGGCCAGATCGCCGCAAATCTGATAACCAATCACCCCGCCCTCTCTGGCAGCGAGATAATCATCCAGCCGCTGACAAAGTGACGCCATTTGGCTGTCGATCAGCGCCTTATCATCACCGGCGAACTCAACAATATTCAGCCCCAGCATCTCTTCATCCGGCACATCGGTAATCAACTCATTGACCGAGTGCCAGACAATATCTTCTTTGGCCAAATTGAGGACTTTGGAGTCCACGGTCTCCACTGATAGCGCCTTCGCCTCCACCATAAAAGGGGCGTGGCGCAGCGCAGAATCAAAGGAGTCATACTTCACATTGACCAGACGGCGGACTTTCGGCAGCGGCGTGATATCCAGCGTGGCTTCAGTGATAAAGGCCAGCGTCCCCTCGGCACCGGTTAAAATGCGCGTTAAGTCAAAGGTTTGCAGATCATCACTGAACACGTGACGTAAGTCATAGCCGGTCAGGAAGCGGTTTAATTTGGGGAATTTTTCCAGAATCAGCGCCCGCTGGTCACGGCAGCGATTCAGCACCGTTTGGTAGATGCGGCCGATAATTGAATCTTCCTGAGCAATCGTTTCCGCCAATGCCGTCGGCATGGCGCGGGTATCCAGCATCTCACCGCCGAGCAAAATAGCCCGCAGCCCCAGCACGTGATCGGAAGTTTTGCCATACACCAAGGAGCCTTGTCCAGAGGCATCGGTGTTAATCATGCCGCCTAATGTGGCGCGGTTACTGGTCGATAGCTCCGGCGAGAAGAAGTAGCCAAAAGGCCGCAGGTATTGATTCAACTGATCTTTAATCACGCCAGCTTCGACCCGCACCCAGCCTTGCTCCAGATTAATATCCAGAATGCGATTCATGTGGCGCGACATATCCACCACAATTCCGTGGTTTAACGCCTGCCCATTGGTGCCAGTGCCGCCACCACGGGGCGTAAACAGCAGCGATTTAAAACTCTCTTGCCCCGCCAGGCGACCAATCAGTGCGACATCTGCCGTCGAACGGGGGAAAACAACGGCATCGGGTAGCAGTTGGTAGATACTGTTGTCCGTCGCCATGGTCAGGCGATCGGCATAATTGGTGGCAGTATCGCCAGTGAATCCGTTTTGCTTCAAAGCATCCAAAAAATCCAGCACCAACTGAACAACACCCGGTGCTTGAGAAATCTGTGGGATCATGAGTGTGACCCTATCTATAGGTATGTGTGTTTGTTATTTCGCTAAAAGATTATCTGTTCGCGATCGCCTTTGTCGAATAATTTATGCCAATTCAGAACGATGGGAAAGTGATGGCTGTCGGCCACGGAGAAATAGAGCAGCAAACCATTGAGTATCAAAATTTTATATTGCACAAATAATAGCCGCAAACCATTAGAAGCAAATTATTTCAGCCTTTTTACGGCGGCCAGATCTCTATTACATCGCCGATATTCTCCTTTTTTAAAAAAATCGCCGCAGTAAAATCCGCTGCTATCTGTTAAAAGTGGCAGAAATACACCATGATTAGTGCAGATGCTTAATGAGTTCCAAACCCAATTAATGCAGATTAGTGCAGAAATAAGCAGTGCGATGGCCACCTTGCCATGACTTTCGAAGTGAGAACCCACTGATGAATTACCCGCAACAACGTCGTCTCGATTTACCTAAACTGATGTTTGGGGTGATATTCATTTTGATCATGATTATCGCCAGCTTCTGGGTGGTACAACCTTTTATTATGGGCTTTGCCTGGGCGGGCATGGTGGTCATTGCCACCTGGCCACTGCTGATTAGGCTACAAAAAATCCTTTGGGGGAAACGTTGGTTAGCGGCATTAATCATGACGCTGCTACTGGTTTTGCTATTCGTCATTCCGATAGCACTACTGGTCAGTAGCCTGGTGCAAAACAGCGGCCCGCTTATCCAGTGGGCATCCAGCCCCTCTAATTTACGGATGCCCGATGTCACCTGGCTGCAATCAGTCCCCATGGTGGGCAATAAGCTCTATAGCAGTTGGCATACGCTGATTGCCGGTGGCGGTAATGCGATTATTGCTAAAGTGCAGCCCTATGTCGGTGCGGCTGCGACCTGGCTGGTGGCTCAAGCCGCCCATATTGGCTACTTTTTAATTCATCTGGCGCTGATGGTGCTATTTAGCGTGTTGCTCTACTTCCATGGTGAGCAAGTGGGTTTGGGTATTCGCCATTTTGCGGTGCGAGCAGCCGATAAACGCGGTGATGCCGTGGTGGTCTTGGCGGCGAAAGCGATCCGCGCCGTGGCGCTGGGGGTGGTGGTCACCGCACTGGTACAAGCGGTGCTGGGGGGGATTGGTCTGGCCATTGCCGGGATCCAATATGCCACCCTGTTTACCGTGTTGATGTTTATCTGCTGTGTTGCGCAACTTGGGCCGCTGTTGATACTGGTTCCGGCGATTATCTGGTTGTACTGGACCGGCGACACCACATGGGGCACGGTACTGCTGGTTTGGAGCTGTATCGTCGGAACCATGGACAACGTTTTGCGACCTTACCTTATCCGCATGGAAGCCGATATGCCGATGATCTTAATTCTCTCCGGGGTTATTGGTGGCCTGCTGTCATTCGGCATGATTGGGCTATTTATCGGCCCGGTGGTGTTAGCTATCTCCTATCGCCTGACGGCAGCTTGGGTCAGCGAAGCCCCTGAACCAGAAGAGAGCATTACAGAAGTCGCCAAACATTTGGAAGAACTTTAGCTTTTAGGGGGTTGGGCAATTATCCTGCGCAACCCCCGCGCCTCAGAACCATCCGCTATGATTATTTAATAATAGCCACTTAAAATCCCCTATTTATATTCTCCGCCAGCAATCCTATAAATAATTAAATAAGCCGATTATTAATAACCATTTGAAATCACTGTAATGGGAAGCATTTATTCAATCTATTTTATTCAGATGATTCTTAATGACTAAACCAAGGAATTTACTTACTATTATTATAAGATATTGCTTTCCCCAAGGCGTTTAAATAAATCATTTCAGAATGATTTACTTAAATATCTGTAATCGAATATACGTATTGCTGTGTGTAGTCTTTGCCTATCACTTAAGATGGGCTTTTTTTTTGCTGCTATCTTTTTTTACTATCTTTTATTTTACTATTCCCTTTTCATTACCACTCTCGCTAATTTTATTGCTGTTGCTCCTTCCCAACCAAATTATCGCCACTATTCAACCCACTCTATTGGGATGCAGACAAAAAAATCCGCAACCTAAGCTGCGGATAATTAATTGGTGGTTGATTTATATCAGCAATATCAATGTTGAGTATGTTGCGCCAGACTCAGCCAGGTTTGCACCACGGTATCTGGGTTAAGGGATAAACTGTCGATCCCTTGCTCCATCAACCAGATAGCAAAATCTTCATGATCTGATGGCCCTTGACCACAAATCCCAACATATTTGCCCTGCCGTTTCGCCGCCTGAATTGCCATTGAAAGCAGTGCCTTGACCGCCTCATTTCGTTCGTCGAACAGCTCAGACACCACACCGGAGTCACGATCCAGCCCCAATGTTAGCTGAGTCATATCATTGGAACCGATGGAGAAGCCATCAAAATGCGCCAGGAATTGGTCCGCCAGTAACGCATTCGATGGGATTTCGCACATCATAATGAGTTTCAAACCATTCTCGCCACGTTTCAGCCCTTGCCGTGCCAGCTCTGCGACTACCGCTTCCGCCTGAGCCACAGTGCGGACAAAAGGCACCATCACTTCGACGTTGGTCAGCCCCATCACATTGCGCACCCGTTTAACCGCCTCACACTCCAGGGCGAAACAGTCGCGGAAGCTATCGGCAACATAACGCCCGGCCCCACGGAAGCCCAGCATCGGGTTCTCTTCGTGCGGTTCATAAGCCTCCCCACCGACCAGATTGGCATATTCGTTAGATTTGAAATCTGACAAGCGCACAATCACCCGTTTAGGCCAGAACGCCGCCCCCAGGGTCGAGATACCTTCGGTCAGGCGGCCAACATAAAACTCAACCGGATCGTCATAACCATTCATCAGCGCCTTGATCTCAGCCTGAATAGCCGGTTCCTGACTGTCAAACTCCAGTAACGCTTTAGGGTGCACGCCAATCATGCGGTTGATGATAAACTCCAGCCGCGCCAGCCCCACCCCCTCATTCGGCAGGCGGGCAAAGTCAAACGCCCGGTCTGGATTACCGACGTTCATCATTATTTTCAACGGTAAATCAGGCAGTTCAGTCACCTGCGAGCTTTGAATCGAAAAGTCGAGCAGTTCATGATAAACGTAGCCAGTATCGCCCTCGGCGCAGGAAACCGTGACATTCTGCCCCTCTCGCAGCAGCTCCGTGGCATTACCACAACCGACGACCGCCGGGATCCCCAGCTCACGGGCAATAATGGCCGCATGGCAGGTACGTCCACCACGATTGGTCACAATGGCCGAGGCTTTTTTCATGATCGGTTCCCAATCAGGATCGGTCATGTCGGTGACCAGAACATCACCCGGCTGAATGCGGTCCATCTCGCTAATATCGTGGATCACTTTCACCGGCCCCGCGCCAATGCGGTGCCCGATAGCCCGTCCCTCCACCAACACATTGCTTTGGTGATTCAATTGGTAGCGTTCCATCACCTGCTCGTTGGAACGCACCGTTTCCGGGCGGGCCTGCACGATAAACAGTTTGCCGGTGTGACCATCTTTAGCCCACTCGATATCCATCGGGCGGCCATAGTGCTCCTCAATCAACAACGCCTGATGCGCCAGTGCTTCTACCTCATCATCGCTGAGAGCGAAACGATTGCGCAGCGCCTCTGGCACATCTTCAATTTGTACCTGTTTGCCATGATCCTGACTCTCGGCATAAACCATGCGAATCTTTTTCGAACCCATATTACGGCGCACAATCGCCGGCTTACCACTACGTAGCGTTGGTTTATGGACATAGAACTCATCTGGATTCACCGCCCCCTGCACCACCATCTCCCCCAAACCATGGGCTGCGGTGATGAATACCACCTGATCAAAACCTGATTCTGTATCAATGGTAAACATCACGCCGGAAGAGGCGAGATCTGAGCGCACCATGCGCTGCACGCCAGCAGAGAGCGCCACACCGCGATGGTCGTACCCCTGATGCACGCGATAAGAGATGGCGCGATCATTAAACAGTGAGGCGAAAACATGCTTGATGGCAATCATCACCGCATCAATGCCCTGCACATTAAGGAAGGTTTCCTGCTGACCAGCAAAGGAGGCATCGGGCATATCTTCCGCTGTCGCCGATGAGCGCACCGCAAAGGAGGCCGCTGGCTCGCCATCTGCTAGCTGCTGATAGGCTTGATGAATGGATTGTTCAAACTCAGGATGGAATGGTGTCTCAATAACCCATTGGCGGATCTGCGCGCCCGCTTTGGAGAGTGCCGCAATATCATCAACGTCAGTTTGATCCAGCAATTGATAGATACGTTGGTTAACGCCACTTTGCTCCAGAAAGTCGTTAAACGCCTGAGCGGTAGTGGCAAAACCATTGGGCACCGAGACACCCAGTGCGGAGAGATGAGTTATCATTTCACCCAGGGAGGCATTCTTGCCGCCAACCCTTTCAACATCGTGCATGCCAAGCTGGTTGTACCAAAGCACATTACACAGGTTTAGGCCATTGTTGGACATCGAAACAATCCTTTTTACATTGTTTATAGTGACGAACCGTCTGTAGGGGACAAATCGTGGTTAGCGCAGCTAACACCCCTGCCACCTTAAGTAGCAAAGATCTATTTCAGATTAGCATAATGATCCATACCCCATGGACAGGTGAATCGATCAAGCCAACAAGAAAAGTTATTTTCGGGCGATTCTGACAGCAAACACTTTACCGACATGCCGAATAAGGCACACTGATTGCGCTAAACTTGCAGCAATATGATGCCTTATTAACCAATGCCATTAATCCGAACGACAAAATATTCAGGAGTCAGCGTGGAAAGAAGTGTGTTTTATATTTCGGATGGTACGGCAATTACTGCCGAAGTACTGGGTCATGCGGTCCTGTCGCAATTTCCGGTTAAAGCCACCACCTTTACGCTGCCATTTGTTGAAAGTGCCGCACGGGCGCAAGAGGTGTGCCAAAAAATTAATGATATCTATCAGAATACCGGGGTCAGGCCGCTGGTTTTTTATTCGATAATCAGTCCCGAAGTGCGGGAACTCATTCAGCACAGTGAAGGGTTCTGCCAGGATATCGTGCAGGCATTGGTTGCACCACTTCAGGGTGAACTCGGCGTGGCACCGCAACCGGTACTCAATCGCACCCATGGTTTAACCGAAAGCAATCTGAGCAAATATGATGCCCGTATCGCCGCCATTGATTACGCCCTGGCTCATGATGACGGTATTTCTCTGCGCAATCTGGATCAGGCGCAAGTGATTCTACTGGGGGTCTCTCGCTGCGGAAAAACCCCCACCAGCCTCTATTTAGCCATGCAATTTGGTATCCGTGCCGCAAATTATCCGTTTATCGCCGATGATATGGACAATTTGCAGCTTCCTGCGGCGCTGAAACCCTTTCAGCATAAACTTTTTGGCCTCACCATTAACCCTGAGCGGCTGGCTGCCATTCGTGAGGAGCGGCGAGAAAACAGCCGTTACGCCTCACTGCGCCAATGCCGGATGGAAGTGGGGGAAGTGGAGGCGCTATTTCGCAAAAATCAGATTCGCTATCTGAACTCCACCAACTACTCCGTCGAGGAGATCTCCACCAAAATTCTGGATATTTTGGGCATGAGTCGGCGGATGTTCTAATCAGACCATTGCCAGACTTATCATTTGCAATTTATTTAATCAAAATTTGTATAAATCACGGCGATGGCGGTTGAATTCATTTAGTTTTGGTTTATTGTGATCGCCATCACTTCCCGGTATTCCTGCCGCAGAGAAGAACGGATTTAGAGAATTTCCATGCATAAGACAGATGAATTGCGGACCGCGCGCATCGACAGCTTAATTACGCCACAACAACTGGCGGAGAAGTTGCCGATCTCTGCGGCCATTGCCGATAACGTGACAGCGTCACGTAAGCGGATTGAGAAGATACTCACCGGTGAAGATCCGCGCCTGCTGGTGGTGGTCGGCCCCTGTTCAATTCACGACCTTGATGCCGCGATTGATTACGCCACTCGCCTGAATGTATTGCGCCAGCGCTATCAAGACCGCCTCGAAATCGTCATGCGCACTTATTTCGAAAAGCCGCGCACAGTCGTAGGCTGGAAGGGGCTGATTTCTGACCCCGCTCTTGATGGCTCCTGTCAGGTCAATTTGGGTATTGAGATGGCCCGTCGCTTGCTGCTGGCGGTGAATGAGCTAGGGCTGCCGACGGCGACAGAATTCCTGGATATGGTGACTGGTCAATATATTGCCGATCTTATCAGTTGGGGCGCGATTGGCGCACGTACCACCGAAAGCCAGATTCATCGTGAAATGGCCTCAGCACTCTCCTGCCCGGTCGGTTTCAAAAACGGCACTGACGGCAATACCCGCATTGCTATTGATGCTATTCGTGCCGCACAAGCCAGCCACATGTTTTTGTCACCGGATAAGCATGGCCAGATGACCATTTACCAAACCAGTGGCAACCCGCACGGCCACATCATCATGCGCGGTGGAAAAACCCCTAACTATGGTGCTGCGGATATTGCCGCAGCCTGTGATAGCCTGCGTGAATTCGATCTACCCGAACATCTGGTGGTGGATTTCAGCCACGGCAATTGCCAGAAGATGCATCGTCGTCAGTTAGAGGTCGCTGCCGATATTGGTCAGCAGATCCGCGCCGGTTCAACGGCTATCGTTGGGGTGATGGCGGAGAGCTTCCTGATGGAAGGAACACAGAAAATTGTTGCGGGTCAGCCCTTAACCTATGGGCAATCCATTACCGACCCCTGCCTAAACTGGGCCGATACCGAGCAACTATTGAGTCTACTGGCTGATGCGGTCAGCAGCCGATTTTAACTAGCAGCGCCCTTCAGCTAGCAAGATATCTTAATTAACATAGTGATAGAATGGCATTAGCCGTACCGGGTTAATCACTGCGGTAATTCTGTTCTATCACTAAATGATATGATCCACGCTGTTATAATTCCCCCTGCACTAGATTCCTCCTATCTATTTATCATCACCAATTGACTCACTGAATCATTAATGAAAAACAAGGAGTTGGCATATCAAGTAATGAATATTGCTATTGAAATATTGCGCAGATGCAGATGATAATTATTATCACATTCAAAATGATATGAACGCTAAAAAACAGACATTATGAATAATCCCACTCGTCGCATTCAGGATTTGAATTACACCGCCGACCAGCATCACTCGACTTTGCCACTGTCCTCACTGCGCAGCGAACAACTGCTTGGCCAACAGGATGTGGTGGCGATCCATCATCAAGGCCAGCTCTACTATTTACGCCAAACCAAAGCAGGAAAACTGATCCTGACTAAATAATGATTTAGTCGCCAGAGTACTGTTTCCGATAATTATCACTACGCCAGCCACCGAATAGCTCCCCCAAGGCAGCCAGCAATCCTTTGATTATGTTTAATAACATATGGAGAGTTGCTTATGTCTCGTCTCTTTCGTTTGTCTTCGTGCAGTCTGGCAATCACCCTGGCATTATCGCCTTTAGCCACTGCCAGCCTCGCCGCCGAGAGTAAAAATGACACCCTTGTCATTACCGCTGACCGCCCCATCACCGACAGTTTTAATGCTGCCGGAATCATCACCACTATTGATGATTCATTGCCACAAAAACAGACCGCGACCAGCGCCGCAGAGATGCTGCAAAATGAGCCGGGGGTCAGTGTCACTGGAGTTGGCCGCACCAACGGGCAGAATATCAATATTCGAGGCTATGACCAATATGGGGTGCTGGTACTGATTGATGGTATCCGTCAGGGAATTAGCGGCGCCCATATCAACGGGACTTTCATTGATCCGGCGCTGATAAAACAGGTTAGCGTCATTCGCAGCCCATCAACCTCACTGTTTGGTAGCGGTGCCATGGGCGGCGTGATTGCTTACCAAACAGTCACGGCGGCGGATCTATTGGCTAAAGATCAAAACTTGGGTTTCCGGCTCAGCGGCTATAGCGCCAGTGCCTATCATAGTCGCGGCGCGGCGCTATCGCTCTTTGGCCGCACAGATAATCTGGATGGCCTTATGGCCCTGAGTACACGTAAGGTCGGAAATATACGCCAAAGTGATGGTTATACTGCTCCCAATGATGAAGCTGTGAACAATCTGATGCTCAAAGGCACCGCCTACCTCTCTGAGGGTCAATCATTAACCACCGGACTGCGTTACTACAACAACCGCGCGCAGCAGCCTAAGATGGCCAATAGTAGCCAGCCAAACCCACGAATGAACCCCATGATGGCGCGACATACCCTGCAACGTGATGCCGACCTGAGCTATCGGCTGCAACCGCAACACCTTGAGTGGCTAGACTTCACCAGCAAAATCTACTACTCGGAGATTAATGTCAGTGATCAGGTGAGCGCCAAAGATTTTGGCAATCGTCGGCAGAGGAGTTCGGGAGTAAAACTGGAGAACCGTAGCGCGCTATTTACTGATAGCCCGGCGGCACATCTGTTCACTTACGGTGCGGAGAGTTATCGTCAGCAGCAGATCCCCGATGGCTTAATCCGCAGCTTCCCGCCGGCCAATGTCAGATTTACCTCCGGCTGGTTGCAAGATGAGATAACCCTGCGCAACCTACCTGTTACCTTACTGGCGGGAACCCGTTTCGACAGTTATCAAAACAGCCGCGTGGGCTTTGCCAATCGGGATGCCAAAAAATGGTCAACACGGGGCGCGGTGACACTCAACCCGACAGATTGGCTGATGCTGTTTGGCGCCTACAGCCAGGCGTTTCGCACCCCGACACTGGCCGAGCTGTATAACAACTCAAACCATTTTTGGGTAAATTACTGGAAACCCAACCCAAGTTTACACCCCGAAAGCAACGTCACCCGGGAAGCGGGTTTTGGTTTACATTTTAACTCGCTACTGACCGATGACGATTCAGTCAAATTCAAAACCAGCTATTTCGCTATTAACGCTGAGAACCGCATTACCCCTGAAGTTAAACTCATCACCTCCCGGTACATTAATATCCCGCAGAGCAAAAGCTGGGGCTGGGATGCATCATTGGACTATCAAAATCCGTGGTTTGACTGGGCACTGGCCTATAACCGCACCCGGGGCATTAATCTGGTGACCCGCCAATATATTAACAGCATCAATCCTGACACGGTGACCAGCCGCCTGAATCTCCCTATTGCCAACACCGGTCTAAGTGCCGGCTGGCTAGTCAAGATGGTGGGCAACACGCAATTTATGAAAAATAATGATGCGCAGCAGAGGTCTGGCCCCTATAAACCACAACATGGCTATACCCTGCATGACTTCTATCTGAGCTATCGTGGGCAAGGGGCTTTGCAAGGTGTCACCACCACAGCGGTACTGAGTAATGCTTTCAACAAAGAGCACTACTCACCGCAAGCTATTCCTCAAGATGGCCGCAATGCCAAATTACTGATTAGCTATCAATGGTGATCGAGGGGGCATTCAACACATAGATAGTTTTTGATTGAAATAGAGTGGTAGGGCCGCCCCCTGTCATCTCAGACGGCTGACAACCTCAATGATTCGATCGATAACGGTGAGGATAGGCAGAAGAGTCAAGCGTCCGCGCCAGGAATGGCGCGGTTCGAGCCATCAGGGATGATTTTACGGCGTCTTGACGACCTGCTTATTCTCTCCGCTCAGGCGACTTTGTCAATAACCTCAGGTGGCAGGGTATATCTCCCTGCCTCTTAACTGGAGCAGGAAATTTCCAGATGTTTTCCCCAATCCGGCGGCAATGCCGCCAGGTCATCAAACTCAGGTTGATCGGCAAAAGGTTGCTGCAACGCCTGATGTAAGCGCTGTAACGGCTGAATATCATCTTTCTCAGCATGAGAAATCACATGCTGTGCCAGATAGTTGCGCAGTATATATTTAGGATTAACCGCTTTCATCGCCTGCTGGCGCTGTGCATCATCCACTGACTCTTGCTGCAAACGTGCACGATAGCGGCTATACCAACTGTCAAAAGCAGCTCTGTCGACAAAATCATCCCGCAGTGGCGATTGTGCCGAATGGATCTCAACCTCACTCAACAAGCGGAAGGTGCGGGTATAGTCGCGCCCCTCTTTACTCATCAAGCTCAATAGTGCCGTCAGCAGGTCGTTATCCTGACTGCCGCTGTCAAAGAGACCTAATTTGGCGCGCATCTGCTGACCATAAGCCGCCATCAGTTCTGGCTCATAAGCATTCAGCGCCAGTTGCAATTGATCTACCGACATCAAACCGGACAACGCCTGCCCTAAGCGGTGCAAGTTCCACAGTGCGACCGCCGGCTGATTATCAAAAGCATAACGCCCCTGATGATCGGAGTGATTGCATATGTAGCCGGGGACGTAATCATCAAGGAAACCAAATGGGCCATAATCCATGGTTATGCCGAGAATCGACATATTATCGGTATTCATCACGCCATGGGCGAAACCTACCGTTTGCCAATGGGCCATTAAGCGGGCGGTGCGCTTGACCACATCGGTAAACCACAACAGGTAACCCTCCGCCAGCCCGACCAACTGCGGCCAGTGGCGGGCAATAACATAGTCGGCCAGCTGTTTGACCTGCTCAGGCTGCTGTCGATAGTAGAAATGCTCAAAATGGCCGAAGCGCACATGGCTTTCTGCCACCCGCAGTAGCATCGCCCCGCGCTCTGGTTGCTCACGATAAACCGGATGATTGCTGGTGACGATGGTCAATGCACGACTGCTGGGTATCCCCAGATGGTGCAAGGCTTCGGAGGCCAAAAACTCTCTCACCACCGAGCGCAACACTGCGCGCCCATCTCCCATACGCGAATAGGGGGTCAAGCCCGCGCCTTTCAAGTGCCAATCCATGCTGCGGCCATCACTCAGTTGCTGCTCCCCCAGCAAAATACCACGACCGTCACCAAGCTGCCCCGCCCATACGCCAAATTGGTGGCCGCTATAGACCTGCGCCAGCGGCTCCATGCCCGGTAATAGCGCCTCGCCCGCCCATATAGCCGCTTTCGGGCCACTAAACCAGCTGGCATCAAGCCCTAACTCTTGCGCCAGTGGCTCACTGTGATAGAGCAAATGTGCCCCTGTTAATGGCGTTGGCTGCAAATGGGTGTAGAAACCGCTCAGTTGTTGCCCGTAGCTGTTGTTAAATTGTGGGGTGTTAGCAGGTAACATCAGCGTAATACCTCCGCCAGCCAGTGGTGAACTTGCAACAGCTCAGCCTGTGACTCAGGGAAATCAGCACCTAACTGCTGGCAGACCGCATGGATGGCCTCAGGGCGATAGCTCACGCCTTGTAACCGTTCTGCTAGCGCCTCCAGCGGTGCTGGGTTCAAACTGTCGGTGAATATTTGGCAGCGATCAATCGCACCGTGTAATACATCAAAATGTAGCTCAATTCCGCCCCAAACAAAGCGAGTATCGACTAAATGGCTAAAAGCCGGGGCTTGGCCAAAGTTCCACTCCCAACTGCTCTGTTTGGCAAATTGTTCAGTGAAGCCGGGCAGGTCTGGCAAAACTTGTGGCGAGATTATCTCTGCGGCGACTTCTTCATGGTAATAATCGAAGAATGCCTGCTTAATGGCGGCGCAAATCTGCTGGTGGTTAACTCCCGGCAACAGCTCCACCAAATTGGTGACTCGGGAGCGCACTGAGGTAATGCCTTTGGCCTGCAATTTTTTGGGATCGGGATTCAGGTAATCAGCTAAACGATTGAGGTCAGCGCTCAGTAATAGCGTGCCATGGTGAAAACCACGATCCTTGGTCTCTTTGTAAGCGGAACCCGAAACTTTGCGCTCACCATCCCCCTTAACCACCACTAAGTCATTACGCCCGGAAGCTGTGGCCTGGATCCCTAGCGAGGCCAAGGCATTGAGAATAATTTGAGTTGATATTGTTTTATCGTATTCCGGTTTACCGGCCATAAAAGTGAAGCAGCTGTTGCCCAAATCATGAAATACCGCCCCGCCGCCACTGCTGCGGCGCGCCAGCTTCACGCCATCTTGTTCCATGCGCCGTGTATTGCACTCCTTCCACGGATTCTGAGCGCGACCGATGACCACGGTATTAGAATTTTGCCACAAAAACAGTACCCGCTGATCCGGAGACATTTGGCGAAAAATGCACTCTTCTACTGCCAGATTAAACCAGGGATCATAAGAATCAGAAATGAGTAAGCGCAGGGATGACATAAACAGGGCTCCGAACCAGAATAAGCAGCAACTAAGATAGCATAACCCACAGTGATATCTTCAGCTTCAGCCTATTGATGCAATACCCTATTTAGATGCGACGCGCTTGCCAGTAGACACGTTTCCAGTACACATTTTCCAGTGATGAGCGGATAACGCCTTTACTGGTTGAGGCATGGATGAATTCGTCATTGGTATCGTAAATGCCAACATGCAACCCATTCTGCCCACTGCCGGTTTTGAAGAAGACTAAATCGCCGGGCATCAGATCATCACGAGAGACTTTAGTCCCTAACGTGGTTTGTGCCACTGTGGTGCGGGGCAATTGCATATCAAAACGATCGCGGAAGGTGCGGTAAACAAAGCCAGAACAATCAACGCCACCTTGATCCAGCCCGCCATTTCGATACGGCGTGCCTTCCCATTGACGTAACTGCTCATTCAGTTTGGCAACCACCACAATAGAATCAGACAAGTGGCCACTGGGTGCCGGTGCATGGCTGCTACAGCCAGCAAGAATCATGCTGATCAGAAAGATCCAAAAACGCATCCGCATCGATATTCCACCCAGGGTGAGGCTTAGCCAATTCGCCGCACAGTGAACTGTTTGACGTTATATCTGGCTAGCGAAAGGCACCAGTAGGGTTAATTTAGCTATCGAGTATGGAAAAAACAAGTGATATGAATGAGATAATAGGTTTAAGCGCCTTTTATCGGCTTAGTATTTATCAACCAGATACCCAGCAGAATAAAAACTGCCCCCATGGTTTTCAGTAAAGTCGCGGGTTCATTAAACCAAGGAAGCAGTACGGCGGCCAGATAGACCAGTGCATAGCTAAGGCTCAGTAACGGATAGGCTCGATTGAGCGGCAGGTATCTTAACGCAAAAAACCAGCACAACATTGATAAAGCATAGCCCGTCAGCCCACAGATGACGGCGATGAGTTGGCTTAGGTGATTAGCTAAGAATTCGAAATTAATATCAGCCAATGAGATCAACGGGGTATGCATCATGCCCCACTTCAGCATTAACTGGGCCACAGTCACCAGCATCACGCTGCCAATGCCCCACAGATAGCCTTTCATCAGCGCCAACTTATTAATAGGATGCCAAACATAATAGCGGCAATCCCTAGCCAATGGCGGGGTGTCGCCTTCTCGCCATAAAACAGCTGTGCGGCCAGCGTGACCAGCACGAAATTAAAGCTCAGTAGCGGATAGGCCACACTCAGCGGCAGATGTTGCAGTAACCGTAACCACAGCAACATCCCCAAACCGAGCAGCATGATGGCGGCGGCAAGCCAGCGCAGTGTCGGGGCCAGCCGCGCTTTCGGCGACCGCTCCCAGCATTGCGCGGCTTGTTTCTGACACAATTGGCCCGCGCAGGTCAATAAACTGACCATGACCAATAGCAGGTAACTTGTCATGGTGCCTTTTTGTACCACAAAAGTGCCAAACGATTCATCAGGTTAACCTTATCTGCTGCCGGTAAATAGGCCGGAATTGCCTCATCGCGGGATAGTTGCATCACCAAAGATACATCCCCTTGCTGCCTTGCCCTAGCCAGCCATTGACTGAAATCTTCGCCGCTGACGAACTGGTTTTTGCTGTCAGCATAGTTCAGCCCATAGGTCAGTTCACCCTTCTCACTGAGCATCAGTATATCGCTACGTTTTAATTGCCATGCTAATCCCGCAGCCACCCCCACACTGTCGGCCAGCACGTAGCGACTGCTATTGAGTTCGCTAAAATTATGCTTGATAAAGTTTTGTGGCTGTTTGGAATCAATGACTTGTTGCGGGATCAAATATCCCACCAGTAAAACAAACAGTAATGGGCACACCGCCGCCCAGCGCCAATGACGCGCATCATTGCGCCAGGTTATCAAGCCCACCAGCCCCCAGCCGGCAAAGGCAACTGTTCCAAGTACCACTTTTTGATGCTCTTGCGGCCCGTAAGCCACCAGACCACTCACTAGCCCCACGTCGATAACCAGCACCGCCAATGCACAAACCAATCCAAACAGGAAGTTGATGACACCATTAATCTTGAGCGCACGCATTCGCAAGTTGTTGGCACAATCTGTCGCATAGGCGGCCATCAGCATGGATAGCGGTGCCATACACGGCAGGATATAGGTCGGCAGCTTCCCCTTTGCCACACTGAAAAATAGCAACGGCATCAGTACCCAACTGAGTAAAAAGAACAGCTCAGGTCGTGCTACACGTTCACGCCACCCCTTGAGAAGTGCTCCTGGCAATAGCCCTAACCAGGGTAAAACACCCAGGCACAATATCGGCAGGTAGTACCAGAATGGGGCTTTATGTTGCGCATCTTTCTCGGCAAAGCGTTGAATATGCTCAATCCAGAAGAAGTAGTGCCAAAAATCAGGCTCGCGTTGTGCAATTGCCAATGCCCACGGCAAACTCAATAGCACCGCACTCACTATCGCGATTGGGCCAAAAATAAGCAGCTCTTTTACCCGTTTTTGCTGTATCACTATGGGCAGTACAGAGATGACGGGGATCGCCAACGCCAGAAAACCTTTGGTCATAAAACCCATCCCACAAGCAAGGCCGAGCAGCAGATATGCTCCAGCCTTCTGCGTCGACGTCTCTGCCCGCAGTGTGAGATAAAAACAGACCATTGAGGCGGTTAACCACAATGAGATCATTGGGTCCAGTACCGCATAAGTCCCGATACCAAACACCAGCAACATAGAGAGATAAATTAGTGTCGCCAGCAGCGACGTAGCACGATTACGCCATAATAACGTCGCCAGCCAGTAGATTAATATGGCACTCAGCGCGGTGCTAAAAATTGAGCCAAACCGGACGGCGAAATTGGTGTCACCAAATATCCACTGGCTAATATTATTAAACCAATATCCCGCGATGGGTTTCTCAAAATAACGGATGCCCAGTAGATGCGGTACAATCCAGTCACCACGTTGCAACATCTCCCGGCTAATTTCTGCATAGCGCGTTTCGTCAGGTTGCCAAAATAGCCGGCTATTGACCGGTAATAGATATACCAGAGCAAAAAATAGCGACAGCACTACCGCTCCACTTCCTTTTAACAGTCTCATCCTGCACCCTTTATATCTGTCTGGCATCCTAACCAGCCCTCTCGACCTGGAAAGGCTGCGCGTACAACTTTACCCACAGGTAATAAATCCGAATTCTCGGGTAATAGTTCGCTGAGAGGACAAAACTGGATATTCTGTTTTTTTGCTCGAATCAATAACTGCTCAAACATCTGAGCCTGAGACCCGCCTTCAACCTCGGCATGGATGGTATAAACCGGCACACCCTGGTCACGTAACATGGCGGCAATAATAAAATCATTAAAATCTTCAGCGCGAACCTCACTCCCCACCACTTCATCGTAAGTCGGTAAAGTGACGGGGATCTGGACACTGCCTAAGCTGCCATCTGGCAGTTGTGGCCGGAAGGGGTGGGTACCACGACAATCGCTGTTATAACGGAAAGAAAATGGCTGTTTTACCGCTAAAACACGTTCATCGGCACGCCAACCCGCAGCTGCGGAGCAGGTAATCGGCTGCTGAATGCTCCGTTCTAATGCATCCACCCCCAATTGCACCTGCTCCGCCAGTTGCTGCATTGACCACGACGCAACTTTAGCCTGCCAGCCTTGGTGATCCCATGCGTGTAAGCCGACTTCATGCCCCGCCTGTAGCGTGCTTTTCATCACTGGCCCAAGGTCTTCAGCTATCTTTTTACCCGGCCAGGCGGTACCGGCCAGTAAAATATCCCAGCCATAAAGTGAGGCGGCGTTAGATCGCAGCATTTTCCACAGAAAACGCGGTCGGAAAAGACGCCATAAATGGCGCCCCATGTTATCCGGCCCGACACTAAAGAAGAAGCTGGCGCTAACATCATGCTTTGCCAATACGGCCAACAGTGAGGGTACGCCTTCCTTGGTGCCACGGTAGGTATCAACATCAATCCTCAGGCCAACTTGCTTCATACGTGATGATCGTCCTTTGAGCTTTCGTTCAGTTCAAGTACTGCGCCACGCAGGAAGAAATCCAAGGTTTCGGTGACGGTTTGTTGCAAGGCGACTTCAGGTTGCCAGTGTAAAATGCGGCGCGCATTGCGAATACTTGGCGTGCGGTACTCTACGTCCTGATAGCCTTTCCCATAATAGGCACTGCTTTCAATATCTTTAAAGCCAGCAAATGGCGGGAAATGGCCGCGTAACTCATGCTCTTCGAAGCTACTCAACAGCATTTCAGCTAACTCACGAATACTGGCTTCATTGGTTGGGTTACCAATGTTGATAATCTGACCATCACAGCATCCATCACGGTTCTCAATAATACGGAATAGCGCTTCAATGCCATCATGAATATCGGTAAAGCAGCGTTTTTGCGCACCACCATCAACCAGTTTAATCGGTGAGCCTTCGACCAGATTTAAAATAAGCTGAGTAATGGCGCGGGAGCTACCAATACGCGCAGCATCAAGATTATCCAAGCGCGGCCCCATCCAGTTGAAAGGACGGAACAGGGTGAATCTTAAATTTTCTTTCGCGCCATAGGCCCAAATCACGCGGTCCAACAACTGCTTAGAGACGGAGTAGATCCAGCGCTGTTTATTGATCGGCCCCACAATCAGTCGTGAACTATCTTCATCGAACTCTTTATCATCACACATACCATAAACTTCAGATGTGGATGGGAAGACAATACGCTTATTGTATTTAACGCAGTCGCGCACGATCTTCAGATTTTCTTCAAAATCTAATTCGAACACCCGTAGTGGATTGCGGGTATATTCGATCGGTGTAGCAATAGCAACCAGTGGCAAAATAACGTCACACTTCTTAATGTGGTACTCAATCCATTCGGAATGAATACTAATATCCCCCTCCACAAAATGGAAATAGGGGTTATTCAGGAAGCGGCTAATGGCGTCAGAACCAATATCCAGACCATAAACTTCGTAACGGTCATCGCGTAATAAGCGCTCGGTTAAGTGATTCCCGATAAAGCCATTCACGCCGAGAATTAACACGCGGGTCCGGCGTTTTAGGGTTTTGCTTGGTTTTCTGGCTAAACGCACGTCAGTGACAATACCCATCTCGAGTGCCAGGCGGTTGCCCTGAACGTACAAACCACTTTCACCTTGACCGGTCACAATCTCCAATGCCCCTTCACCACAAGCAACAATCAGTGGTGACGTCGACAGCACAGTGCCGGGCAATTTCCCGTGGGCCATATCCAGTGGACGGGCGCGCCAGATGATCAGTTTACGCTGGCCAAGATAACTGAAAGCACCGGGATAAGGTTCTGTTACGGCACGCACCAGATTATTGATAGCTGATGCTGACTGATGCCAATGAATCTCACCATCTGCTGCAGTACGACGGCCAAAATAGCTGGCTTCAGCTTCATTTTGTGGCGTCAGAGGCAGTGGCGCTTCTTTCATTTTAGGCAATAAATCACCTAATAAATTTTGAGAAGCATCACGCATTTTTCCATGTAATGTTAATGCGGTGTCTGCATCGCTAATGGCAACTTTATATTGACCCACTATCGGGCCTGCATCAGCTTTTTTTACCATTTGGTGCAGGGTCACACCTGTTTCACTCTCCCCCTTCACCAGCGCCCAGTTAATAGGTGCACGGCCACGATATTTAGGTAACAGCGAGCCGTGTAAATTAAATGCGCCGCGTGGTGCTAATGACAATATATCGTCACAAAGCATATTGCGATAATAGAAAGAGAATATGATATCAGGTTGCAATTGCTGAATACGCTCAATCCACAATGGGTGATTAACATCTTCCGGCGCAAATACCGGTAAATCTAAATCAGCGGCGACACGCGCCACTGAAGTAAAAAAGCGATTTTCATTGGGATCATCAGTATGGGTAAATACCGCCTGAATATCGTAACCCGCGTCAACCAGTGCTTTCAGACCTACACAGCCAATATCATGATAGGCAAATACAATCGCTTTCATTTTTCTATTTCCTGATTATTTTCGGTCTGCTCACCGCCGACCACTTTCTGTATGAAATAACGTGGGCGTGCACGTACATCGTTATAAATACGGCCGATATATTCACCGAGTAGCCCCATACCGACGAATTGAGCACCGATGAACATGAACAGCACGGCAAATAGCGTAAAGACACCACCGCCGGCCCATTCGGGGCCAAAGACCAAACGCAAAACCACCAGCAGCACCGCCAGCGTGAAGCCAGAGAGTGCAATGACACTGCCGACCAAGCTGAGCAGACGTAGCGGCGTCGTGGTTAGGCAGGTAATCAGGTCATACATCAGATTGATGAGTTTCATCAGGCTATATTTTGAGTCGCCAAATTCACGTTCAGCATGATGAACAGTAATTTCAGTGGTATGGCGGGCAAAGGTATTTGCCAGGATAGGAATAAAGGTACTGCGTTCGTGACAGTGTAACATTGCCTCGACAATATGGCGGCGGTAAGCTCGTAACATACAGCCATAATCCCCCATTGATTTCCCCGTCGCCCGTTGAATCAGCATGTTGATCATGCGGGAGGCCGTTTTACGAAACAGCGAGTCCTGACGGTTGGCGCGCACGGTGCCGACAACGTCATAACCCTCTTCCGCCACAGTGACCAGCCGAGGGATCTCTTCTGGCGGATTTTGCAGATCAGCATCAAGAGTAATCACCAGATCACCGCTGACCTGATTGAATCCCGCCATAATCGCCGAGTGTTGGCCATAGTTGCGATTAAGTAAAACCGCAATGATGCAGCTATCAGGCTCATTAGCCGCCACAGTCAAAATATCGGCGGAGTTATCACTGCTGCCATCATCGACCAGAATAATTTCATAAGGTTGAGTGAGTAATTTACAGGCCGCCGATGTTCTCTCAATTAATACCGGCAAGCTCTCTTGCTCGTTATAAACCGGGATAACCACGGAGACTTTCTTGATCGCTTTATTTTGTAACACGGTGCGGCCCTATAATAGTTGTCAGTGCATCAACCACCCGATCAACATCGCTATCCAGCATGTCGGGGAAAAGGGGCAATGTGCATAATCTGGCAGAGTTCCATTCGGTATGAGGTAAATTCAGCTGTGGGAAACGTTCGCGATAATATTTTTGGGTATGTGCCGCACGAAAATGTAAGCCCGTGCCAATCCCTAACTCTTGCAGTTGCGCCATCAGCGAATCACGGCTAAGACCACAACGCTCCTCGTCGACGCGGACCATAAATAGATGCCATGCATGTTGATGGGGATAGTGAGGAACAGCCAGTGGTTGCAAGGGAGAACCCGCTAATGCCGCATGATAGCGAGCGACAAGCTCCTGACGGCGGGCGTTGATTGCAGCTAAGCGCTGGAGTTGCACCACGGCAATAGCGGCGTGAATATCCGATAAATTGTATTTATAGCCCGGTTCGACAACTTCAGCCTGTGGGCTGCGGCCCTGAACCTGACGATCAAAAGCATCCACGCCCAAACCATGAAACTTAAGCCGACGAACTTTCGCCGCTAACTCATCATCATCAGTCGCAATTAAGCCACCTTCAGCACAGGTGATATTTTTGATAGCATGGAAGGAGAAAATAGCCGTACCTTTTTCGCCAATCCATTGATTTCTATAGCGAGTCCCAACAGCATGGGCCGCGTCTTCAATCAATGGAATCCCTCGTTGCAAAGCAATAGCTCGCAAAGCATCAAGATCACAGGGTGCGCCGGCGTAATGTACCGGGATAATAGCTTTGGTTTTTGGTGTAATAGCCGCTGCAACATCGGCGGCGCTGACCATTAACGTGTCGCGATCGACATCAACCATCACCGGCTCCGCGCCGAGTAGCACGATCATGTTTAGGGTTGACACCCAAGTCTGTGACGGCGTAATCACTTCATCGCCCGGACCAATCCCCAGCGCCATCAGCGTGAGATGCATCCCCGCAGTCGCAGAGCAGACGGCGACCGCATGTTTGCAGCCAAACGTCGCGCAAAAATCCGTTTCTAACTGCTGATTCTGTGGGCCGGTGGTGATCCAACCAGAACCTAGCACTTTGACTACCGCGTTAATTTCGTCGCTGCCAATCGCTGGGCGCGAAAAAGGCAAAAAATTCTGCATTAATAAATCCCTAGAGTACTTTGCGCTTCTGGCAACTATAGGCCCGAATAAGTTAACGAAAACTAAACGCCACTCAGATAGAGTCGTGAGCTACTAGGGGGAAACTCTAGTTCATTAACCTTAAACGAACCTTAAGAAAAGAGGGTTTAGCGGATATATTCAAAATAATAACCATAAATATCAGATTGAGATTTATCCAAAAAAATCAAAACTATAATAAAATAGATGGCACTCTTTTATCGTGACCACTCAATTAATTAGGCTGCTTAGAAAATATTGAGGTGAAAGCTATAATAATTATAATTAGAGATTATAAATATGGAATATTGATTATTTGCTAGCGATAGAGAGGAATAAGTCAGCGCAACTCTTAAATCTTTTTTGTAATAATCCAATTCTGCTGATTAAAACTGTGAATTTGGAAGTCGACTTCGAATACCTCCGATAAGGTAGCGGTTTGCATTACCTGCTGAGTCTCCCCTTGGGCAAGCACCTTTCCACCCGCCATTAACCACACCTGATCGGCCTGCTGCAAGGTATGGTTAAGATCATGGGCCGTGATAATTGCGCTACGACCCGTCGCACAAAATTTATGCAGCAATTCATCTAGCGCCACTTTTTGCGCCACATCCAAGCCCGTATAAGGCTCATCAAGCAGTAACAATCGACTCTCGGGATTGATATCTGGCCACACTTGCAAGAATATCGCCGCCAAACGAACACGTTGCCACTCACCACCGGAGAGCTGTGACAGCATTCGGGGGAGTTTGTCGCTCAGGCGTAATTGGTTGCAGAGATAGCCAATCGTCGCCGCTGCCGCATCTGGGTCAACCCCTGCGGGCTGATAAAGCGCAAGATATTGGAAAACCGGCATCATGGTCAGCGCCGACTGCTGTTGGCTTAAATAGGCCCGCAACCGGGCCAATTCACGCCCTGAATAGAGAGGTAGAGATTTACCCGCCAGCACAATATCTCCAGCCGCAGGTAATAGGCCCGCTACTGCTGCCAGCAGGGTGCTTTTCCCTGCCCCATTCGGGCCAATCACATGAATTTGCCGCCCAGCAGTCACCTGAGTAGAAAAAGGTGCAAGGCGGGTATCTACACTGAGATTGCTGAGCTGCAATAGCTTCAAAATGACTTTTTCATCCGTAAATCAGTGACTAGCCAATGCTTGCGTAATGGCGGCAATCAGCAGCGGATCTTCTGGCGTCATATCAGGCGCAAAGCGCTCAAGCACCACGCCATCGCGGCTAATCAGGAACTTTTCAAAATTCCACAGAATATCACCCGCTTGTTTTGGCTCACGCCCTTTGCTCGCTAACCGCTGATAAAACTCGCTCCCTTCAGGTTTTACCGCCACCGATTTAGCGGCGATCAACTGCTGATAGAGTGGGTGCCGTTGTGGGCCATTGACTTCGATTTTACTGAACATCGGGAATTCAACACCAAATGTCCCGCGGCAAAAAGCCTGGATCTCCTCATCACTGCCCGGTTCCTGCCCGGCAAACTCATTGCTGGGGAAACCTAAGACCTCAAAACCTTGCCCATGATAGGTTTTATAAAGACTCTCTAGCCCTTCATACTGCTTAGTCAGACCACACTGAGAGGCCACATTAACCACTAACAGAACCGAACCTTTATACTTTTCTAGTTGCACCGATTGATGATCAATGGTGTTGACTGGGATGGAATAAATTGGATTACTCATCAGGAAGGCCCCTTATTCAGCAATGAAAAACAGATAAACTGACAATAATATGAATGGGTAACAGGCCGATCACTTTACACTTTTCACCCGTGTCAGCAACCAGATAAATAGCGGCGAGCCGAGTGTCGCGGTGACCACGCCAATGGGTAATTCTGCCGAGAATAGAGCGATACGCGCGATAACATCAGCCAATAGCAGTATCCCGCCGCCCGCCAAAGCACAACCCACTAATAGACGCCGTTGGTCGGTTAAGCCAGTCAATCGTAAAATATGGGGGATAACAAGACCAATAAAACTGATCACGCCAGCTAAAGCAACACTGATACCGACCAGTAAACCAATAGCCAGCACCAATAAATTCCGCCATAAGTGGAGGGGAATACCCAGTTGTCTGGCTTGTTGTTCACCCAGTGACATAAAATTAAGTACTCGCCCTTGGCAACAGAGCCATATGACAATCGGCAGTAGCGCAATAACCAACCCTTGATGGCGCCAGTCAATCCCGCTGAACCCGCCCATCATCCAATACATTAATTGGCGTAAATCCAAGCTGGTGCTGAAGTAGACAGCCCACGTCATAATGGCGCTGCAAACAATCCCTAAGGCAACGCCAACCAGTAGCAGACGGGCGTTGGTCAGTAATCGTCTACGGGCGAATCCGAGCAGAAGCACAGTCATAAATAGGGCCCCGGCAATCGCGCAAGCACTTAAGAACCAGATGGGCAGCAGCCCGTGGCCCAGTAACACGGCCATCACCAGCGCTACCCCCGCGCCATTGGCTACCCCTAATAAGCCCGGCTCGGCTAATGGATTTTCGAACAGTGCCTGCATCACCGCACCGGAGACGGCAAGACTCGCGCCAACCATCATCACCGCTAATGCTCGGGGCAAACGCAACTGCCAAACAAATAGTTGCCCGCTGTCGCTCAGCCACTGAGTCGGCAAAATCCAAACATCACCGGCACACAAACTGACGACCAGCGCCAATAGCAGCATCACCATCAAGCCCCAGAGGTAACGGTGATCACGCTGTTGTTGCCGCTGTTGGAGTGCGGTAAATAGTGGGTGGGTCTGCATTATATTCTCGGCCATCGCCTCAGGATTTACCTGAAAATGTCTGATATCCATGATTAGGCATAGATAGTAGGGGGTTAACGCGATAAGGGGAAGTTTTGCATGAAAAAAGTCAAATGAAGGGGGATCGTGCCGTTGGGGTCGAAGTGGCGTGAGCCACCGACGTGCCCCTAGGTGCGGTAAACCCTTCACTCACTGAGCTATCAGCAGCTTTGTCATTAACCTCAAGGGGCATTGAATGCCCCCTTTGTTGTTCTGTTTAACTGTACTTGTACCTAACGGCGAGCATCCGCCAAATCACTTGGCATGGTACCTTGCATACTGTGCCAGATAGCCCCGCTCTCTTTGCCATAAGCTCGCAGACAATCCAGCACCTGATCATAGGCTTTCTCATCACAGAGTGACGACAGCTTGCTGTAGAAGGTTAGTGCCAGCTTGCGGGCCTCAGGATTGGAGAAGTAGTAACGCCCAACGCGGGTATAGAGCCCTTTCATGCCATTGAGGATCAAACCATAAATCGGATTACCTGAAGCGAAAGCCAACCCACGGAAAATGCCGTAATCCAGTGCAGTAAATGCCTCTGAGCTGTCATCAACCGTCAGAGCTTGCGCCAGAATTTCCTGCGCTTTTTCTGGATGATTGCGAATTGCAGTCCGGACAAAAATAGTCGCTATATTAGTTCGAACAGCCAGTAAGTTATCTATCAATTGTGGAACGCTATCGTGGTCAAGCCGCGCGAGTGTCTCCAATATATTGAGACCGGATGTCTCCCAAAAATTGTTTACTTTCGTCGGTTTACCATGCTGAATAGTGAGCCAGCCATCGCGGGCTAGCCGTTGCAGCACTTCGCGCAATGTTGTGCGGGTCACTCCAATTAGCTCTGAAAGTTCACGCTCCGCGGGCAAAATAGTGCCTGGAGGGAAGCGATTATTCCAAATACTTTCAATAATATACTCTTCCGCGAAACCGGCAGGACTTTGCGCCTTTATAACCATATTTTTGACGTTCCGTAGCGATACATATCAGCGATTTAGTGCGCTCATCATACCAGACGACTCTACTCTGATATAGCGCCAGAATCGTACAAACGTTGAAAGTAGTCATAAAGTTGCAAAAATTGTGCAGATGTAATGATGGGCAGACTATACGCATTGCTTTTAGATGAATGACGTAAAGTAAAACGTAACTTTGAATGCCAATAGCGCCATAATAATTTATTTAAGGAGACCATAATTCACAATGGATATGACCATTAGACAAGCGGTACTCAAGAACTTTCTCGGCAACTCACCGGATTGGTACAAATTGGCCATTGTCGGGTTTCTTATCATTAACCCGCTGGTGTTTTTCTTTGTCAGCCCGTTTATCGCTGGCTGGATGCTGGTGATTGAGTTTATCTTTACGCTGGCAATGGCACTAAAATGTTATCCCCTGCAACCGGGTGGATTATTAGCCATTCAGGCCATTGCCATCGGCATGACTAGCCCACATCAAGTTGCAGAAGAGATTGCCAGCAATCTGGAAGTGCTGTTACTGCTGGTATTTATGGTAGCGGGCATCTACTTTATGAAGCAGTTGCTACTGTTTGTATTTACTAAACTTTTACTGAATATCCGTTCAAAAATAGTTCTCTCATTAGCCTTCTGCATCGCCTCCGCTTTTCTTTCTGCCTTCCTGGATGCATTAACCGTTATTGCGGTAGTCATTAGCGTATCCGTTGGTTTTTATACTATTTATCACCATGTTGCATCGAATCATACCGATAAAGACATTACCGATGACAGCTGGATCGATAATCAAGAGAATCGTAAAACGCTGGAGCAATTCAGGGCATTTTTACGCAGTCTGATGATGCATGCGGGTGTAGGCACGGCACTGGGCGGTGTGATGACCATGGTCGGTGAGCCACAGAATCTTATTATCGCCAAAAGTGCCGGCTGGAATTTTGCTGAGTTCTTTATACGAATGCTACCCGTCACACTGCCAGTATTGTGCTGCGGATTACTGGTCTGCCTGCTGGTCGAGCGCTTCAAACTCTTTGGTTATGGTGCCGAGCTACCTGACCGTGTTCGCCAGGTACTGACCGATTACGATAAGCAAGCCAGCGCAAAACGCAGCCGGCAGGAGAAGGCAAAACTCCTGACTCAAGCACTGATTGGTGTTTGGTTGGTTCTGGCGTTGGCACTACATATCGCCGAAGTGGGGTTGGTCGGGTTATCGGTGATTATTCTCGCCACCTCGCTCTGTGGTATCACTAATGAACATGCCCTGGGTAAAGCCTTTCAGGAGGCGTTGCCGTTTACCGCGCTGCTCACCGTCTTTTTCGCGGTAGTCGCAGTAATCATTGAGCAAAGTCTATTCACCCCCATTATACAGTTTGTGTTGCAGGCCTCACCATCAGCACAGTTATCACTGTTTTATCTGTTTAATGGCTTGCTCTCCTCGGTTTCGGATAATGTCTTTGTCGGCACCGTCTATATCAATGAGGCCCGTACCGCGTTTGAACATGGCGTTATTTCACTTAAGCAGTTTGAGTTTCTGGCGGTCGCCATCAATACCGGGACTAACCTCCCCTCCGTTGCCACCCCTAATGGTCAGGCCGCGTTCCTGTTCTTGCTGACCTCCGCGCTGGCACCACTTATTCGCCTTTCGTATGGTCGTATGGTGTATATGGCTCTGCCCTATACCATCGTGATGACCATTGTCGGTCTGTTGGGTGTTGAATATTTATTAGTCCCAGTAACAGAATGGATGACACAAAATGGCTGGATAAGTTTGCCTCATATCGTGGCAGGGGTTAGCATCACACACTGATTACTTGCATAATAGTCTCAGCCAGTTCTACACTTTTCCTCGCTACGAAGGGCGTTGATTAACTTCGGGGAATTATGAGCTGGCAAAACAAACCAATATCTCACCCAAAGTAAAATTTATGCCAGTGATAGGTTGTCACGCGCGAGAAATCGCTGATTTTTGGCTAATTTTACCTTTGGGTAGCTGGCAGCAAAGATGATTTGGTTTACACTGCCGGTACAATTGCTTACTGCATGGAAAATAAAGATATGTTGCAATTCCTTAACCGCTGCTCTAAAGGGCGCGGTGCTTGGCTATTAATGGCCCTGACTGCACTTGCACTAGAATTGATTGCGCTCTATTTTCAACACGTGATGTTGTTACAGCCTTGCGTAATGTGTATCTACGAACGTGCTGCTTTATTCGGCATTCTTGGTGCGTCGTTGTTGGGTGCGATTGCGCCCAAATCACCACTGCGCTATCTGGCTATTTTTATCTGGATCTACAGCGCATGGCGAGGGGTTCAACTAGCCTGGGTTCACACCATGCTGCAACTGCACCCTTCACCTTTCACTACCTGTGATTTCTTTGTCAGCTTCCCTTCTTGGTTACCATTGGATAAATGGTTACCTGCGGTATTTGTTGCCAGTGGCGACTGCTCAGTAAAACAGTGGGAATTTCTGTCATTAGAAATGCCACAGTGGTTGGTAGGGATCTTTGCTGCGTATTTAGTGATTGGTCTATTGGTTCTAATCAGCCAATTCGTTAAGCCGAAAAGACGCGATCTGTTTGGCCGATAGTTTTTATACATATCTTTATCTATCAATGGCGCCACTCGGCGCCATTGGTTTTAATAAATACCCGTTCCACGATTAATTAACGAATAATGCCCCGTGCCGAGCGGGAAAAGAAAGGCTTATAGGCGTGCAGTATTTGCCACTCTTTCGCGAGAAGTTCAATTTCAATATTCACCTCCGCCACCCGCTTACCGGTATGATAAATAAGCTGATAGGCATTTTTAACTGCTTGCCAGTCGCGACTATCCAGCCAATCAGGCCCCATCGCCAAATCCCTGACCCCCACGGGCGCAGCACGATTTCCTTCAGCAATAACATAAGGCGGGATATCTTGCACCACACAGGAACCGGTGTTGACTAGCGCATAAGTGCCGATAACACAAAACTGATGTACTGCACTTGCGGCGGCAATAATGGCGAAATCATCGACCTCAACATGCCCCGCCAACCCCACATTTGACTCTAATAAACAGTGGCTGCCTATTACGCAGTCATGGCCAATATGCACGTGACTCATCAGATTATTATCATCACCGATGCGCGTTATACCAACACCTTGTATTGTGCCGCGATGAATGGTGACATTTTGTTGAATCAAATTGCGATCACCAATAATAACCCGAGTATCTTCACCCTGATATTTAAGATCCTGATTAACCTCACCGATGGAGGAGAATTGTCCAATATTATTGTCACAGCCAAGCTCGGTATTACCATTAATGACAATATGTGATTTAAGTACCGTGCCAGAACCAATAGTGACTTGAGCGCCAATGTGACAAAAGTGACCAATTTGTACATTCGCACCAATCACCGCCCCCTTCTCAATAATTGCAGTAGCAGAAATTATCGCGGTGTTATCAATCAAGCTATTTAACTCTCTAGATAGAGGACTCACTTTACAACTTTGTGGGTAACTTTAACGTCAACTAGGGACTAATCCATCCATTGGTTTAATCAGATTTATAGATAAAAAAGGTCGCACAACTAAAAAAGGCCACCCTTTAGGCAGCCTCATCTCAATCTGATGA
The DNA here is from genome assembly GCF_013282745.1 of Yersinia bercovieri ATCC 43970. NCBI lineage: Bacteria > Pseudomonadati > Pseudomonadota > Gammaproteobacteria > Enterobacterales > Yersiniaceae > Yersinia > Yersinia bercovieri. Next base: position 3,695,536 of record NZ_CP054044.1, read on the forward strand.
TAAGCGAATTAAGCTTTGGTATGTGTGCAAATGTACTGGTTAGCCTGCTCACCATCAACAATAGCCAGTCGAATTGGCAATGCAGATATATTGAGGGAGGCAATAACCTGATCCTGACTATTTGCTTTCTGGAAGATTAATGACTCACCCTGACCTTCCGGATTCACTTTTACGAACTGAAATACCGACTTATCGATGGTCAATTGTTGATTAGGACCATCCAACACCGCAGAGAGACGACTCCCCTCTTTCAGCTGGCAATCAAGGTTAATTAATGAAGTCCCACCCGCCAGAGCCTGATGCGAAACACTACCTAAAGTCGCGGAGATGCCGATGATGACAGCGGCTAACGTTGAATATTTCATTTTATTAAGTTTCTTGGTTAAATTTCGGCGCTAGTATGCCACACCTAACCTATCAATAGGTAAGTGTTATCTGGCCCACTGAGGTTTATTAAGTATGTGATCTTGCCAGTCGATCACTTCACTTTCATGAACCGCAATATGGCGTACTGAGATACGTTCGCCATGCATGGCGGATTTTGAATGGGTGATTAGCGGGTGCCACTGGGGTAAGCCACGACCTTCGCCGATGAGCCGATAGGCGCAAGTTGGCGGTAACCAATCAAAAGTGACCAGATTTTCGCGAGTTAACTTGATGCAATCCTCTTCCAACTCAAAGCGGTGCTCATAGTTACGGCACTGGCAGGTTTTAATATTGAGCTGATCGCAGGCCACATTGGTGAAGTAGATTTCATCAGTGTCCTCATCAATCAGTTTGTTCAAACAGCATTGGCCGCAACCGTCGCACAGTGATTCCCATTCACTATCTGACATCTCAGCGAGTGTTTTTTGTTGCCAAAAAGGAAGTTGTGACATATCGGTATCCGGTGTAGATAAATGAGCGGGTCGTTATAGACGCTTTAGCGGTCAGATGCAAGCCTTGCCGCCTAGCCAAAGGGCATAAGCGGCAGGGATTTGGTTAGATTATGCGGGTGTTCAAGGTCTTGCCATTAAGCATTATTTTAAGCATATCGCCCGACTTCATCGGCCCAACCCCTTGTGGGGTGCCCGTCAAAACAATATCGCCAGCCCGCAAAGTAAAGAAGCGGCTAATGTAACTTATCAGCGGAATGATGGGGGTAATCATGTCGCGAGTATTACCCTGCTGACGAATTTCATCATTAATAGTCAGGGACAATTCAGCCTGTTGTGCATCACCAAACTCAGCTACAGGAATAAAACCAGAGATCGGGCAAGAGCCATCAAATGCTTTGGCTTTCTCCCACGGCTGGCCGGCCTTCTTCAGACCCGCCTGCAGCTCGCGCAAAGTTAAATCCAGCGCCACACCATAACCCGCAATCGCACGAGCCACCCTATCTTCGCTGGCTTGTTTTAACGGCGTACCGATCAAAACAGCCAACTCAACTTCATGGTGTACTGCTCCAAACTCTTTGGGGATCGACACTGGCTGGCGAATGTCACATAACGCCGTTTCAGGTTTGATAAACAGAACCGGTTCAACTGAGGCTGTACTCCCCATCTCTTTAATATGTTCTGCATAGTTGCTGCCTACGCAAACCACTTTACTCACTGGAAAATCCAGCAAAGCCCCTTGCCAGTCTCTATGTTGATACATACTGCCTCTCCTGAATTTACATCCTGATAGCCCCGACACCGCAGTCAAACGACTATGGCATAGAGCGACTATCACGCCAACTCAATATTGAAGTCCGCCCGCAATTTAGCTTATGGCCTCAATCAAGGTAAAAGCCCCTCCTCACTAGACCGCAACTCACTGAGGAAGGTGAAAGCCTTCATATTAGGATGATGCTTTGCTTTCGCCCAAATGCATTTTCAACAAGCTCTCTGGCGGGGGCGGAACTTGCAGATAAAAGCCCTGATCAACAAGCGCACTTTTCACTTTTTCGATATCCGCGGTTGCTAAGGTTTTACGGCTGTTTAATGCCAGTTGCATCGCAAATTGCGGTTTGCCAAAACTGGCGAGCAGCTCAGCCGGCACTCGCGAAAAATCATCTCTCTTTTCAATATAGAGGTAAGTCTGATCCCGTTTCGGGCTTCTATAAATAGCACAAAGCATGTTCTGGACTCTATTGGTCGAATTCGATAGTAAAATGGTATGGTAGCTGAAAATTATAACATGCCAAGCTATACCACACTCTCGCGATATCTGGATTTACAGATGACTTAGTCAGATTTTTCCGAAATAGCACTGAGAAATATTTCACGAAACCGATAATAGTGATGCGCTATTACTCTATTTTATAAAAAACACGCCGCATGATAAAGAATTCGCCATATTTGATAGAAATAACGAATTTTATCGGCGTAGCAAAACCGGTACTAAGTGAATTTCATTGTTGAAAAAATACACAAATCTAGAATGGTAGTGATATCAGCCAAATATAGACGGTTCAGGGCTAGCGAATAAGCAGAAGTTATGCTGTAATTTCTTGTCTGATTGCTGTCATTCTGACCTTAAGATTTCAATATATTGATACGGATAGATTTATTTTTATATTACCTATAACATGCTTAGGAACATCAGAATATTGTACCCCCGAATGATATTCTGGGGATTAAACGTAGCTGAAACTGAGTCAGGATAGATGTCACAATCGCCAATTGAGTTAAAAGGCAGTAGTTTTACCCTTTCGGTCATTCATTTACATGATTCACGACCGGAGGTAATCCGTCAGGCATTGCAGGAAAAGGTGGATCAAGCTCCCGCTTTTCTGAAAAACGCCCCTGTTGTGATTAACGTTGCAACGTTACCTAACGGTGCTAACTGGAAAGATATCCAACAGGCTGTCACCTCAGCAGGTCTGCGTATTGTTGGCATCAGTGGTTGTCAAGATGAGCGTCAAAAACGGGCGATAGCACGAGCAGGCTTACCATTACTGAGTGAGGGGAAAGGCCAGAAAAGGGCGCCCGAGCCAGTTATCAGCCCGCCAGAAAACGTTCCGACCAAGACTCGAATCATCAACACGCCAGTCCGTTCTGGCCAACAAATTTATGCTCGTAATTGCGATTTGATTGTTATCAGCAGTGTCAGTGCCGGTGCTGAATTAATTGCCGACGGCAATATTCATATCTATGGAATGATGCGAGGCCGTGCGCTAGCAGGTGCATCCGGTGATGCCCAGTGCCAGATTTTTTGCACGCATCTGGGTGCTGAACTAGTCTCTATCGCAGGGCAGTACTGGTTGAGTGATCAGATTCCGCGTGACTATTTTGGTCAGGCCGCACGTCTGCATCTGCTGGATAACGCACTAACTATACAACCTTTAAATTAAGCCCTTTTGACAAGGAATCCATTTCATGGCACGCATTATTGTTGTTACATCGGGTAAAGGGGGCGTTGGCAAGACCACATCAAGCGCGGCTATCGCAACCGGCTTGGCCCAAAAAGGTAAAAAAACCGTGGTTATCGATTTCGATATCGGCCTACGGAATTTAGATTTAATTATGGGATGCGAGCGCCGTGTCGTTTATGATTTTGTTAATGTCATTCAAGGTGATGCCACCTTGAACCAAGCATTAATAAAAGATAAGCGCACAGATAATCTGTATATCCTGCCCGCTTCTCAGACCCGTGACAAAGACGCCCTGACCAAAGAGGGTGTTGAAAAGATTTTGAATGATCTTGGCGAAATGAACTTCGAGTTCGTGGTGTGTGACTCTCCTGCCGGCATCGAAAGCGGCGCTTTGATGGCACTCTATTTTGCCGATGAAGCAGTCATTACCACCAACCCTGAAGTCTCTTCGGTTCGTGACTCAGACCGCATCCTCGGGATACTGTCATCTAAGTCGCGTCGTGCCGAAAATGGCCAAGATCCGATTAAAGAACATCTGCTGTTGACCCGCTACAACCCAGGGCGCGTTAATCGCGGCGATATGCTTAGCATGGAAGATGTCCTCGACATTCTGAGGATCCCATTGGTTGGCGTTATACCAGAAGACCAGTCAGTACTGCGTGCCTCGAACCAAGGCGAGCCTGTGATTCTGGACAAAGAGTCAGATGCTGGTAAAGCTTATGACGATACCGTTGACCGTCTGCTAGGAGAAGAACGCCCCTTCCGCTTCATCGAAGAAGAGAAGAAGGGCTTCCTGAAACGCCTTTTTGGGGGATAAACCATGGCTTTGTTAGACTTTTTTCTGTCCCGCAAAAAACCGACAGCCAATATAGCCAAGGAACGGCTGCAAATTATCGTCGCTGAACGTCGTCGTGGGGACAGTGCGCCCCACTATTTGCCTGACTTAAAACGCGATATTTTGGCGGTTATTTGTAAATATATCCAGATCGAACCTGAAATGCTGCATGTGCAATTTGAGCAGAAAGGGGATGATATTTCGGTGCTTGAACTTAACGTGACATTACCGGAAACGGAAGAAACACCTAAATGATGTCTTCGCAATAACTAACCCCTGTATTCATTTACAGGGGTGTTTATTTACAGTGCTAGTTATCTATAGCGGATGGCCATCCTATTGACTGTATATATATCCAGCTACATCGCCGCAATTAAATAGACATCCCCACTAAAACAAGAAAATTCTTAATCTCTATTTCAGTTGTTCATAAAGCCCTGATGAATTAAAAACTGAAATAACCAGAGTGAAGTCTCCCCCACCCTGAATATCATTAATAGTGCTGTAAAATCTCGGTCAATTCCGTAGATAACAAATCACCACGCCAACCACTTAATAGTTCAGGCTGAGTCTCTGATAATTTCAATTTCCAATGCCAACTGAGGAGTTGATTTATTTGACGGCGTGATGCCAGTAATTCGCTACTTAGACCAGAGCGCTCACTGACCGACAGAATTAGCGCTTTAATCTCTTTAAAAACTCTCTTGTAGCCGGGCTGGTCAATCAGGTTAGCGACCGGTGGCGGCAGTTGCTCTTCAGGTACTGTATTACCCTCAGCGACCAGCGCCAATAAGGTGCGACCGTGATAGCGAATCTCCTGCCCACTCAGCCCCAAGGAGTCCAGCTCACCTAGCGAAGTGGGCTGATAGCGGGCTACTTGCCAAAGGTTCTCTTCCCGCACCACGAAGTTCACCGCCAAATCGCGCTCACGTGCCTGACGCAAACGCCATGCGGCCAGTTTCTGTAAACATGCCAACTGACGTCCTCGTAGCTGCCAGGCATTGGTAATCTCACGATAGGCGAGTTCTGGGTCCAGTGTCTCACTACGACGACGGCACAACAGCTGACACTCATCTTTAGCCGCATCCATCCGCCCGGCGGCTTCGGTCGCTTCAACTAATTTAGCCGCCAGCGGTAACAGGTAAAACACATCAGCAGCCGCGTAATCACACTGCTTTTCGCTTAATGGCCGGGCTATCCAATCGGTACGAGATTCACTTTTATCTAACTCAACACCTTCAAACTCATTGACCAACATAGCAAAGCCACAAGATAGCGAACGTCCCGAAAATGCGGCCAGTACTTGCGTATCAATCATCGGCGTCGGCATTCTGTCGAAGGCATTTAAAAACACCTCAAGATCTTCGCTGCCAGCGTGCAGGTATTTCACGACAGCCAGATCTTGCAGTAGCTCGCGGAAGGGTTGCCATTCAGTAATTGGCAAAGGGTCAATCAGTGAAAGTTGTTCACCGTCATACAGTTGAATCAGGCCCAACTGCGGATAGTAAGTGCGTGTTCTGACAAACTCAGTATCCAGCGCGACATGAGCATGTTTCCGGGCTTGTTCGCAGACCTGCTGCAACGCATCATTGGTGGTGATCAACTGATAATTCAAAACGTCATTCTCTTGGTCGTTATAACCGCCATCTTGCGAGGGGCGGCTATAGTCTATGGCAAACACAACAACGCCGGCGATGACCGGCGTTGTTGATAATGATTGGGTGATACCGTTACGCTAAGCTGCGTCTTGATCGCCAGCCTTATTGGTAACAAGTTCATCACGCAATTCCCTACGCAAAATTTTGCCGACATTCGATTTCGGCAATTCGTCACGGAACTCGACTATTTTCGGTACTTTATACCCTGTAAGGTAGCGGCGGCAATGGGTTAGCAGCTCTTCCTGTGTCAACGTGGCATCTTTTTTCACGATGAACACTTTTACCGCCTCACCAGCAACCCCATTAGGCACCCCAATGACGGCAGATTCGAGTACTTTCGGATGTAACGCGACCACATCTTCAATCTCATTGGGGTAGACATTAAATCCTGACACCAGAATCATATCTTTTTTACGATCAACAATGCGCAAAAAGCCTTGTTCATCAAGAGTCGCGATATCACCTGTTGCCAACCAGCCCTCCTTTAGCACTTCATCCGTGGCTTCTGGCCGTTGCCAATAGCCTAACATAACTTGTGGGCCACGCACCCATAGTTCACCCGGCTCGCCAAATGCCACATCATGGCCCTCATCATCTACCAGCCGAACATCCGTTGACGGCACCGGTAGGCCAATGCTGCCGCTGTAATGTTTCAAGTCATAAGGGTTACCGGTCACTAACGGTGAACACTCAGTCAGACCATAGCCCTCCAGCAAGTGTTTACCGGTGAGTTTTTCCCAACGTTCAGCCACCGCCTGCTGTACCGGCATTCCCCCGCCGACCGACAACCTCAGCGTAGAGAAATCCAACTTAGCGAACTCTTCGTTATTTAACAAAGCATTAAATAATGTATTCACCCCAGTCATCGCCGTGAATGGGTAATGACTTAGCTCTTTAACCATGCCGGGAATATCGCGCGGGTTGGTGATCAATAAGCTGCGCCCACCCAACTCAATAAACAGCAGGCAGTTCATGGTTAAAGCAAAGATGTGATAGAGCGGCAGCGCGGTGACCACCAATTCATGCCCGGGTTGCAGCAGTGGCGCATAGGCAGCTTTCGCCTGTTCCAGGTTCGACTGCATATTACGGTGGGTCAACATCGCCCCTTTCGCCACCCCCGTCGTGCCGCCGGTATACTGCAAGAAAGCCATATCCGTATTAATCACATCCGGCTTAACATATTGCAGACGGCGACCTTTTTGCAGCGCAGTGCGGAACGAAATGGCATCAGGTAGATAGTATTTCGGCACCAGCCGCTTGATGTATTTCACCACGAAATTCACCAACGTCCCTTTAGCTGCCGACAGTTGATCCCCCATGCGGGTTAAAATGACGTGTTTAACCTGCGTTTTAAAGACCACTTTTTCCAACGTGTGGGCAAAGTTGGAAACAATAACGATCGCCGCAGCGCCGCTATCGTTAAGCTGATGCTCCAACTCTCTTGGGGTGTATAGCGGGTTAACATTCACCACCACCATACCTGCACGTAGAATGCCAAACAAAGCGATAGGATATTGCAGCAGATTGGGCATCATTAATGCGACACGGTCACCTTTTTGCAGCCCCAAACCTTGCTGCAAATAAGCGGCGAAAGCACGACTACGCTCTTCCAGCTTACGGAAAGTCATCACCTCGCCCATATTGATAAACGCGGGTTGATCCGCATAACGCAATGCCGCGTTCTCAAACATTTCCACCAAAGAAGAGTAGCGATCCGGGTCTATCTCTGCGGGGACATCTGCCGGATAACGCTTTAGCCATACTTTTTCCAAGGTAGCGCTCCTGAAATTGTTATTGGTCACGAAGAAAAGACGCAAATTTACACCAGAACTTTAACAATATTTTAACTCAGCGTACCAGTTTGCTTTTAAACAATTTTAAGGTTGGGAGATACATCACTATTTTCTGATATCGAGATCCCATAAATAGTCAAGGCGGCCAATGCCGCCCGAAAAAACACAACAAAATCAGAATGTTATCATTTTATGATAGTGTTAAATATGGTAACCATTTGATTATATAATCTTTTATAGATTAATCGCGGTAAAACAGACATAAAAAAGGCGCTAAATTTAGCGCCTTCTCTCATGATGTGCCTACTTATAATACTGCAACAGCTTACTCAGTGACGATCGTTTGTACCGGCACTGGCCCTGGGCCATACCAACCCCATCCCGGCCCCCACATTTCAGGGTGCCGATAGCCCCATGGCCCCATCGTTGGTGGCAACATCACTTGCTGTTCAAGATGCCAGCGCTTATAGCCCGTGGCATTCATCACCACGAAATTATATGGCGTCATACCAATTTTACCGGCTTCAACTCCGGTGATAGGCCCGACGACGGTGACAAGATGCCCACGGAAATCCGCTGGCTCAAGGAAACCATTCACATAGGCAATAATCCGCCCCTGTGAGGGTTCACCTAATATAGGTCTGGCACCGGAATCCAATGGAACAGTGGCAATCTCAAGCCGGGTGCGATGTGGTTCATTGACCACACTAACCACTGTACCGCCGAAACGCGCCTCCTGACCGATAAATGCCTGCGGTGCGGTTCTGACCAAATTGAGATTTTGCTGCGGCGTTGCTGTCGTGCCCTGAATCGCCGGTGGGATCGTCACGCAACCAGAAAGTAACAACACACCCAAACCCAGCCAACCCAACATCCATTTACGGTTTTTATGTTTTGTCGATTGAGCTACTGACGTTTTAATCGTCATAGTCTGTTACTCCTTATTATCATTAGTTGTCCTAATATTTTAGACTCTAATTTGAATAACAAGTTTCTATACCCTCCATCTTTCACATTACAGCGGCGTTAGCGGCGCTAACTTCCCTAAATTTCTGACTGATGTAAGCTCATCGGGATTGCCGCCTTTCTGTATTGTGAAATCTATTGGGTACTTTTTCTAACGGCCCGGCAGTTTCTTCCAGGTAACTTCGTTGCGCAGATAGACCGGCTCGGCATTTTCCACACTGACAGCTTGCCCGTTCGCCCACAATGAGAGCGCCAAAGGCAGCATATCTTCGGCTTGCGGCAACAGCATTTGGCCGTCAGTAAGTTGCACATTGCTGCCGCTAATCAGTTCAGGATAAGTTTGCCAGCCAGTGCCGACCGTGGCCCAACGACCACTCAGCATTTGAGAGCGTGCCAACGTTTGATCCGGTGTCATCACCGCTTCAGTCGCTTCACCCAGCCAATCCCCGGCGGCATTTCGCTCAAACTCACCCCAATAGACTTCGCCCATGCGGGCATCTATCGCGGCCAATACTCGCGACGCCGCCGTCAGACGAAATGCGCCCTGGGCCATGGTTTGTAGTGTGGAGACACCAATCATCGGCAAGTCAGCACCCAGTGCCAGCCCTTGAGCAATACCGATACCAATACGCACCCCCGTAAAACTACCGGGGCCTCGGCCAAAGGCCAATGCATCAAGCTGCCCTAGTGATAAGCCCGATTCAGCCAACACTTGCTGCACCAGCGGTAAAATACGTTGGGTGTGTTCCCGTGGGCAAAGCTCAAACAGTGCCTGGACTTCGCCGTTATTCCAGAGTGCGACAGAACAAGCTTCTGTTGCGGTATCGATCGCTAAAATTCGCGTGGACATGCCAACCTCGGCAGGAAAAGAGTATCAATTCAATACAGGGCGCGCATGATAGCACACCCCTGCTCGTTTTTCTTTTAATCGCGTTGCTTGAGAAAAGCGATAGCTTTCGCCAATGAGCGGGTGCGGGGGGCTGGTGGCAGGCTATTAAGGAACATAGCGCCATAAGGGCGCATCACCAACCGATTATCACAGATAACCAGCACACCGCGATCATCAATGTCACGAATCAATCGCCCCACGCCCTGCTTCAACGTGATAACAGCATCGGGCAATTGCACATCATTGAAGGGGTCCCCCCACGCAGACGGCAATCCTCAATCCGTGCTTTCAGTAACGGATCATCCGGTGAGGTGAATGGCAGTTTGTCGATGATAACGCAAGATAATGCATCGCCGCGAACATCCACCCCTTCCCAAAAACTGCTGGTCGCGACAAGCAGCGCATTACCCGCCGCCACAAACTGCGCCAGTAGCTGCCCTTTGCTGGTTTCACCTTGCACCAAAACCGGCAATGTCATGCTGGCGCGAAACTCCTCCGCCAATCCGCGCATCATCTGGTGCGAGGTGCAGAGGAAGAAACAGCGCCCTTTATTGGCATCAATTAAGGGTTTTAGCATCACCGCCAGTTTGCGGGCCGCCCCCGGCTCATTGGCAGAGGGCAGATTACGCGGCACACAGAGCAAAGCTTGATTAGCATAATCAAACGGGCTGGGCAACAGCAAGGTTCTGGCGTTGGTCAGCCCTAGCCGAGCAGTAAAATGGGATAATTGGTCGTTAACCGATAGCGTGGCGGAGGTGAAAATCCAAGTTCCCGGCTTCTCTTCAATCAACTCACGGAAGCGATCGGAGACCGAAAGTGGTGTCAGCGCCAAAATAAAGTGGCGGGAATTGCACTCATACCAGTAGCTGTAACCGGGTGTGGTGACCTCTTTTAAGCGCTTTAGGCGGTTACGATAGACAGTAGCGCGCTCAAAGGCGGCATCTAACATGGCTGAGCGCCCTAGCGACAGTTTCATCACGTCATAACATAGCTCTAGCGCATCATCGAGTAACAACAGCGCCCGCTGAATCGCAGGCTGCTCCATCACGTCACGTAAATTGCCGCGATAACCCGGATCACCCAGAACCAGGCGGAAATCTTGCGTGCTTTGCGATAGGCGATCAGCACTTTTCTGCAATTGCGCCGAGTCCCGCACTTCGGTGCGATAAGCAATAATGATATCTTTCGCCAGATCCATCAGCTGTCTGCTGGTGAGCTGCTGGCCGAAATATTGGCTGGCAATATCTGGAATCTGATGGGCTTCATCGAAGATCATGACATCGGCGGTGGGGATCAATTCAGCAAAACCGCTCTCTTTGACCACCATATCAGCCAGAAACAGATGATGGTTAACCACCACCACATCCGCATCCATCGCCTTGCGGCGAGCTTTCACCACAAAACACTCTTGGTACAACGGGCAATCACTGCCCAGACAGTTATCATTGGTACTGGTCACCAGCGGCCAGACAAAACTGTCCTCAGCGACCTGACCACAAGTGCTGATATCGCCATCAATCGTCTCCGCTGACCAGCCGCGCAGGCGAACCAGATCGACCAGTGTTTCACCCGCCAACTCGCCCCCCGCCAATGATTGCTGCTCAAGGCGCTCCAGACAGAGGTAGTTGGAACGCCCTTTAAGCAAGGCCAATTTCCCTTTATATTTCAAGGCGGTTGCCACGGTGGGCAGATCGCGGGAATAGAGCTGGTCTTGTAACGCTTTGGAGCCGGTGGAGATGATCACTTTGCAATCAGCCCGCAGTGCCGGTGCCAAATAGGCAAATGTTTTGCCAGTACCCGTGCCCGCCTCAACCACCAATTGCTGTTTGCCATCAATGGATTCACTGATGGCCGCAGCCATCTGGCGCTGGGACTCTCGGGGATTAAAACCTGTAATGGCCTGCGCCAGTGCGCTATCTGTTGCAAAATCGTCTATCACACTGTCTCTTCCGGGCGAAATCAGCGGTGATTATGCCAAGCCTATCGCCCCGCGACTACACATTCTCACCATTAGCTATGCTACCCTTATGCCAATAACTGACATTAAGATTCACATAAGGGAGTGAAAATGAGTATTGAGCGAATTAATCCAGCAAAACGTTGGTCCGATGCGGTGATTCACAACGACACCATTTACTACACCAGTGTGCCGGAAAATCTGGATGCCGACGCCACCGCGCAGACCGCTAACACGCTGGCGGCGATTGATATCATGCTGAATCAGCTCGGTTCAGATAAAAGCCGTATTCTGGATGCCACCATCTTTTTGGCTGATAAAGCTGATTTCGCGGCGATGAATGCGGCGTGGGATGCCTGGGTGGTCGACGGCCATGCGCCTGTGCGCTGTACTGTCGAATCCAAGTTGATGAATCCGAAGTATAAAGTTGAGATCAAAATTATTGCGGCAATCTAGTTTACTGCGCGTTACGAGCAGGTATCAATACAGATTATACCCAAAGTAATTGGCGTTGCAGGTAGGCAGCCAGCAAGCGAATCCCGATGAGCTTACACAAGTAAGTGATTCGGGTTCGTGCGCGCAGCGAACACCCCTGCAACTTCAAGTACGACGGGTATATTAGGACAACTTAATCATCACCATCCCAGCCAGCAGCAAAATAAGACCAATCCATCCCTTATAGTTCAGGCGCTGGTTAAATAAAATCCAGCCGGCCGCCACAGTTGCCGCAATACCAAAGCCGCCCCACAAAGCATAAGCCACTGATAATTCTATGCCTTTAACCGCCTGCGCCAAGGCGCTAAATGCCCCTAACACCGACAGCAATGATAAGATGCCCAACCATACACGGCGAAAACCATCTGACATCTTCAGCAAGATATTGGCGATGATCTCCAAAATGACCGCCAGAATCAGAAAGGCAATATGATAAAACTCAAGCTGTTGCATGGTGCTCACCTGCATTCCTGCTCTGGTTACCCGGCTTCTTCGGTTTACGGGTTCCTGATTTCACTAACATAATCCCTGCCACCAAGGTTGCTAAGCCCGCTATTTTCAGCACGGATAGACTTTCATCAAACCACAACACACTAAAAATAGTGATAATCAGAATGCCAATCCCTTCCCACAAGGCATACGCCACCCCCAGCGCCACTTTTTTAACCGCCAGAGCCAGCAAAATATAGGAGCCGGTTATCATAAAATACATCACGATATGCCCGGTCATCTCACCGCTGACACTGGCGTACTTCATTGATAAAGTGCCAATGATCTCAGCAACAATAGCTAACCCCAAAAATATCCAATAAATCATCTTTCTTCTCCTAACACGCATCAACGCACGCTAAGGTCTATTTATTACGGTTATCCTCACTTGGCACCCTATTTACAAGGCATAGGTGTGCGCAGGCCGTAAGAAATAGAAACTCACTTGGCGTATAATTTTTTTCGAAAATTGACTTAAAACGGAAGAGGAGAGACGCTACAGCTCGCTGCACCAGTGATGCTCACTGGCCAGAATGGCAGACAGGAAGAGTTGACAGGTAGAAGGTTTGAAAGTAATTCCATTAATTTTCATCATAATATATCTATTTTTTTTAGCCACACCTGCCTTAGCCACCTACTTGTTAGCCAAACCTAGTGCGATACGCCTAAAATCCTCATCAAATTGGAATAATTAACTAGTGCAGTTTTACCACAGCCAATTTTATAAAGCAAACCATCAATTTAGCAAATAGTTTAAAAAAAGAGATTTAAAAATAATAAGTTAGTGATTTCAAAAAAACAAAACCCCTGCATGACAGGGGTTTTGTTTTTAGCACGAATGCTGGGATTCTCCCGTCAGTTCAGGGAGTTAGAACAACTTATGCAGTCGCACCCGCAACAGCTTGTTTCGCTAATTCTGTAATGCGCGCATAGTCACCTTTTTCCAGCGCATCCACCGGAACCAACCATGAACCGCCAATACACAGCACGCTCTTCAGCGCCAGATAATCGCGGTAGTTATTAGGTGTAATCCCACCCGTTGGGCAGAAACGCACTTGTGAGAATGGGCCGCCGATGGCTTGCAGTGCTTTAACACCGCCGTTGGCTT